>JAJPJF010000545.1 GCA_021324415.1 Nostocales cyanobacterium Centralia_MAG_434
CCGATTGTCTGAGGCTGCGCTAAATACGCCAGAAAGTCCTTTGCGATCTCTCGGTTTGGAGACTCAGCAAACAACACTGCTGCATTCAGTGTAACTAAGTAACGCATTGGTTTGCCACTAGGTTTATTTGGAAACTCTATGGTACCCAACTTATTATGGTAGATCTTGGGATCTTGGCGCACAGCAGCAGGAATTGAGAGAGTATAGTTTGGTGTCATAACCACCTCACGGTTGAGTAAGCTGCGATTATTGTCTGGATTTAACCAGTTGACTGCATCTGGTGGTACGTAGCCGTGCTGGTAAAATTTCGTATACCACTCTAAACTCTTGACAATGCCTTGACGTACTTGGGGGTCATCTTAAAAGTAAAACCCATGCCTGAGTTATTCAAGCATGGGCTAATTTTGTGATGTTGATTAAGCAATTTGCCTAACTAACAACGGCAGTTCCTATGAAACTGATAGATGTAGTGTGGGATCAGTATTACCGCTAAATTGGTAGACTTCAACAAAGTAGTCTCCTGCGGGTAGAGTTTTAGTGATTGTCTCGTTAGCATTACCTACATTTTGAGAGCGTGCAAGGACTTCACTGTTTGGATCAGTGTCTTTAGTTACATTACTGTCTCGAATGATACGATCATGGTTTATATCCTGTCCAATGATGACATCACAATCTCCTGCGCCTACAACAGCAGGATTTCCCTGTTCCAAAAATAAGTTCAAATTACTTGTTTGATTTAGGTGGAATGAGTAAACCACAGCTGTCCCACTATCACCAAGACCGCCTCTGACTTGCATGGAAACAGGATGTGTTTGATCTACAGTACCTAAGTTACTTTCTATTGGCAGAAGATTGCTGGGTTGATCGTGTCTAGTAGCCGATGCATAGAAGTTAAATGTGGAATCTGTTGTCTTATGGTTCCTAACTACAGCAAGGTATTGGTTTGTTTCGTTTGTTTCCGGTTGACTGAAAACGTTAAATGATTCATCGTGATTATTACTAGAATCTGATGTACCGAGGTAATTAATGTTACCATTAATATCGTATCTGTAAAGGTCAAGTGCAACATCTCCAACTACGTTTGTTATAGCCAGATTAAAGTTTTGGTAATCCGGTACAGTAAATTTATAGCCGAAGTCATCATAGTTAGGATCAGTTTTACTACCTATATCCCAAAAAGTTTGGGCAGGAGTAGAACTTAGTTGACCAAAATCATATACTATTCTTGTCATTTTGACTCACCTTGTTGTTTTTGTTTAAGTTGTCAGTAGATTTGAAGTGTTTTTAGACTTGTCTAGTTGTAGTAAAAACATGATTTTTACACACTGAGCAAAGCCTAAGATTTTAGAAAGTTTAACCATTAGTCGTTAGCTTTTGATGTCTATTGGCTAAACTATTTCTAAATTTAGAGTGCAATCGAGAATAACCAGGGAAGGTTTAATTTCTCTATCGAAGAAAGTGTTATATCTAGGAGAGTATTAATTAGAAACAGTAGCTTTGTGAGCGGTATACTGTCTTTTAATCTCTCGGGTTTGATGTTTTCTCTGCCTTCGATGTTTTTCAATTTAGAGAGGAATCGAGAAGAACTAGGGAAGCAAAATATGGTTTTTGAAAAAATTTGCTAGTCGCTGAAAAAACTATGCAAATTTATTTAGAGATGAGCTTTTTGATAGTTTGGAGTTAATTTTTTAATATGATTGATGGTTCGCGTTAGCAATAAAGGGTTGTCTTTAAACATTCAATGACCTTCCCAGAGATACTTCACGATACAGACGTCTTGAATCAGCCTACTTGATATCAGATGGCGAATTTGTTCAGTTTTGCTGTAGCTGCTAGGTCGCAAACACAACTCCTGGAAGGCTAACGCTGAGATAATTACTTTAACAGTTGAATAACTATTCAATTGTTGTAGTAAAATACGGGCAGTGACTTTTATCGTCTTTTTCTGTCGTGCTGCCATGACTCAAACCCCTTCTCTCAAAACCCAGCTTTTGCAAATCGATGGCATGGACTGCGGAAGTTGTGCCAAGACTATCGAAGCCAGTTTGCAGCAGTTACGAGGTGTGACGGAAGCCACTGTTAACTACACCACTGGAAAAGCCAAGGTTTCCTATGATTTAGATCTCCTCAGTGAAGATAAAATCATCACTCGTATCACTGCATTGGGGTACAGCGCTACGGTGACTGTTACTAAAGCCGAGGTCAACCCGGAAAAAACGCTCATAGCCAAAATCAGTGGGATGGACTGTGGTAGTTGCGCTAAGACGATTGAGGTGGGGTTGCAGCAGATGGCAGGGGTCAGGGAGGTATCGATTAACTTTGCCACGGAACGATTGCAACTGTCCTATGATCCGCAGGTAGTCAATGAGACAGCAATCTATGACCGTATTAAAGGTCTGGGGTATACGGTTGGGGAGAATCTTGAGGCAAATTCCCACAAACACACTCATGATGATTGCCACGACCACCATCATGACCACAACAACGCTGATCCAGTTGCTAAGCCTGCACAACAGCATGCGACGACAATCTGGCAGTTCTGGATAACGAACCGTCGGGGACAAAGTGTCATTTTAGCGGGTGTGGGGTTAGTCTTGGGCTTACTCGCACAACAAATAGGATTACCCCTCTGGATAACAAGGGCTTTTTATGGCATTGGCATCATCATTGCAGGTTATCCCATTGCACGAGCAGGTTTGTTTGAGTTGCGCTTGCGTCGTGCTGATATGAACTTGCTGATGAGCATCTCTGTAATTGGGGCTGTGATTTTAGGAGACTGGTTTGAAGGGGCGCTGGTTCTGTTTTTGTTTTCTTTAGGCACAACTCTGCAAATTTTCTCTTTTGGTCGTACCCGTAATGCTATCAGTGCACTGATGGATTTAGCGCCCCCTACTGCTACTGTTAAACGAGGGAATAAAGAAGTTACTGTCAATGTCGATTCTGTTGAGTTAGAAGAAATCTTGACAATTCGACCAGGACAGCGGGTGGCGTTGGATGGTGTTGTCGTTTCTGGTATGAGTGCCGTTGACCAGTCACCGATTACCGGCGAGTCCATTCCAGAAGATAAAGTTCCAGGTGATACAGTCTTTGCTGGAACCCTAAATCAGGGAGGCTTTCTGGAGGTTAAAGTTACCCATACAGCGAATGACACGACCGTTGCCAAAATCATTCATTTGGTCGAAGAAGCCCAAGGTAGTCGTGCCCCTTCGCAGCAATGGGTTGATCGGTTTGCAGAAGTTTACACGCCGATCGTAATTGTCATAGCGATCGCCATTGCCCTCATTCCACCTTTGGCATTCGCTCAACCTTTTCGTGTTTGGATTTATCGGGCACTGGTGATGCTGGTTATAGCCTGCCCTTGTGCCTTAGTGATTTCCACCCCGGTTTCCATTGTCAGTGTCATTGGTGCCGCAACCCGCCAAGGCGTTTTGTTCAAAGGGGGGAACGCCCTAGAAACAGCCGGACGTTTGATCAATCTTGCCTTTGATAAGACTGGTACGATTACGCAAGGACTCCCTGTGGTACAGAAGGTTTATAGTTTTGGAGCCTTAAGTACAGATATGATGTTACTGATTGCGGCTTCCCTAGAACAACGCTCAGAACACCCTCTAGGGAAGGCAATTGTAGCCAAGGCTATTGAGCAGGGCATAGACTTAGAAACGCCCCTTAACTTTACGGCATTACCCGGTAAGGGGATTCAGGCGAATTTTGGTGAGCTATTGTATTTCGTTGGTAATCGCCGATTGTTTGTAGATCAAGGTATTCTCTTGTCTAGTCAAGAAGAATCTCTGTTGAGTAAGATTGAAAATCTTGGTCAAACCCCGGTACTAGTGGGAACAAATCAAGGGCTACTAGGAATTATTGCTCTAGCAGATGGAATCAGGCTAGAAGCAACAGAAACCATACGGCAGTTGAAACACGCTGGGTTAAAGCGGTTAGTGATGCTGACGGGTGACCGCACCACCGTTGCCCAGGAGATTGCCCAACAAGTTGGCATTACGGAGTATCAAGCAGAACTATTACCCGAAGATAAGCTTCAAGCAATCCAACATTTGCGCCAAATAGGGATAACTGGAATGGTTGGGGATGGCATCAACGATGCACCATCTCTTGCTGCAGCAGATATTAGCTTTGCTGTAGGGGGAATTGATATTGCTTTAGAGACAGCAGATGTTGTGCTAGTAGGAAGTGACCTGAGAAAACTTGCCTCTGCTGTGGACTTAAGCCGCCGTACGGTGTCTGTCATTCAACAGAATGTTATCTTTTCCTTAGTAACAAAGGGATTGTTTTTGTTGCTGGCAACGTTTGGGGTTGTTGGTTTAGCCGTCGCAGTATTAGCAGATACAGGAACTTCTTTGCTAGTTACGGCGAATGGAATGCGACTTTTTAGAACAAAAACTGTCGGAGGTTAATTGACCTCTTGTTGCTTGGGTGTGACCCCCATCCAAATTTGATCTTGGGTGGATAATTGCCCAAGTTGCTCTTGAAACCACGCTTGAAAGTTTTCCTGTAGTAATCGCTGACGCATGGCTTCATCCAGTTGTGCTGGAATTAGTTTTTCAAGACGGATAATCACTTGCCATTCGCCAAAAGGTAAAGGTGTCCAAACTTCGCCAGGTTGACTTATACGCAGGAGTTGAGCCAATTGGGGGTGGAGAGTGCCAAGTTCAACTGGACTCATGAGTCCTCCAGTTTGAGCTTCTGGACCTTCGGAATATTTAAAAGCTAGTTCCGCAAAGGTCTGTTCTCCTTCTTGAATGCGAAAATAAAGCTCATTGGCAAGTCCTTGATCTTTAACCCGAAGCAAAGAATAAATAACCTTATCCAATTGTCCTTTGCGTTGGAGAAAGTAAGATTCTAGTTTGTGTCCCCAGGTTTTTTGTTGAAATTTTTCAACTCTCAAGCTACGTGTTGCCAAGCTTTCTAAATGTTTTTGGGTCATTCCATAACGCTGTAGCCAAGACTGCTTTTGAACCTCGTCAGTCAGATTCCAACGCTGATAGAATTCCTGGCAAGCCTTTTCAGTTTCTTCTGGTGTGCAACTAATATCAGCAATGGCTTGATCGATGATACTTTCACATAACAACTGTGGTAGGATTTTGTAACCAGCTATTAAGGGAATGATTTCCTCAGCCTTGATAGTGCGATCGCCAAGCTGCAAAACTGTAGTCATTTTTAAATTACCCCTTTTAATTCAGTAAAAACTTAAATTTATTGATTAGCTGTTCTAGGTTAATGGTGAGTACACTTGAGTTTTAAATAAAAACCCCTCAGAATGCTAATTTCTCAGGGGTCGTGCATCAGTCTGTTGTCGATAGTTTTAACTTTAGAGAGAAATCGAGAAGAATTAGGGAAGAGTTGCAGACAAATTTTCCCCTTTCTCTTTTAAAGTGCATAAGTTGATTTTGTCTACAACTATAATAAGTGGCTAAATGTAGCTGAATTATCAATCAGTCAGTCTTAAGATGGTAGAGAAATTGAAGCTAAGCATCTGAATCATGCTGGAGAAACATCAGAGACAGTGGAGTTTTTGGTAATGCTTTGTCCTCTTTAGAAAGAACTGGGAAATAGAGAGAAAATATTTTCTCGTATTCCCCTATCTCCTTCCTTGTCCGGTTCAATGAGGAGTCACTCAATGAGTGTTAACTTAACAGGTTTGATCAATGAATTACGGGCAACTTTGGGCAAAATGGAGGTTGCATTAAGTGCAATTGCGGATTCTATTGTCTGGACCGATACAAATAGAAAAATACAATGGTGTAATGCTAGTTTCGATAAACTTGTTAACAAATCTCATATCTTGGTATTAAATGGAACTCTTAGAGAGTTGTTACCTTTAACACAAGCAGGAAAAGCAGTTGAGCCAGAGTTGTATCCAGATGTGAGGGTGCAACAAGGAGAATATGAGGTAACAGAATATGAATTCCAGCAGGGCGATCGCTCCCTAATTTTAGAAATATCGGGCTACTATGCAGAACTACCAGGAGATGAAAAATCGGCAGTATTAGTGTAGTGATTCGAGATATCACTCAGGCAAAGCACCTCGAAGCGGAACGCCAAAGAGCAGAACAGGAACAAGCGAAAACTTTATCTTTTCTCCAGGCAACGCTGGAATCTACAGCTGATGGAATTTTAGTACTGCACCGAGATCGTACTGTCCAGGCTTTTAATCAGAAGTTTTTGCAAATGTGGTCAATCCCTGAGTCATATTTGCAGCCCAATATGATTCTTGAACGATTTATGTTCATGGCTCATCAGACAAAAAATCCCGAAGCCTTTATTGCCAGAGTAGAAGAAATAGTTTTTAATAATCCTGAAATGGAAGCTTTTGATCTGGTGGAATTAAAAGATGGACGTGTTTTCGAGCGTTATTCCATACCCCAGTGGAGCGGTAATGAAATTATTGGGCGTGTTTGGAGCTTTCAAGATATTACTGCACGCAAACAGGCTGAAGAAGCACTACGGGTAGCCAAAGAAGCCGCTGAGACTGCCAACCGTTCTAAAAGCACCTTCTTGGCAAATATGAGCCATGAACTCCGTACTCCACTCAATACCATCCTGGGTTTTGCCCAGTTAATGGAACGAGACAACACTTTTACTAAGCGCCAGCGAGAAGCCCTAGCAACTATTAACCGTAGTGGAGAACACCTGCTTAACCTAATTAACGATGTGCTGGAAATGTCCAAAATAGAAGCTGGACGCATTGTTTTAAAACCCACATCCTTTGACCTATATTTGTTATTACAAACAATTGAAGAAATGTTTCGGGTACGAGCGGAGGCAAAACAATTATCACTCTCTTTTGAAATTGCCCCGAATTTGCCCCAGTACATCTTCACGGACGAGGGTAAGCTACGACAAGTTTTGATTAATCTGCTAGGCAATGCTGTCAAATTTACCATTACAGGCGGAGTGACCCTAAGAGTGCAAATGGGAAGCAAAGAAGAACATAAGGACGCGGCAATACAAAAAGGCATTGACCAAGAGTCCTTTCTCTCTCCTTTTGCATCTTCTAGCTCTAGTGTGTGCTCTCTTTATTTTGAAATTGAAGACACTGGCAAAGGAATTGCACCAGAAGATTTAGATAAACTTTTTCAACCTTTTGTTCAAACAGCAAGTGCTGCCCAATTTATAGAAGGCACAGGGCTTGGACTGACTATCAGCCGCCAATTCGTACGGTTAATGGGTGGTGATGTTTATGTTAGAAGTATAGTGGATAGCGGATCTATTTTCTCTTTTGAGATCACTGTTGAATTAGCGCACTTATCTGAAGTAGCACCACAATCGTCTCAGCAAAAGGTGATTGCACTGGTACCAGGGCAACCTTCCTACCGGATTTTAGTTGTAGATGATCTTCCAGAAAATTGCGATCTATTGATGCAACTACTCAGCACTGTTGGTTTTGAAACTCGTACAGCATCTAATGGTCAAGAAGCGATCGCTCTGTGGCAAACATGGCATCCCCACTTAATTTGGATGGATATGCGAATGCCCGTTATGAATGGATATGAGGCAACTCGGCAAATTAGGGAATGGGAAATTAAGAGGTGGCAGGAAACTGCTCACACTTGTTTTTCTTCACTTCAAAATTCAAAGTCTCAAATCTCATGTCCCCGTACCATCATTATTGCCCTCACAGCCAGTGCTTTTGAAGAACAACGGTCTAGTATTTTAGCTGCAGGTTGTGATGATCTTATCCGTAAGCCTTTCCGTGAAGAGGTCATCTTCAACAAAATGTCTCAGTATCTGAAAGTAAATTATATTTACGGTGAAACATCAGAAGATTTTCTTAAAGGACAAGAGGCGATTACATCTGAATTCAAGGAGTTAAAACCACAAAGCTTGTTTATTATGCCAGAGGAATGGCGAACTGCTCTCTATCAGGCAGCTGTTCAGGTGGATGCAGAACTTATTTTTCAGTTGATTGAACAAATTCCGGAAAGTTATTCTGCTTTAGCTGAGGGACTTGCTGGTTTAGTGGATCGCTTCTGTTTTGATGAAATTATTGATTTGGCGCAAGGGGAAGATAATGCATAATCAGCCATTGGAGACACATAAAGCCAACATTTTAGTGATTGATGATACTCCTGAAAACTTGCATCTCTTGGCTGCTATGTTGACTGAACAGGGTTACAAAGTTAGAAGCGTCACCAAAGGTTCTACAGGTTTGCGAGGGGCACAAGCCTCTCCACCCGACTTAATATTGCTTGATATCAATATGCCAGAAATGAATGGCTATGAGGTTTGTCAATCGTTGAAACAAAGCGATCGCACCCGTGACATTCCAGTGATTTTTATCAGCGCTATGAATGACGTGCTAGATAAGGTGAAAGCCTTTTCAGTTGGAGGAGTAGACTATGTCACAAAACCCTTTCAAGTTGAAGAGGTGTTGGTGCGTGTCAAGAATCATTTAACAATTCGGAATTTGCAAAAACAACTCCTAGAGCAAAACACTAGGTTGCAACAAGAAATTTATGAACGCCAGCAGGCTGAAGAAAAATTTGCCAAAGCCTTTCGTTCTAGCCCTAGCCCAATCTCCATTACCACTCTTAGGGAAGGACGTTTTATTGATGTAAACAGTAGTTTTATCAGAATGAGTGGCTATTCTTTGGAAGAAATTATTGGTCACTCTGTCTATGAACTCAACCTAGGAATCACTCCAGAAAACTATGCGAGCACTGTTGAAAAATTATTAGAAACAGGATGTTTGCAAAACTATGAGATGGAATTTCGTAATCAATCTGGTGATTTCAAAATTGTCTTGCTATCTTCCGAACTAATTGACTTGTCCGGTACTCAGTGCGTTCTAAATATAGCTAACGATATCACAGAGCGTAAGCGGTTAGAAAATGAATTTATCTCTCTGGTGAGTCATGAGTTAAAAACGCCACTCACGTCTCTCATGGGGTCATTAGATTTGCTTAGTGCAGGACAGTTAGGAACACTAACCACTAAAGGTCAACAAGTCCTCAATATTGCCATTACCAATACCGAGCGCCTGAATCGTCTAGTCAATGATATCCTCGACTTAGAGCGGATGAAATCTGGTAAAATTGCCATACAGTTTGCAAAATGTAACATTGCTGAGCTACTTATGCAAGCAGCAGAAGCAATGCAAGCAATGGCAGAAAAGGCAAACATTAAGCTCATAATCGAGCCCTTGACTAGGGAATGCATGGTAGATCCAGATAGGATATTGCAAACCCTGATTAATCTTCTGAGCAATGCAATTAAGTTTTCAGAACCAAGTCATACCGTTTGGTTGCGTGCTAAGTTACAAGCCGATTATCTCCAAATCGAAGTCCAAGACCAAGGACGAGGCATACCAGCTCATAAACTACAGTCAATCTTTGAGCGTTTTCAACAGGTTGATGTTTCTGATTCTCGGAAAAAAGGAGGCACAGGTTTAGGACTAGCTATTTGCCGCAACATTGTTGAACTACACAATGGCAAGATTTGGGTTGAGAGTGTTCTGGGTCAAGGTAGCACCTTCTATTTCACGTTGCCCTTAACTCAGGATTAGTGCACCTTGTGGGTAGAAGTTGGAAAAACGGCGCTACCTTGATGCTTTGTAAAAAAACTCTTAGAGTAATCCCGCTGACTCATACAACTGTTTGAGCATGGCTTTTATTTTAGTGCCATACTCAGTATCTGCTGACCAACGTCCTGATAGCTGATCAATTAAGGGGGCAACGCCGCGCGTCACAAACCGAAATCGGGGATCTACAGTTTCCTTCACTAAGGGTTCTAAACTAGCGTAAGCTTTTAAGTGTTGAATGTGCGCCCGAACACCAAGTCTAGGATTTTCAAACGACGCTGCTTCTGAACTACCACCAATAGTGCCTAACCCAGCAAAGTTATTTTGCTTCGCTTGTATTTCGCCACCAAACCGTAAAAATCCTGTCTCTACACACATTTGACAAAAGGCAATATCATAGTTAACACCTTCTATCATTGCCTCTTCGCGATAAAGCTTTGCTATGTCGGGAAATTGCGTGAGAGCAGTTTGATTATGATTCTTCAAAAATAGCTGCAATTGTACTTCTGAGGTATTGCCTGGGGACATAATCTTGTCAAATTGACCAGAGCAAATTTGTAAATTGGAACGTAAGCCAACAGTGTGACTCTCACTATCCCAAGAGATAGCAATATGAAACTCTCTCAGTTCAATTGCTTTAACATAAACAACTTGACGGTAGGTTACACGACGGATATCAGGTGCTTTTGATAAATCAATCCGTAAACTATCTACTAAATCAATAGGTATGTAAGCATTACCATTAATGAGTATCCCTTTTTCTGAGTAATTTTGCCCATTAATGCTGATATTGATCACTGGATAAGTGGCTTGAGACGGTTTACCAGAATCAGGATCAACAGTACGACTCCAAGATGTCAAGCCATCGGCGATTCCTAAAGCAAAGTCACGGCGCTGATTCTGTAATAAAGTACGATCATCAGGATTGCTGAGAAAACCAACTAGCATTAATAAAGAAGGGATAACTATTTGGCGACAGAAAGCCAAGCTTCCCAAGCCTGAGGCTGTGTCTGGTTTTATTCCCCGATTGGGCAACTGGGGTACACGGCGCAACAGCCCTATGAGCACTAGTTCAGCTTCGTTTCTACGGTCTTGATTATTAGCAATGTAAAAAACACTTGCCCCACGTACAGAAGGACTGGTTGCAGCATCAGCATGAATTTCTACGGCTACATCACCGTGACGAGCGCGAGAATTTATCCAAGAGATAATTTGCGTTGTATTCAAATTATCGGGCACCGCTAAAACTTCAAAATTGCGTGCCCTGAGTTCCGGCACAACTAAATCTCGTAGTAAAATCATTTCCCGAGCCTCAGTTGTACCACCAGCGATTGAGCCTGGATCTATTACCCCTGCTTCTTTGCCTCCATGAGCTGCTGAAATAAAAATACGTCCCATTTTTTACAGAGTATTTCCTTTTACAGTATTTAAGCTTAAGCGGTTATGCACAACAATATTCTTCATTTTGCAACAACAATATAATAGCCATTAGCAGACAGTTATCAGTTGTCAGCTATCACTATTTACTGTTCATTTTTCTCTCTTCACTGACTCATATGCACATTCCTCGCTTGCACCCAGATACGATTGAAGAAGTTAAACAAAGGGCTGACATCTACGATGTCATCTCGGAACATGTTGTCTTACGCAAGCGCGGTAAAGACTATGTGGGTTTGTGTCCCTTCCACTCAGAAAAAAGTCCTAGTTTCACAGTTAGCCAGACTAAGCAAATGTATTACTGCTTTGGCTGCCAAGCTGGAGGAAATACGATCAAGTTCCTCATGGATCTGGAAAAGCGCTCTTTTACTGAAGTGGTGCTGGATTTGGCACAGCGTTACCAAGTGTCACTGAGAACCTTGGAGCCTGAACAAAGACAAGAATTGCAGCGCCAAATATCTTTGCGAGAGCAGCTTTATGAAGTCCTTGCTTCGGCAGCGCAGTTTTACCAACATGCCCTCAAGCATAGTCCACTGAAGGCGATGCCATATCTGCAACAGCGCCAATTGAGGGAGGAAACAATTCAGCAGTTTGCTATTGGATATGCTCCTGCAGGCTGGGAAACTCTCTATCGTTATCTGGTGGATGATAAACGCTACCCAGTGCAACTTGTAGAAAAGGCCGGCTTGATTAAACCACGCAAGGAAGCAAGCGGTTATTATGATGTGTTCCGCGATCGCATCATCATTCCGATACACGATGTCCTTGGGCGAGTGATCGGTTTTGGAGGTAGAACTCTGGGTGCAGAACAACCGAAGTATTTAAATTCGCCGGAAACTGAGGTTTTTCTCAAGGGGAAAACTTTGTTTGCTCTTGATAAAGCGAAGAATGCGATTTCCCAATGCGATCAAGTGGTGGTAGTGGAAGGATATTTTGATGCGATCGCCCTCCATGCCGCTGGTATTACCAACGTTGTCGCTTCTCTTGGCACGGCTCTCAGTATGGAACAAGTTAGACAAGTGTTGCGCTACACCGATTCTAAACAGCTAGTTCTCAACTTTGATGCTGATGCTGCGGGGACTATTGCGGCAGAAAGGGCGATTGGAGAAATAGCTGAACTGGCATATAAGGGTGAAGTCCAGCTAAAGATTCTTAACCTACCCGACGGTAAAGATGCTGATGAGTATTTACAAGGACGGCAACCAGAAGACTATCGAAAACTATTGGCAGATGCACCGCTATGGCTTGACTGGCAAATTCAGCAAATCACAAAAAATCGCGACTTGAAACAAGCAACAGACTATCAGCAAGTGTCTCAGGAGTTAGTAAAATTACTGAAAAATATTAACAATCCTGATACAAAAAACTATTATATTGATCAGTGTGCTGAAATCCTTAGCTTAGGAGATAACCGACTTAAACCGCTACGAGTAGAAAATCTATTGACTCAAGTTGCTCCCCAAAGGGGAAGTAGGGAAAAACCTCATCCTACAACACGTTCTCATCATTCCCCACTACGCCAGTCGCCTCAAGTCGGGAAACTCGCTTACGCTGATGGCTCCCCTACTCCCCACGCCCCACTCCCCCAAGAAAACAATCTTCTAGAAGTGGCAGAGGCTTTGTTACTGCGCATTTACTTGCACTATCCAGAACATCGTCAAGTGATCGTTACTGCCTTAGAAGAGCGAGATTTGCAATTTAGCTTATCTCACCACAGATTTTTGTGGCAAAAGATTTTAGAAGTTCCATCTGCCAGTAATGATACTAACTTGATATCTACCGTGCAAGACAAGTGCCTAGAATTTCCGGAAGAATTGAGGTTAGTGTCTCATCTATTTCATTTGAATGAGAAAACTCGTAAACAAATGCTCTCACACCACCAACAATGGATTCAAGCAGGGGTTGCCTGTGTGGAGCAAGTCTTTTGCGAAAAGCGCTATCGTCACTTTCGCGAACTGTGGGAGCAAACAGATCCAGAAACAGAACCGGAGCAATGGCAAGCATACTATAAAGCTTTCTTTGCCGAGAAACTGAGGCTTCAGGAATTAGACCGTCAGCGGCAATTTTCCATTGTGGATTTATTGTGATGATGTTTTACCAATTCGGAGTGTCGTACATAGTCATAAAGATACATAGCCATACTTAACAAACCAATCTATGGCATCCTGTAAAGCTGTAGTAATGGGTGTTTGGACAAGATTCAGATCTCGAACAGCTTTGGTTGTGTCATAATACATTGGTTGTTTTGCCATACGCACAGCATTGACAGGAATAGAAGGTGTTTTGCCAAGTGGAGCGAGGATTCGCTCATCTACCCATGCTACAGTCAGGGGTATCCAAGCAGGAATCGAGATTTGAGGTGCAGGTATCCCAGTCAGTTTAGCAAGCTCGTCAAGCAACTGCTTAAGGGACATGTTTTTGTGTCCGAGAATGTAACGCTCGGCTGTTTTACCCTTCGATAATGCTAGTAGATGTCCCCATGCCACATCTTGCACATGGACAAAATTCAAACCTGTATTTGTATAAACGGGCATCTGCCGACGTAGGAAGCGCAGAAGAATCTGATCTCCAGTGGGAGTTGGTTTAATGTCCCACGGACCAATGGGAGTGGTGGGGTTAACAATAACAACATCTTGCCCTAACTCGACGGCTTTGATAGCTTCTTGCTCTGCCCAATATTTCGACTGCTTGTAGTCACCCAACAACTTTTCTACTGGACTTTGGTAGGTTTCGTCTGCAGGTTTACCAGACTCATCAACACCGATCGCTGCAACAGAACTAGTATAAACTGTTCGCTCAACGCCTGCCTGCCGTGCGGCAGCTAAAACATTGCGCGTTCCTAGGACATTGCTCTGGTAGAGAATCTCCCGATCTGCTTGCCATAGTGAGTAATGGGCTGCTACATGGAAAAGAAACTGACAGCCACGCATTTGTTGCCAGAGGTCGTCATCATTGAGATCACCTTTAACAAACTCTATGTCCAGCCCTTGCAGACCACTCAATTGGCTACCTGGACGAACAAGGGCGCGAACAGCATAGCCTTCTTGTAGCAGTAATCGCACCAAGTTTGCACCAATGAACCCCGTACCACCTGTAACAAATGCTCGTTGCATAGCACTAGTATTAGATCTTAGACCTCAGATCATAGATCGGACTTTTTGTATAATCAAGCAACACCACTTGTTATTCCTCCCTAATACTGGTAGAGACGTAGCATTGCTACGTCCCTACACACCGTGAATTATAAATTCATTTTTATTGCTCACTAACGAGCAAAGCTACTGGGAAGTATTTCAGTGCTTCACCAATGAATATCTTGCCATCAGCATGAATGACCTGCTCAGTTATGGCCTCTCTCCACGAGGGTACTACCGATGGTAAGTGAAGGTATGTATCATCCCAAACATGTTTTCCTAACGGACATTCTCCTTGCTGAATCAGACTTGTGAAAAAGCGGGGAGCGATGGTGACTGTCATTCTATTACCCTTGCTTCTAGCAAAGGCAATTATATGTTCTTTAAATTTACCACCTGCTTCCAAAGGTATGTAGTTGCCTTCTTGGAAAACTTCTATATACTGTGTTCTTGCTTTTAAAGCCTGGAAGACAAGAAATAGCTTGATTCTGGCATCTTCTTTAGTGGCAAGCAACTCAGCAATCAGCTTGAGAATATCGATTTGAGCCTGCTCTTTAATTGCTTTGAGATAGGACTGTCGCGTTTCAAAGTCAACGGGACGGCGATTATCAGGATCAACTAAACTGAAGTCCCAGAGTTCTGTTCCTTGATAAAAGTCTGGAACTCCTGGAGAGGTGATCTTTAGCAAAGTTTGAGAAAGAGAATTGAAGATGCCATAGTGAGCAACCAATTTATGAAAAGCCAAAAAATCTTGTAAGAAGAGATTGTCTTCTGAAGGTTCTAGAACTGCTGTAACAAAATCAAGGAAGGCATTTTCATAAGTGCTATTTTGTCGGAGCCAAGCCGTGTAAACTTTCGCTTCTCTAATGGCTTTGAGCACATAGTCTTTGATGCGCTCAATACAGTTTGCATACTCATGCTCAAAAAATGGAAATGCGCCAACTAATGTCTGATAGAAAAGATATTCATCATTTCTATCTGGCATCGTTGAACGTTTGATACTCTTTTTGTAGGGACGATTGAGCTCACTCCAAGTACGAACTTTTATTTGCCATTCGTCAGGGATCTCTGACAAGACATTGAGTCTAGCTCTGACATCTTCACCCCGTTTCGTATCATGGGTTGAGGTAGCACTCATTGCATGAGGCCAGTCAGTATACCGCTCTTGATTGAAGTCATGAAACTCTGAAGCGCTAATGCCAAAGTGACCCGGATCGCCACCCACTTCGTTTAAGGAGAGGAAGCGATTGTAGACATATAAAGCAGTGTCTTCCACGCCTTTTGCCATCAAGGGTCCCGTATATTGTTGCAATCTCATGACAAAGTAGAGCCACTGGTCTTTTTCCGCCTGAGTTAAAGAATCTTCGTATTGCAACAACAGCAACTTTTCAATGAATTTCAGTTCATTTTCTAGTAATGGCATGTATGATTTGGTGTCTTCAATCACTGCCTCGATATAAGAGCGATCGCATTCAGAGATGCCGTCTTGATTGATATAAGTGCGGTAAACAGGAAAGCGGCTCAGAAGTTCTGCCAGTGCTCGCTTCAAACCATTGATTGTAAAGTCATTACCATGGCGATACATCCCTGCTATCTTCTTCAATTGAAGAGTTAGGTTTTCAATATCACCAGCTAGATTTCTCTCAATGATTAAATGCTTTTTCTCAGCAATCATTTCCTCATATGGTGTTCTGCTACCTGTAACATCCCAATAAATCTGAGTAAATTTATCTTGATTTTCAGTTTTACAGAAAAGACCATTGACGTAATTTAGGTAATCATAGCCTGATGTGCCTTGAATTGTCCAATTCTTAGGCAATTGCTCTCCTATATGCAGAATTTTTTCGACAATGATGTATGTATCGTCTGTTTTTTCTTTTAACCTTTCTAAATATTGAGTTGGGTCATAAAGACCATCAATATGGTCAATTCGTAACCCAGTAAATTTACCTTCCTCCACTAATTGACCAATCAATTGATGAGTAGAATTAAACACCTTTAATTCTTCTATTTTGACTGATATCAACTCATTAACCGTAAAAAATCTTCTATAATTAATCTCCTCCGCTCCAACTTTCCAATAAGAAAGGCGATAGAACTGCTCAGAAAGCAGATTATCTAAGAGATTGAAGCTTTCTGGCTTTCCTGGTTCACCATTAAACAGTTGCAAATTCTCATCAATGAATGCTTTGACTTCACTATTATCTGTGTAAACTTCCCACAGTAGCCCTTTGACAAAATCTGCCTGATCTCGCCTTTGCTGTATTGTGACCTCTGAAGGAATATTTCTAACGCTATAGAGGATACCAAGCAGCCTAACAAAAGTTGGATGTTTTCTCCCTAAAGTTTTGGCTAATTTTCCTAAATTCTGAGTCAAAAAATTGGCGTAAGATTCTATTTTTAGAGGTAGCTTTAAATTGTAGTAATTAACACTCAATCCACTTTCGTCATACTGTAGTTGGATCTCGCCATTCTCTAAACAAGCACCATAAAAATTACCCAACAAAGGAGTTAGGATTGGTTCTAGGCTACTAGCAAAGGGTGAATTCCAGGAGATATCAAAGTAGTCTACATAGCTGGAATCTGGACCATGTTCCAGAACATCCATGAGGTACTTATTTTGACTATCATAAGCCATGTGGTTAGGAACAATATCTTGTATCCAACCCATGTTGTAATGTTTTAATTTATTGACCAATGCTTCAAAATCTTCTTGGGTTCCTAACTCTGGATTTAACTGAGTGGGGTCAACAATATCATATCCGTGAGTGCTTCCTGCCCTAGCTTTAAAGATTGGAGAAGCATAAAGGTCAGAAATTCCCAATTCTGCCATGTAGTTTGTAATTGCTTGTGCTGCCTCAAACCCAAATGCAGAGTTGAATTGAATTCGATAAGTTGCTGTTGGAATTCGCATATAACGTTGACTCCTAAGCTAATTTGATAGAGTTCGGTCAGCAATACTGACCTTGTAACCAATTGGTGGCTATAGCACCACCACCCAACAGATGATGTTTGGGTGAAATTTGTAGCTAGTATGTGTGCTAGATTAGGATTCCGAACTCTCGTAAACTGTAAAACTCTGCGATCGCAAAGTTAATTCCTGTCCAGCACTTATTGTTTTTGGCAGAAGTGATCCAGGACCCTGCCACTGTTCATCAGCAGAATCTAAAAGTTTGTTCCAACTATTGTTGGTCAGTTTAGGACTGAAAGGTGTCTCTGTGTGGTTAAAGTTCATTAAGCAAAGGACCTGATTATTTTCACTCCATCTACGCCACCAGACAATTTTTTTATCTTCTTCAAAGCCAACCTCCAAAGTAGAGCGATCAAGCTTTACTAAAGCTGGAACTGTATTACGCAATTGAATTAGACGTTGGTAAAGTAACCAGAGACTCTGGTATTTTCCTTCTTTGCGTTTTTCCCAATTCAACTTGCACTTATTAAAAGTTTCTAAAGATTCGGGATCGGGTGGTTCTCCTGACAAATGGAAAGCTGCAAACTCTTGTTTACGTCCCTGTCTAACTGCTCTGATTAAATCAGGATCGCCATGACTGACAAAGTAGAGAAAAGGTGCTTCCTCTCCGTACTCTTCACCCATAAATAAAAGAGGAATGTAAGGAGAAAGTAAAACGGCACCTGCTGCCAGCTTTAAGGCTTCAAACGATACGAGTCGAGATAATCGCTCACCCAGTGGTTGATTGCCTACTTGGTCGTGGTTTTGAATGCAAACGACAAACTGACTCAATGAGCGATCTAGTGCAGAATTTCCATGAAATCTGCGGCGATGAGGCGAATATTTCCAGTCATACACAAAGGTGTCTTGAAAGGCTTTTGCCAAATGCTCGCACTTGCCAAAATCTTCGTAATATCCAATGTTATCTCCTGTCAGCAACGAATACAACGAGTGATGAAAATCATCACTCCACTGACCATCAATTCCGTATCCTCCCGACTCGACTGGACGAATAACTCGGGGATCATTGAGATCACTTTCAGCAATTAGATAAATCTTTCTTTCTTGCTCCTTGGATAGGTCTGCAACATTTGCTGCGAGTTCTTCTAAAAAATGTTTTGCACCAAAATCATAGATGGCATGAACTGCGTCGAGACGTAATGCATCAATATGATGCTCTCCCAGCCAGTACAAAGCATTTTGAAGAAAAAAGTTACGTACATGATGGCTATGAGCATCGTCATAGTTAATGGCATCACCCCAAGGAGTACGATAGTGTTTTGTAAAGTAAGGTCCAAAGCATCTGGTGTAGTTGCCTTCAGGACCAAAGTGGTTATATACCACATCAAGCACCACAGCAATTCCCTCTTGATGACAGGCATCAACTAGCTGCTTCAAGCCTTTAGATCCGCCGTAGGAGTTTTGAGCCGCAAACGGATAAACGCCATCATAGCCCCAGTTGCGATAGGCATTCTTATCTTCGGTTGGGTGATCCCCTGGAAATTGAGCGATCGGCATCAGTTCAATTGCATTTACCCCTAGCTCACGTAAATCTCCCAACCGAGGAATGATCGCTTCAAAAGTTCCTTCTGGCGTGAAAGTACCAACGTGCAGTTCATACATAATCATGCTTTCTAGAGGAATACCAGTCCAATTGCTGTCATTCCACGAAAAGCTATGGTCAATCACTTGTGAAGCTCTATGGACACCCTCTGGTTGACTATATGATGCGGGATCAGGTCTGTCTTCACCATTGTTTAACTGGTAATAGTAAAGCGTTCCTGGATAGACTTCTGTCCCTGTCAGCTGCCAGTAGCCATCTTCCTGCTGCTGCATTGGGAGATGACGCTCTTGGGGCGAGACAATTTTGACTGCTACAGCTTCTGAATTCGGTGCCCAAACCGTAAATTCACATTGACCGTTGCCTAAATAATTAGCGCCTATTTTCATAAAAAGTCAGGAGTGAGGAATGAGGAGTTAGGAGTAAAGTTAGGAATGAGAGTGAGGAATGAGGAGTTAGGAGTGAGAGTGAGGAATTAGAAGTAAAGTTAAGATATAGGAAGCTAGGGAGTGCTAGAAAAGGGAGTGCTAGAAAAATCATATATTCCTAACTCATAACTCCTCACTCCCTCCCCTACCCTACTCGACGAAGAACGACGAGCGATCGCGCTACAACTGGTACAGTTTGACTACCTGTGTAAAGTTTTTCATCTTGAATGAAACGGGGCTCTTTGGTATCAATCACCACAGCCCATTCCCTTTGTTCCAGTTCAGGTAAGCCAGTTGGTAGAGTAAATTCAATCGTTTCATAGTGAGCGTTAAAAAACAGCAGGAAACTGTCATCACTAATTCGCTCACCTTTAGGGCCAACACTAGGTAGTTGGTTGCCATCTAAGAAAACTCCAATTGCCTTGGAATAACCTACTTCCCATTGTTCCTGGGTCATTTCACTGCCATCCGGGTTGAACCAGGCAATATCACTGATGCCTTGTCCATGAATGGGTCTACCTTGAAACCATTTGCGTCGCCGGAATACTGGATGTTGATGGCGGAAGTAAACCAACTCGCGCGTAAAGTTCACCAGATCTTGATTACCCTGTTGCAAGTCCCAATCAAACCAGGAAATTTCATTATCTTGACAGTAAGCATTATTATTGCCTTTTTGGGTTCGTCCAATTTCATCGCCTCCCAGCAGCATTGGAATTCCTTGAGAAAGCATCAAAGTTGCCAAAAAGTTGCGCCGTTGTTGTTCCCGCAATTGCAGAATTTCAGGATCATCTGTTGCACCTTCAACTCCACAATTCCATGAGCGGTTGTGGCTTTCCCCATCTCGATTGTCTTCCCCATTAGCCTCATTGTGTTTCTCGTTATAGCTCACCAAATCGTTGAGAGTGAAGCCATCATGGGCAGTGACAAAATTGACACTTGCATTTGGTCGCCTTCCATTGAGCGCATACAGATCAGGACTACCAGTAAAACAGTAAGCAAATTGTCCTAAGCTTTCATCAATGCCGCGCCAAAAATCTCGTACTGTATCACGATATCTACCATTCCACTCAGACCAAAGCACTGGAAATTGACCGACTTGATAGCCGCCATCCCCTAAATCCCACGGCTCTGCAATTAACTTAACATCAGCTAGCACAGGATCTTGGTGAATGATATCAAAGAAAGCTGCTAGACTGTTAACTTCATATAGCTCTCGCGCTAAAGCTGAGGCAAGATCAAAGCGAAAGCCGTCTACATGCATCTCTAGAACCCAGTACCGCAGGCTATCCATGATTAACTTTAAGACTTGCGGATGGCGCACATACAAAGAATTACCACAGCCAGTAAAGTCCATGTAATAGCGGGGATCATTGTCTACAACACGATAGTAGATCGTATTGTCGATACCCCGGAGCGACAAAGTTGGACCTAGGTGATTGCCTTCTCCTGTGTGATTGTAGACTACATCAAGAATCACTTCAATTCCTGCACGATGTAGTGCTTTGACCATCTCCTTAAACTCAGTGACCTGTTCTCCCAATGACCCACTGGAGCTATAGCCAGCGTAGGGGGCAAAATAATTAATGGAATCGTAGCCCCAGTAATTCGATAGACCTTTATCAGTCAAATGTCCTGGAAGAGCCAGAAAGTGATGTACAGGCATCAGTTCAACTGCTGTAATTCCCAGTCTCTGGAGATGCTCAATTGCTGCAGGGTGTGCAAGTCCAGCGTAAGTACCCCGCAGTTCTTCAGGGATATCTGGATGCAGCTTGGTGAAACCCTTAACGTGGGTTTCATAAATCACTGTTTCGTGCCACCGATTTCGTAGTAGCTGATCGCCCTCCCAATCAAACGACTGGTCGACCACAACACTCTTAGGCATGAATGGAGCGCTATCTAGCTCATTGAAAGATAAATCTTCTTCAGGATCATTCCAAGCATAGCCAAAAACTTCTGGTCCATTGCCCTTGAGATTACCATCTATTGCTTTGGCATATGGATCAATTAACAGCTTATTGGGGTTAAATCGATGACCCTCACTGGGTGCATAAGGACCATGCACTCTATATCCATATCGCTGTCCTGGTCCAACTCCTGGCACGTAGCCATGCCAGACAAAGTTATCAACTTCCGTCAAGCTTAGGCGTGTCTCTTCATCGTCTTTATCAAAAAAACAAAGCTCAACTCCTGTTGCATTTTCAGAAAACAGGGCGAAGTTAGTGCCTTTGCCATCCCAGTTCGCACCCAGAGGATAGACATTACCAGGCCAGAGTGCTAAGAACATAAATCCATCACGAATAAAACTTAATAAAAATCTATTTCTAGAACGATATTTGCAGAGCTTTGTTAATTATTTGTCACAAATCATTTTTTTTGAGTCTACCTTTCGGAGGATGTTGAGACAACTGGCAAATATAGTTCCCTGTGTAAATAGATATATATCTTTCCCCTCATTATTTCATGAAAAGGTTCATTTTTCTAGAATAGAACACGATCTAGTACAAATGATTCGCTTCTGGCTTGATTAAATGAGAATGTTAAATATTTTTAACGTGCGAATAATGGGGAGTGAGGCATGGGGCATAGGGCATAGGGCATAGTATTACAGTGTTCTTCTCTGCTCCCCCTTGTCCACGCCAGTTGCTTCAAGTCGGCGAAGCCGCCCAACGCACTGGCTCCCCTTGTCCCCCTTGTC
>JAJPJF010000021.1 GCA_021324415.1 Nostocales cyanobacterium Centralia_MAG_434
AGTCCATGCTCTCACAACGAAGGATCGTGTTTTCCTGCTGAAAAAAAAGACACAAAAACTGTATGAACTTTTTTCAGCCATTTTCTCACAAAGTTAACACCCTAGGGGCAAGGGCCTTATTGGCTCAAAGCATGGTTGGACATTTTATTACGCCTTAAGTGCCTTTCCTTTATCAGGTGGAAACCAAATTAACTCTAAATTATGACCATCACGGTCTTTAAACTTGAAAGCACGAACACCACCGGATGCTTTATTATCCGGTGGTATTGTCTGTGCCTCAATCGATATGGGTTCAATGGGAAATGAACGTAAATGAGTATAGGCACGATCCATATCACTGACCACAATCGCCATATGCTGATACCACAGGTCATTCAAGCCTTAAAACACTACCTTAAGAGTGATTTTTAAATTATTCTTATAGTCCTAATTTTCAATAAAATTTTTATGAATTATAAGAAATACAACATATATTCTTCTCTAAAGACTTAATGTAAAAATGAAAATCGTATGAAATTTTTATAAGCCTTATGATATAAATTTATATTCCTCTATTGGCTAGGGGATATCGCTACTTTAAACTGCTAAATTAATACCATAATCATAGTACTAATTTTCATATAACATATTTATTAGATATTTTTTGTACATAAATACTATACATAGTAGGTGATTTAAAAAACAACTTAGCAGGAATTAGATTAATATATCTACTTAATCATGACTGTTGTTAAATCATTTTCATACTGATAAATTTATCTATCAAAATCATTTTTAAATTTGATATAAGTAAGTCACAAATTCTTGTTGTCCATCTATGCCTCATGCCCAATTTTTACTAAGCATTCACGCTTTTCATAAATTGAACAAACTTTCGATACATAACGCATTTTGTCGGGAGTCAAGGGGAACCTTAATAGAAAACTAATTAGTTGGAACACGGACCGATCAACTCAAGAAGGTTCCCCCTGACTCTCAACAGACCCTCGATAACGATTAATAGTGTTGCCTAGACCGATAACCCCAAAAAGATTTGTTCAATTTATTTTTGCTCAACCCCTAATAATCGTTTATTCTCATCGACACTCATTGCTCTCAGGAGAATCACAAAATGCCCCCATGGCTTTATGACTTTGCTATTGTCTCGTTAGTCACTGCCGGAATTTACTTCATAATTATTGCTCTAGATCTCTTTACCAAAAATCCGCAACAAATGTGGATTATGCAAGTGGTTTGGCCAGTTACCGCTTTATCCCTGTTGTGTCACTTTGGGAGAACCCAATCCCCAAAACAGTTTCGGGGCTTTAATTTCCACGTTTTGTCTACAAATTTTACTTTCTGTTAGAAAATAAAGTCCCAAACCGCCACTAAATCACAGTTTCGGAAATTGGGTTCGATTATTGTTTTCCGAGAGTGACACAACAGGGTTATGGTCGGGGCCAGTAGGACTCTACGCTTACTACAAAGTAGGTCGATTAGGTACTAAGCAGCGAGTTCACAGAGCAAACGAGCGAGGTGAAAAACCTCCAAATAAGAAAAAGCCATTTTGGCAAAGTGTTGGTGTCGCGGCAACTCATTGTGGTAGTGGTTGCACTTTAGGCGACATCTGTGCCGAATTGTTTGTATTTTTCGTGCCAATTGTCATCTTTGGTAGCCATGTGCTCGGCACTTGGGTATTAGATTACATTGTTGCGTTCATTTTTGGGATTGCCTTTCAATACTTCACCATTAAACCGATGCGAGAACTTTCGATGGGCGATGCTCTAAAAGGTGCAGTGAAATGATTACCTTGTATTATACAGATTATACAGATTTGTCAGGGAAGTCTGTACTAGGACTTACGCATTGACAAGGTACACAAGACATGTATAAACAAAAAAAGGGAGGCAATGCAATACGGTTCGGTTAAGCTCTAAGTGGTATTGAATACAGAAAAGGAGATTGTTTCAAATTTAACTTCACTTACCCTATGTATAGGCTTCTTGGTGGGAAATTTAGCTCTAGTTTTTTTTACTACTCGCGGATTACTTCTTCCTTCACGCTCTGGTATTTGTTCATCAAAAATTTCTTTGACAAGCCAGGTGAAAAAAAAGGTATTTCTTCCGGCTCTAGACGCTGAAATTTCGGAACAGCCCGACGTACTACATGAAGTGTTCCAGTAAAACTTAATCTTAAAGGGGAGATTTGAGTGCGATCTGCTGAAAGCAGCAGCGCTTCGCTATCGGCAACCAGGAACATCAGTGAGCGCACAGCTCAATGCCCAAGAAGCCAGCCATAGACTTCCTGAACAACTTCACGAGGGTTGAAAGAACGTCAGCGTGAACTCCTTTGAAAAAGTGCATTGAGCTGCAAGATAGCCCGGAGATAGACAACCAACGCACTGTTCCTACTCCCGAATCAAACGCTTTCAAATTTTACGAATTTTTGGAATTTACACCAAGTGCACGGGCTTGGTGACTTCCTAATATGCCCTAAGTTTTGCACAAAAAACCGCTAGCATATAACTCATTAGTCAGTTTAATATTTCTTGTCTTCATTAAATGTACGACTAAATACGACTAAAGAGGTTGAGCGAAGAGTGGATTAGGTTAAGAGTTTTGATTACTAGCAAGTGCCTAAAGCATCGATTGCAGGTCAATGTCTAAAGGAGTTAGCAATGAAAGCAACAATCAGAGTCTCAAAAAAATTCGCTTTTTGGACGATAAACTTGACATTTGTCGGTCTACTTAATGGATGCTTTTCAACTCAAGCCGACACTTCTCAAAACACCCAACCGACAAGTCCCACACCTAAAACAGATAGATTGCGGCTACAGGCGTTATCCAAAAAACCTATTTCCTCAGGGACAAGTCCCACACCTAGAACAGATAGATTACAGTCACAGGTGTTATCCACTACTCCTATTTCCCCAAGGACAACTCCTACACCTACAACACAGAGACTACATTCACAGACATTATCCAACACTCCTATTTCCCTAAGGACAACTCCTACACCTGCACCACAAAAACTACAATCTCAGGCATTATCCACTACTCCTATTTCCCTAAGGACAACTCCTACACCTGCACCACAAAAACTACAATCTCAGGCATTATCCA
>JAJPJF010000349.1 GCA_021324415.1 Nostocales cyanobacterium Centralia_MAG_434
ACCCCAACGCCACTTGCTACAACGGAGGGAACCTCAACGGACAGTTCGCTCAAGTCGGGAGACCCGCCCACGCGACTGTCCTCCGCAACGCAGTGGCTCCTCCCTACTCCCTCTTCTCCAAACTCTCCCGAGTTGTCCTACGGGTGTAGGCATTCCACACATCGAGTTCTAAAGATGGACGACTACAAAGTAGGGCTCTATTAGCTTCACTGAGCCCCTGCACAAGACTAAAATCAGCGCCAGCAATACTTTGAAGATGCTCTAATGCTACGCCACTGAGATCTGCAGCCCGCAAGTCTGCCATACGCAAGTCTACTCCAGTCAGTCGAGCATCGCGTAAAAAAGCTCCTGTAAGGTAAGCTTTACTAAGATCAGCGCCACTTAAAACTGCATCTTGTAAGTTTGCTCCTGTCAGATCAGCACCACTAAGGTAAGCTCCGCGCAAGTTACAAGCTCGCAAATCAGCATCCCGTAAATTCGCTGTATTCAGATAAGCACCACTAAGACTGGCATGAGGACCCACTGCTCCCGAAGCTCTGTAATTATAACCTTGGGGCCATTTTGTTTCGCTGTCGTAACGCGCAACTTGCAGCTTAGCACCCTCCAAATTAGCCTCACTAAGATTTGCTTGTTGAAGATCAGCTCGGTTTAGATAAGCTCCCTGTAAATTAGCTCCTCTTAAATCTGCTCCACGCAAGTCAGCACCTCGGAGATCTGCTCCACTCAGGTTAGCATCAATCAATATTGCACCATTAAGGTCAGCTCCAACTAGGTTAATTTTGCTCAGATTCGCTTTTTGCAAATCCATACTTCTAAAATTAAAGTTATAAAAATCAGCCTGCCCTAAAGCCACGCCTGTTTTGAGGGCTGCTAAAATTTCCGGCATTGGCATGATAGTAGAGCTGTCATTATTTAAATTCAGTTCAATTTCACTGTTGGTCATTAACTTGACTTGAAGCTTGCCTTTCTGAGTTATTCTACCTTTTATGAGTGAGGAATGAAGATGCACCTAGTACAACCCCTAACAATGATGGACTTCTTTCGCAAAAGCGAAGGGAAATGGTTTACACAACGAACAGTGCATCACTTTGATTCGGCAGCAGATGAGTCAGGAGAATCGAATTTAACCATTACAGTTTTAGAAAAGGATGATCCTAAAGTCAAAGAGGTTTGCGAAGCGCAAGGACTAGATCACAACAAAGCGACGGGAGGTGCTAGTTTTGCATGGCAGGTAAACTTAGACATGAGGTCACTTGAACCCAAGAACGCGGCTATTTTGGTTGATATTCCCACTGATGAAGGTGGAAGAACAGGAAAACTGATCCGTAACCAAGGCTATGTTGAGAGCATTCCTGTTGTGAGTCGATATCGGTTTACTGATGAAGGAGTGCTGACAATTGATACTGACTATGAAAACAATCAGGGTCAAGAACGATGCTGGTTTATCACTGATGACTTTCGTGTACGCGTCAGCACAGTGCGGATGATGAATGGCATTAATCTCATGACTTATTGCTCTGAACGTCGCTGTGTCTCTCAAGAAGTTTTAGAGCAAATGATTAATCGCAATCTAGATCGAGTAGTTAAGGGAGTGGGGAGTAGGGAGTAGATTAGAAGGGGTAACAGGGAAGAGAGAAAGCTCCTCTGCTCTATGCCCCACTCCCTATTCCTCTATCTTTCTAATAAATTTTCCAATGTCGCCGCGACAACTCTATGATCCTCATCTTGTCTAAGTTGGATCAAAGCTTCCTTGGCTTGCGGCTCGCTAAACTTTTTTAAAGCATAAGCAACTCTCACGCGCAAGCGACTGGATTCAGCATTAACCAACGTCAGTAGTAAGGACAATGCAGCAGCGTGTTCGCTAGAACTGGCTAGGCTACTGAGAGCATCTACTGCTGATTCTTGGACTGTTGGATCTTCTCCTTTGAGAGCATGAACGCAAATATCAAATAGTTCGTGTGGACATCCTATTTCTACTAAGGCTGCCAGAATAGTACGGCGAACTAGCCAGTGGTCATCCTGGTAAAAACAGAGGACAAGATGAGAGACTGCAACTCTACCAAACAAAGATAGGGAATTGGCAGCCTCAGCCCTTACGTTTGGAGTGTCGTCAAATTTCATTATTCTGATCAAAGCAGCAAAAGACTCAGCAGTCTGTTGCTTACCTAAACCCATAGCTATAAAGGAGCGCACCAAAAACTCTGAGTCATTAAGCTTACTTGTCAGTAAAGGGACTGCAATTTCTGAGTCATAATCCTTGAGAGCAGCGATCGCTTTCAGACGGTACTGAAAATCTGGGTTTTTCAGATCAGCTTCGATTTGATGAAGTTCCATGTGACACTCGAAGAGCAAGGGTTATTTTTTTAATGTATTTTAAAGACGGCAAGAATTTACGAATACATGAGAAAAAGTTATTTGACAGTTGTGTAGGGTATCTATAGGACAGATCAACAATACCCAACGATATATACGCGAGAATAAAATTCTAAGTTTTACAGAAGTCTTGCCCAATGGATGGAAGAGAGTTTTACTCTAGCTTGATTCGGCTTCACATTTTGCATCATGCTGTTCAGGAGCCAATTTTTGGGCTAGGCATTATTGAAGAACTGGCACGTCATGGTTATAAACTCAGTGCCGGAACACTCTACCCGATGCTCCATGATATGGAGCGTAAGGGATATCTATTTTCCGTTGAGGAAAGATCGGGGCGGCAGAGCCGACGACTCTACCGAGCTACCGATTTAGGAAAAATGACCTTAGAGGATGCTAAAGAAAAAGTACGGGAATTATTTGGCGAATTATTTGAGGAGTAGTCATATTATTCCCTCAAGAGAGGCCTTCTAGAAATTGCTTAAGATGAGGTTGGTCTGGGTTGATACCAAGTTCTTTTGCCCTTGCTAAAACCTGTTCCCGGTTCAGCTTTTGTTGAGTTGCAAAGGCAATGAGCGCTAAGGCGTTGGCTCGTCCACCTGCACCACAATGAAAATACACAGGCGTTGGCAATTCCTCTAGTTCTGAGAGAACTTTTGCAGTCAAGTTATTGTTGGCTTCGGTTGGCTTGAGAGGAACATTGACATATTGAAGACCTGCGGCTTCAGCCTGTTGTTGTTCGTCTGCTAATGCTCCTGCTTCATCAAGCGATCGCAGATTCACCACAGACTTATAACCCTCATCAGCAAGCTGTTTGAGCGTCTCTGGGGTTGGCTGTCCACCTGCGGAAAACTCATCGCTCACTTGTTTGATATCACTCATACACTATACTCCATAATATCGACTTTATTACCGTATTTAGTCACTGGCATGGTAGCATGAATTAACTTCTAGCTATATAGATTTTCGTTATCGAAATCCGATATATTGATTCTATCAACTATCAGGAAAACCACAGTGAACCAGGAAGCTGAGGATATCCAGCAAGAGCAACAAGCAGTTTCCTATCATGCTCTGACTGGCAGACAACAGAAGCAGCGATTAACTGAATTGGCAATAGTATTTTTGCGACTGGGAACAATTGCCTTTGGTGGACCTGCTGCCCATATTGCCATGATGGACAATGAAGTGGTCAATCGCCGTCAGTGGATCAGCCGCGAGAAACTGCTAGATTTGCTAGGAATTACGAATTTAATTCCAGGTCCCAACTCGACGGAATTAGCCATTCACATTGGCTATGAACGAGCCGGATGGCGTGGTCTACTAGTTGCGGGAAGCTGCTTTATTCTGCCCGCCATGCTCATCGTTTGGGTATTAGCCGCTATTTATGCTCGCTATCAAACTGTCCCCCAGGTAGAATGGTTGCTCTATGGAATTAAACCTGTCATTATTGCAATCGTGCTTCAGGCTTTGTGGAATTTAGGTAAAAAGGCAGCCAAGGATCTACCAACGATCATTGCAGGGGTGGCGGCGATCGCAGCATACTTTGCTGGGTTGAATGAAATTTTGGTGCTGATTTTACTGGGTAGTGCTGTCATGTTGGTGAAGAATTGGCAAACCAGAAGACACATAAACGGAGCATTCCTATTTCCTATTTCAGGTATTCTGGCCCAGGTTGGTAGTACAGCAGCCGTCACATCAGTCAGTTGGATTAGCGTCTTTGTTTTCTTTTTCAAGATTGGATGTGTTCTCTATGGCAGTGGTTATGTGTTGTTAGCATTCTTGCAACGGGATTTAGTCGAACGCAACCACTGGTTAACATCACAGCAGCTTTTAGATGCTGTGGCGATTGGGCAATTCACACCGGGTCCTGTGTTCACCACTGCAACATTTATTGGGTATTTGCTGGCTGGTAATGCTGGGGCGATCACTGGTACCATCGGCATTTTCTTACCCGCTTTTGTGCTCATACTCATAGTCAACCCTTGGGTACCTAAGTTGCGTCAATCTCGTTGGGCAAGTGGATTTCTGGATGGTGTGAATGCAGTCTCTTTAGGCTTCATGGCAGCAGTTACCTATACCTTGGGACAAGCCGCACTGGTGGATTGGGTAACAATTCTCTTGGCAATTTTGAGTGCGATCGCTGTTTTCCGATTTAAAATCAATTCTGCATGGTTAGTGCTGGCAGGAGGATTTATCGGACTTGTCTCACACATTATCTAAAATTCTTGACCGACTTTTGGGACTTGAAAAAAGTTGGTAATTTTATAAACAATGTAAACAGCAACAATAACGTTTATTAAAGAATCTTTAAATGACCCAATTAAGCGAAACCATCAAGGAGTTGATTGCAAAAGCCAGAATAGTAAGCTTTGCAGAATGGGAGCGATCGCATCCAAAAGCAGCAATCCAAATATTTCAAGCAGCAGATGATGCTTTTCGTTATCTCACCGACGAAGATTTGCAGCAGATCCAAGCACTCTCACCCAAGACCTCGGCTTTTCTTCCTGTCGCTGCGTTTCTACGTGATCATGCGGCTGAGATTGTTGATGAAGCGAGGGAAAAGGTTCTGGCTACTTATCCTGATATTATTCAGCCAGGCGGAGATCTTTATCCTCCGGAGCGTGCAACTTCTTGCTGGCGAGATTTCTGGCATTTTCTCCGATGCATTACCTATGGAATTGCAGGTCAGTGCACCGACTACACAAGCTCTACAGGACTGTACTATCTGAAACTGCTATATCAAGAATTACGAGTGCCCTTAGATGCAATGATCCTAGGAATAGAAACACTCAAGATTTCTAGCTTGAAGCGATGCCTTTCCCATCAACAGCAAGATATCGCCCCTTATTTTAACCATTTAATCACCCAACTGGCTGCTTTCAAAAGTTAGGGTGATCTCACAAAAATGCATAATACCTATTGCTCGTAGTTGCACTTTAAATTTTGATCACAACTACGAGTCAAAACGTGGCGAATTTATGAAAAGCTGTACTAAGGGGATCAATAAAAAAAACATAAATATGTAACGGAATATAACATTGTTGTACTTTGCTCGTAGTTGTCATTTATCGCTAAAACACAACTACCAACCAACAATATTACAAATGGAGCGGACCGAAATAGTGAGTGAAGCTTTAACAGAACAACTGATTTTAGCCGTGATCAGAGCAGATGCTGATATGGTAGATTCTTTGTTGGCTCAAGGTGCAGATGCCAATGGGTTGGGTAGAGCCAGTACCACTGCCCTAATGATGGCGGCAGCAGAAGGTTACCTCAACATTGTCAACACTTTGCTAGCTCATGGTGCAGATGCAAATATTAAAAATGATGCTAACTACACGGCTTTAATGTATGCAGCAGAATCCAATTACCATGATATCACAAATCTTTTAATTGATCAAAGTACAGATGTTGATGGCAAAAACAACTATGGTGATACTGTATTGATGTCAGTTGCACGTCTGGGTCAAACAGACCTAGTGCAACGTTTGATCGACCGAGGTGCAGATGTGAATGCAACTAACAATATTGGAGATACAGCCTTGTATCTAGCAGCAGACAATGGTCATACTGACACATTACAAACCTTGATTGAAAATGGTGCTCGTGTAAATACTGCAAACCTTGCTGGTTGGACACCACTGATGGTGGCAGCAGCAAGAGGCGATAGTGCTACTGTAGCGATTTTGCTAGAACATGGTGCCGATGTGAATGCTCGAAACTACTGGGATAGTACTGCTTTGAAGGAAGCTCGAAAAGCCATTTACCCCACAGCAACTGTAGAATTGCTCATACGGGCTGGCGCAACAGAGTAAATACACCTGAGAGGATTGCCTGATGACTTTCGTGAGTCCTCTGGTAAATCCCTTTCAAAGATTTATGAAAAAAGACGACATCTGTATTTCTTGAATTGATTTTTTATGAACGTTACCGAATTCTTTGAACTTTCAATTGGAAAATGGCGATCGCAACGTAGTGGTCACCATCTCGCCTTTGCACACTTTGAAGAAGTACGTTCTGTTATTGACATTGAGTCTCTTGCGAGTGATGAGCCAGCAGTGCTAGAAATCTGTAAATTTTACAGTGTTGATCCTACAACCATTACTCACCCATTTCGCATGACTTGGGAGGGAGAATCAGACTGGGATGATCAGATCCTTTCTGGTAGTACAGTGCTAGTACCTGTTCCCGAGCCGAATCATCCTAACCGAGGCAAACTATTGAGGGAAGTTGGATACGCGGAAACCATTGCTGCTGTAGGTCATTACCATATGAGTGAAGATAACATCTTCACTTTGATCACAGAATATGATCGCGCTGCTGCAGAGGAGCGGATCTGGTTTGCCAATCCCAATTTGCGATTTCGAGTGGCAATGATTAAAACCAGTGATGGTAAAGGCGTCACCACAGCTTCGTTTTCTAGTGAAATTCGTTCTTTGTCAAGCAAAGCTACATCTGTAGCATGACATGATTGCGCTTATGTCATTTGTGATACCGACCTACTGTATGACTAGCTCAAGCAATGATTTAATAACCTTAGCTCATTGGATGGCAGGAGATTTTAGTAACCAAAAACAATCTTTTGTCAATCCTAAACTTTACGCTCACATTCATATCTTTTTTCGTCCTTTATCATTTGAGTTTTTTTCTGGTATTGGTTTTTATTCTGAGCAAGTTTATGATTACGATTTATGGACTCCTTATCGCCAAGGAGTTCATCGACTAGTGGATCGGGGAGATCATATTTACATAGAAAATTACAGCCTTAAAGATCCAGTGCCTTATGCTGGAGCCGCACGAGAATTAGCTATTTTAAACAGCATCACCCCAGACTGTATTGAACGTCGTTATAACTGCTCAATGATTTTTCGGCGAGAGGGTGAGAGGTTTCGAGGCTCTGTGGAACCAGGTCATCAATGTTTAATTCTTCGCAATGGTAGGCAAACTTACCTGGAAAGCGAAGTTGAAATGACCGAGCATACGTGGGTAAGCCTAGATAGAGGTATGGATGTTGAAACTCACAAGCAGGTTTGGGGTTCCACAGCTGGACCTTTACGATTTGAAAAACGGGAAAGTTTCGCTCATGAGGTGCCTGCAAGTAGCTACTAGTTCTTGTCAACATTTGGGAGCATCCCCTAAATGGAATAAGTAGAGCATTCGCGAAGCGTGTGCTTTGGACTCACGTCTCGCTCGCGTCATATATTCAGCGAGCAAGATACTCACACTACAAAATAAATCTGACCATTCTGTATCTTGGCTGACAAAAATTGTTAAAAAAAGTCACAAAAAACCTAGTAAAAATTTGATAACTTAAATGCTCACATAGATTGTTTACAAATTGTTTTGTGGAGATTCTCTAAGTGACTCGTATTTTTGTAAACCCAGCTTTTACTAACCCAGGATTAGAAACGACAAATCCAATAGAATTGCGGTTAGGTGCCTCAGAAAGTGAGCTTGAAATTGTGATTCGGGCAGTTTATCGTCATGTGTTAGGTAATGCTCATATTATGGAGAGTGAGCGGTTAGTCGTCCCAGAATCTCAGCTGAAGCTAGGTGCGATTACTGTGCGTGAGTTTGTACGACTAGTTGCAAAGTCGGAGTTATATCGCTCTAGATTTTTTGACAACTGCTACCGCTTTCGTGCTATTGAACTAAACTTTAAGCATTTGCTTGGTCGCGCTCCTGATGACTATAGCGAGATGATAGAACACAGCAACATCCTGGATGAATTTGGTTTTTACGCCGATATAGATTCATATCTTGATAGTGATGAGTATATCAATGCCTATGGAGAAAATGTTGTGCCATTTTATCGAGGCTATAAAACTCAACCAGGTCAAAAGGCACTAGAGTTTACTAACATGCTCCAACTGCAGTATTACCATTGCAGTAGCGATAAAACCGTAGTGTCAAGTAATAAACCTCTGCTGCAACAAGCACTTATTACCAATACTCCTTATGGTAGGTCGAAGCCAACAGATATTAATGCTTTGTTAGCCGAGTTGTTCAAAAGTAAGCGAGATGCTGCCAAAGTGGATACCTACGAGCAAGCACGTCAGCGAGCAGAACAAGCCTTGCAGCAAAAGATTCAAGAACAAAAAAGCCAAATTGCGGCTTTGCAACAACAACTGGCAGAACTCAAACCGTTTGCCGAAATTGGTGCAGCACAACTGAAGAGTAGTTGGCAGCCAGCCAGTAATGCTGAAAGTGAAAAAGAATATACCTATTTGCAACACAAAGCTGACGCGCAAGCAGCACATATTACCGCTTTACAAGAGGAAATCGCTGATGCTCAACGGTTTGCCGCGATTGGAGAAGCTCGGTTGAATAAGTGGCGCAGTCGTGTTTTTTCTAGTTAGCTGGTTGCTTTTGCTCTGATAAGCCAATCTGGATCATCAGAAGCAATCTCTCGAATGCTAGAGTCTCCTAACTGTTCTAATGCCATTAAAGCCGCATACTTTAAGTCCCAAATTGGAGTTTTCAAGATTGCCTTGAGTTCTGGAATAGCTCGCTCTTCTCCCAATTGACCCAGAGCGATCGCACAAGCAGTACGGGATTTCTGAAACTGTGGTTCGCGATTGTGCAGGTTTTCTACCAATAAATCGTAGGCAGGAGTGTATTTCAGCCAGCCTAGAAGTTTCATAACATGGTAGTGGGCACCGTAATCGTTATGAGCTTTTTGGGCATAAGTTGCCAGGAGTGCTTCTGCTGCTTCCTGGCGATAAACATCTAATAAGGTTTTTGTTGCCAAATAACACCGCCCAAAATCAGTTTGATAGAGTTCATCAATCACAAAATTCAGTACAGGCGTGACATCGTACTCATGTACTAGGTCAAGATCTTTGGGATGATCGTTCAGCACTTGCTCTAAGTAGGGTTGAAATTCTGTAAACGTAATTTCACCAGTACTGACACCTGTATCTAACAGTATACGTAATGCGCGCAGTCGAAACACCAGAGACACAGGACAACGTGCTATGTCTGGGATGGCTTTGTAGTAGCGTGAGTCAATCAGGTCTTGAATGCAGCCACGTCTTGCATTGACATTCGGACTCACAAGTAACGCCATGACCTTAGTGATTTCGGAGTAGTCACCCGTGAAACGGCAAACTGTGGCGATCGCCGCACTACGGGTAGGTTCATCCTCAGCTTTTGTAAATTTTTTCACTCTCTCTAGCGCTGGTTTATAGTCAGCATTGGCTAGGGTATGAATAATGACACGGTGGATCTGACCTGGTTTATCAAGTAATTGTGCCACTTCCTCAAGAATTTCAGGGTCTTTGGTATCAATTTCTCCAATCGCCCATACAGCATTCTCTACAGTATAAATATCATCATCGCTCAGGCACTGCCGAATCACTGGTAATGCGGACTCAACTTTCAATCGTCCTAAACTTTCTACAGCCTTGCGTCTGACGATGCGTTGATCTAGTTCATCGGGATTACTGTTCTCAATTGCGCGGATCAAAGCCGCAATTGACTGTTCAGTGGGGAAGTTAATAAGATGCGAAACGGCAATATATTTCTCAGAAGGGTCATCAAGCTGTTCTATGGGTGTATCAATAATGGCGATCGCCTGTTCTTCTGTTAGCCCAAAGATATTAAAAAAACGCTTATCCATTGATCTATAGATGGCTGAGGAGAGTAGCTTTAGTAGTGTTTACTAGCATAGTTGGTCGTGAGTCTCATTTGAACACTGTAGTAGGATGATTCACTTTGCTATAAAAACTTAATCAATTGGGACGTAATCTGAGAAGATCAAACATAGATATTTAGCAACTAAATCTATCAATACACGTATATAAAAACAACAGATTATGGATGAAACTCCAGAACAAACAGCAGCCAATCCAGTAACTGTTCAAGAATTGGCAGAAGCGATCACAGAACTTGAGGAATATCGGGAACGTTTGGTCAACGAAACCATGGAAACAGCAAAGAAGGCGAAGTTGATGAAACCAACTGTCATGGCACGATTGGAGCCAGAACTCAGCAGAATTGATAGCGCGCTTCAACAACTTCGCCAACAGCAGGCTGAATTAGCTAGCAGTAACTAAGCCATAGGAAATAGACAACATGCCCAATGCTGAAACTCAAGCTGGAGAAGGAGTGGTTCATTTGTCTCAGGCAGAGACAGATGCCTTACTTGAGGCGGTTAGTAGCCAGCTAGCTCAAGACACCTTCAACCCAAATGACCAACAGCTTTTGAAGCAGATGGTTGAGAGTCTGGGAGATTCTCGAGGGATGGTGAGGTTAAGTTTTGCAGAGGCTTTAGGTGACATTGGTAAACCTGCCACTCCTTTTTTGCTAGACGCTTTGGCGAATCACCCAAATCCAGTTGTGCGCAGAGCCAGCGCTAAAACCTTGACTCTGATTGCTGATCCACAAGCCGTCCCTACTTTGGTCAATGCGCTTCTCAACGATGAAGATACGGTTGTCAAAGGATCAGCAATTGGAGCACTTGCTAGGACAGGTGAGGCAGCAGTGCCAGCGTTATTGGAAATCATCGCGTCGCCAAATCATCCTGAAAGTACCAAAGGGCATGCAACATGGGCTTTGGCATTTATTGGAGCAGGTGCAAAAGAGCATGTTTACAAGGCGATCGCTTCTGATTCTCCAGAAGTTCGTGCTGCTGTGGTAGGGACAATAGCTAAAATTGCTCAAGAAGAACCCGAAGAGGGAGTATTCAACATCCTCGTTGACGCTCTAGGTGATCCATCTGAAATTGTGCGTTGCGAAGCAGCAGCCGTCTTGGGTAACCTCACCTATGAACCAGCAGTTCCTAACCTCATCGAGTTGCTGCATCATCCTGATTGGGAAAGCCGAAAAGCTGCTGCTTTAGCATTGATGAAAATTGGCGATCGCACTGCTATAGAACCTTTGCAAACTGCTTTAGCCGAGGAAAAGGAAGCAACGGTTCAAGCAGTAATCAAGTTAGCAATTTCCCAAATTGAAAGACTCTTAGATGAAGATTTTTGGGAATAAATTGCTGCTTCAAGTGGCACACTCCCGACGCTCACCGCAACGGGCGAGAGCGTGGGTTTCTCAGACAATCCGGCTATTGCGTAAGGAGGCGTTGAGCTTTAAGAACCGAGTGCCTACGGCTCTATTTTTGATATTTATAGCTGCATTGTGATCACGCTCAAGACTACAACCACACTGGCAAAGATGCCAACGTTCATGTAGCTTTTTAGGAACTTTGATTCCGCAATTAGAGCAATCTTAAGAAGTACCGGAAGCATTCACAGCAATTATCAGCAACCCAGCATTTTCGGCTTTGTGTCTCAGTATGGATAAAAAGCTTGACCATCCGGCATCATGCACAGATTTGGCTAGTCTAGACTTTGAAATAGGCAACCATCTATCTATTTCTTTTGCTTGCTGTGTTGTCGGACGTAACTTGTATTGGTATGCTGTCCCTCATTTGTTTATCACCTTCTTTTTCACATCTATGCTATCATAAACGTGGTATAAACAAGGGAACAAAATGAAAAATAAAGAATTAAAAATCCGGATATCAGAACGTAGATTAAACAAAGTACGCTTATATGCTGCTTGGAAAGATAAAACTATGACTCAAGTTATGGAAGAGTTGATTGACTCGTTAGAAATCCCAGAGATAGACAAAAACTCAACTACACTTTTTTCTGTCAAACCTACGGTTTAATTCGCTAAAAGGGTGTTTCGTTTTTGTCCCGACATTTATCCCGTCACTGAATCAAAGATTACAGCGCGGGGCTTCTGTTTGAGCTAGCTAAACTATCAGGAGTCCCGTGCTCACCCAAAGGGGAGCATTGGGAACTTATTGCTTAATTGATTTCATCGACAAACTAATCCGCTTTAATTTCTCATTAACCTCCAGCACCCGCACTTTTACAACCTGTCCTACCTTAACGACTTTTTTGGGATCATCTATGTATCTATCAGCAAGTTGAGAGATATGCACTAAACCATCTTGATGCACACCAATATCGACAAAAGCACCGAAATTAGCAACATTGGTAACTATACCCTCTAGTTCCATGCCCACCTTCAAGTCAGAGATTTCTTTAATTTCTTCTTTGAAGGTGGCATACTTAAATTCAGCTCGTGGATCTCTTCCTGGTTTTTCCAATTCATTGATAATGTCACGCAAGGTAGGTTCGCCTACAGTATCAGTGACATATTTCTTAAGATCTGTTTTCTTAAGCTGCTCTGCAATTAGGGTAATTTGAGTTAATGGTATTTTGAGATCAGAAGCGATCGCTTCCACGACAGGGTAACTTTCTGGATGTACGGCTGTGTTATCCAGTGGGTTGTTACCACCACGAATACGCAAGAAACCCCCAGCTTGTTCAAACGCCTTTGGTCCCAACTTCGGGACTTTGAGCAGTTCTCGACGATTTTTAAAAGCACCTTGCTGATTGCGATAGGCAACGATATTGTTGGCAATTGTGGGTGTAATCCCAGAGACAAAGGTCAGAAGTTCTTTGGAGGCGGTATTCAAGTCTACGCCAACAAAGTTAACGCAACTTTCTACAGTGGCATCCAACTGCTTTTTCAACAATTTTTGATCTACATCATGTTGATATTGTCCTACACCAATGGACTTGGGATCAATTTTCACCAGTTCTGCAAGCGGATCTTGTAACCGACGACCAATACTAATGGCTCCGCGAACAGTAACATCTAAATCAGGAAACTCTTCCAGGGCAACTTTGCTGGCAGAATAGATCGAAGCCCCAGACTCATTGACTATCACTTTAATGGGCTTACGTTCTACTGTTTGCAACACTTGTGAGACAAATTCATCCGTCTCACGAGAGGCTGTACCGTTGCCGATCGCAATGAGTTCAATGTTGTACTTTTCAATGAGATTTTTTAGAGTTTGTGCTGCTTTTTGACGCTGTTCTGCTGATTGGTGAGGAAATATCGCTTGGTATTCCAAAAATTTTGCTGTTTGGTCTAGTACTGCTACTTTACAGCCAGTACGAAAGCCAGGGTCTATCGCTAATGTGGGTTTCATTCCCGCTGGGGCTGATAGCAACAACTCTCGTAAATTTGCTTCAAACGTCTTGATTGACTCGATATCTGCATAGGTTTTCTTCTCTGAAATGACTTCACTGATTAGCGAAGTCTTCATCAAGCGGTTAAACGCATCTTTAATCATTGCTTGATAGAAATCCCGAATAGCACGAACTTTGGTATGAATTTCTTTCGACTCCAGGTAAGAAAGGACACAATCTTCGTCAAAAGAAATTTCGTATTGTAATATACCTTCATCTTCACCCCTAGCCAATGCCAACATATTGTGTGGAGCAATATTTTTGACACGCATCCGATAGTTGCGATACATCTCGAACTTAGTTGTCCCTTCAGGATGCTCATCTTTAATGTGAGACACAAACACCCCTTCCTCTAGCAAGTAATCGCGTATATACGCGCGCAACTCTGCTTTTTCTGCCACCTCTTCTGCTAGGATATCAGCAACACCTTTCAGTGCATCCTCTATTGTCTTAACTCCTTTTTCCTCAGAAACATACTTCGCTGCCTCAGACTCTAGTGAAGTTGGTATAGCATTTTTGACATTCAAGGACTTGATGAACTCAGCAAGTGGTTCTAGTCCCTTTTCTCTCGCTGCAGTGGCGCGGGTACGTCGCTTGGGACGGAAGGGTAAATATAAGTCTTCCAATTCTGTTTTTTGAAAACAAGATTCGATTTTTGCTTGGAGCTCAGGAGTGAGTTTGCCCTGCTCTGAGATCGTACTTAGAATGGTAGATTTTCTTGCTTCCAGTTCTGTCAGATAACTATGCCTGTCAGCTAGGTTACGCAACTGGACCTCATTCATTTCGCCAGTGCGCTCTTTGCGGTAACGTGCAATAAAGGGAATGGTTCCACCCTCTGCTAAAAGTTCCAGTGCATTTTGTACTTGATAGAGTTTAAGGTCTAATTCATCTGCTAGAAGTTGGGGAATGTTCAGCATTGGGTACTCTAGTCGAAAACGTTACTTTTTAAGGTAATATGCTTCTTGAGTTTCAAGAGTGCTAAGCTAGTTAAACAAACGGATTTTGAAATTTTAACTTGGAGATATTGTTGTTAAAAGTAACATGTTGTAAATAGAACCTTCCAGGTTCCAAAACTCATGATACTTTTTCCAGAAATAGCTTTAATAAGCTTACATAAACACTTCTGTTTTAAGTTCAGAGGTGGCAAAAAATGTCCAAATTCTTCTTGATTCCATATTTGAGCGGGTTCACAACTGACTATTTTTTTAAAAAATGTAACAATAAAATGATAGGTATTACAACAGGGCGACAAGAAAGCCTATTCCAAACGTGGTCTGGGATGATGCCGCCTATTGCTGTCAATTGTCACGGCTTATCTATAATGACAGTTGACATGATGACGTAAAATTCCCCTACTTTTGCGGGGTGATATGAGCTTAAAAGTATATTTGCGGTAAGCAGCCTATGAGTGTAAATTTACAGACACTGTGGCAACGAATTGAAGCGCAAATTGTGCGTCATGAGCCCACTAAATGTGTTACACCTCCCAAGGTCGCATCTGAGGAGGATATTGTTGAGGTGGAAACGTTACTCGGGGTCAAGCTTCCTGATGAGCTAAAAATGTTTTATCAGAAGTTTAGTCATGATTGGGCTTGGCGTCTTGGTCGTTGGGTTATTCAACCTCTACCAGATTTGGGATTTCTGACAGACTGTATGCTGGGAACAACAGTTTCTGACCATGCATTTACAGATAATGAACAATACTGGAATCCTAAGTGGATTGACTTTGCCGAGGATTTAGATGGGAAAAAGTTTATGTGTTTGAACTTAGATCCTGACACTGAAATTAAAGTTACAGATACAGAAAGCCTATTTACTCAGATGGAGGAGGTTTTTGAGTATGATCTGGAGGAGGGTTATATTGTCAGTGAAGGAGTGAACTTTCGAGATTGGTTAGAAGATTTACTGACTGAACTTGAATCTCAGGAGCAAACTCATGCTGTGCAAATGAAAAAATAAATTAGAAAAGTTTTTTACAAAAAAGCTGATAGGCAAATGCGAATAACAGTTCTACTGCTTAACACTCGGATTGCATCTAGGGATAAACAGAAAAATCAATGATCTATTTTTTAGAGTGGGTTAGGTATACCACAATTCAAGTTTGACATCATGAGTAAACTGAGCCTAACCCACCATTGTTTTAGATATGTTTTTACTTGGAAGTCGTCAAGAAAAAATTAAGTTAATTAAAATTTATTAAAAATCTATCAAAGGCTGTAGGTGATTTAGACCTCCTGTATGTGTCGATGTCTTGCTAAAAGTTGAAGATATTTTTCATTTGTCTTTGCTTGTATCCACTTCTGTTTAAAAATTTCTGCTGATTCAGCTTTAATTGGATCTATTTCATTTGGTAAAATATTTTTTCTGGCTTGAAGTTCGTCTTCTTTTGAAGCTTCTTTTTGCGGATTGGTTTTGTACTTTTTGCCGCTTTTATGATTAGCATAACGACGTGAGCGTGTATAACCCATTTGCAAAAATTTCCGTGCCATATCTGCACCGACAAAATCATCTTGCTCCAAGTACTCGAGAAACATTTGATAGATTTTTGTACTAGACTCTTGAGCAATGTCTGGAGTTTTAAAGCGCCAGTGGGGAAGAATTTCAGATTTGTAAGGTTCTACTAAAAGTACACCCTGCTCACCCTTCCCAACTCGATACAGTTCAGGATGTTGCCGAAAGTCAATATTTTTAAAATCTAACGAATAATCAAACATACAAAAGCAGTGAAAGTTCTAAGTTAACAAGATTTGTTATGTTAACAAACTCTACAAAATTCTCCATCCTACGGGAGCAGTGGAGTAGTATATTTGAGAATACATAAAGCCGTTCTAGAAGGACGAGGTTTTAAACCCAATTTTTTGATAAAATAACAACTCACTGGGTTAACCTATGGAGCAGTTCGCCATGCTATCTACTCCCCAATCTCTGAATAGTGTTCTTGCTCCGGGCGATTTACGGCGAGTACACCATATCGCCCTCAATGTTCATGATATGGAAGCTTCCCGATATTTTTACGGTACTCTCCTCGGGTTGCACGAACTGAAAGGCGAAGAAGTCCCAGAAACTCTTGTGGACTTAGTAGCAGCTGGAAAAGTAGCTAATTTTGTGACCCCTGATGGTACGATACTAGACTTATTTTGGGAACCTAATCTACTACCCCCAGATCCTAACCCAGAACGCTCTTTCACCAGAGCTTATCATCTAGCGTTTGACATTGCTCCACAGCTATTTGATCAAGCAGTCGAAGTCCTAAGACAAAACCAAATAGCGATCGCTCATGGTCCGGTCACGCGTCCCACTGGCAGAGGTGTTTACTTCTATGATCCTGATGGATTTATGATTGAGATTCGCTGTAATCCTGAAGATCCTGTGAGTCAAGACTAATGCAAATATTTCAACTCATCGAGCAAACAGTCAAAAATCCACCAATTCCACACGATCCAAGTAAGCAGTCATTGAAAGCTTGGGCAATGTATTGCCTCAGAGACAGAGGTTTTAAAGTAGTGTATGCCGAAAAAGCTGACTTTGCTGTTGAAACTAACCGTGGCGAGAAGTTCTATTTCAAAGTCACAAACACCACAGCTGATCTGGACAACCAATTTAGCTGGATAGTTTGGGATAGTACAACCAAAAGTGCAAGTCTCGTGACAGATCAATCTTAAGGTACTGAGCCGAGATTGTGTAGATGGAATCTCGGCTCATCGGCTCAATAACTAGATTATCTTCTTATGACTGAGCTTACTGATTTCATCAATCACTCCTTCAAGTCCATTGTTGCCATATATAATGAGCAACCGTTCAGCTGATAAATAACTTAACACAGGGTTGCGGAATTTCTTGATGTAGGTTGCTGTATCAGCAGGATTGTAGCCAAACTGGGGAGCGATCGCACTCAAAATTTCTTGATCGATGGTGATAGCTGGAATTGTCAGAACAAAGTCAGCATCCGAGAGGTTGTGTAGGGCATACTCAGCCAGTAAGTTCGTTTGGGATGACTTCGTTGCCGTGAGATCAAGGCTGCCAAGCTTGCGCACTGGAGGTAAACGCAAACGCTTCTGATTATCTACAAATAAGTAGCCTTGGTCTACGGGATCAATTTGAGCCAGAATCGCGGCAGCACGCAACCAGTTAACTACCTTGTATTCATTACCCAAAGTTGGCGCGGAGTGGGCAGAAGCTTGAGTAATCACAAGTTCTGGAGACAACCCACGTTTCATGGCCTCTGCTAAACCGATAATGTGATGACCACCAGTTCTAGAATCGCCTGCTGCACCATAGTTATCAGTTTTGCCATTGCCACCAAAGTTCAATTCCTGGAACTCAGTACCATCAGCATTCCACTGAAAAACGATTGGTTTAGCCCAGTCATGCCAAATGGGGGCAGTGGAAAGTAGGTCATCACTGAGATAGATATCTGAATTTTTGTTTTTGTGATTGGATGGGTTGATCACTGGTAGCCCATCGCTGCGACTTTGACCGTAGATCAGTCGATAGTTCGTAGCAAAGCTCAAGCCACTGAGGTTATTAAACGCTTCATGCACAGGAAGCCCACCTGGATAGGCATGATGACTGTTATTGCTGCTTCCAGGTGCTGCGAAAAATGGTTGAGGAAGTTTGGGACATGGACTACCATCTTCCAAAACTGGTGGGAAAATCCCAGCGATTAATCCGCCTGGAAAGGTATTGCCATCAGCTGGATCTACTAAGCCCTCCTGCACTAACTGTTGCAAGATGACCTGCTTCTGGCTATCGGTAACTCCAGCCCTATGGGTGATGCAGGTTTTGGAGTTGCTAATTGCATCAAGTGTGGCGTTTCTGTAACTAGCAGTTTGAACTTGCTTAGCCTGTTGTATCAGGAATTCATAAGCCGATTGTATGAGTGGAGAATTTTGAGCAATTTTAGTAGCGTCAGCGTTACCAGCACCTGGTGTGGTTTGATTCTGAGTAATAGCAGTTGGCGTGGTTTGGTTTTCCTGTGCTGCTAGAGGTGTGGTCAAAAAAATTAAGCTTAAGGCTAAAGCTGTCAATACCAGCAGGCGAGAGATTTTCATGGTGTCTATTCCTAAGCATGTTGCGGTTGCCTTTTCTGAGCAACTGCCAGCATCTTAAGATACCAAGGTTAACGCTGGTATAAGATTGAAAAATCCCACAGATCAAATCACAAATGGTTCCAAGCCGCGATTGTGCCACTCTCCTTGAAAACACTCAGCAATAAATGGTCTGATAATAAACTTGGGTGGACGACCATCTTGAACATCAATCCGAACAAATGAGTAGGGATATCGCTGTTGTGTAGCTTCACCATTGCGACCAATAAAAAGCAATGAGTCGGCAACTTTGTGCTTATAATTACCTGTAATATCTTGAGAAGTCTCCATCAATTCTGATCCTTCCTTTCGCTGACGGCGGGGCAAATGACCACTACCACCGCTAATGATGCAGTTGATATTTGAATCAGCATGTCCTGTATCCGTTGTGCGAAGATATTCTAAACAGTGAGCATGGCCATTCAAAATTAAATCAACTATCGACCTTCCCTGAGTTAGAGAACCAAGAACGTCACTCACCTGATCAAACACAGTTCGGAGATTATGGCGAACTGCCAAAGTTTGTGCTTGATCCCATTTGTTTGCCTCAGTAACATAGGGAGGATGGTGGAAATAAATGATACGCCCACGGACTTCCTCTGTATTCCAAGACTCGATTAGCCTGTCTCGCAACCAGTAGAGTTGTTCAAAGTCAATGGTACAAACATGAGGTTTTAGTTGTTTTTCAATGTCGATTTTACTTTCATCAATTTGGTTTAATCTGGCTTTAAGGACATTAAGTTTTTCTGCTTGTTCTGGAATCTCCGGATTAAGTTGAGTGCAGACTTCCAAAATTTGAAGTTCTTCTTGCTCTATTTGTTTCTGATGCTTTTCTAATTCACGGCGTTCAATTTCCCCCTCTTGCGTTGCAGGTAAGGGTGATGGTTCATTGAAAGTATTAGAATCAAGAGCGAAAAAATCAATGCCACCATAACGGAAAGTGTAATAGCGGTTAGGTAAGCGGGTAAAACGTCCTAGTTCGTAACGCAAACAACGTCCTGTGCTTGTTTTGCCAGTGTAATAACAATCTAAATGATGTTCTAACTGTTGATCAGCGATCGCCTGCAAATAGTCTAGAAATGCTTGTGCATAAGCATCACCTTGATATGATCCATGCCAGCCAATCTCAACATCTTTCCGGCGAAACAAACGACGTAATAAGAGCGTTGTTCCAGCAAACAAACGAGGTATTAAGGGCACATCATAGTAATCATGATTACCAAGCACCGGCAGAATCGGCACCTTAAATATCATCTGGTTATAGGGGATAGTTTTAAACTTTTCGCCTCCCTCCAAAAACTCGCGATAAGGTTCGATAAAGTTGGTTGGGTAATACTCATGGGAACCCACCACATAAATCACATCACCCGTATGCAATACAAAACGGCACTCATCAAGCTGCTCAAGCATGAGTTTAGCAATTTGTCGCTGGGGATGATATTGGTACTGTGATCTAGTACCAGTATCACCAATGACCATAAAAGAAAATTCTGGACTATTAGAGTTTCCATCGTCCAGAACCATACAAGTTTGGTCAATTCCTCGACTAACAACGCTTGGGTGCCGCCACCGCACCCGTTCCTTCATCTTTTGAATCTTCACAGGAATTGGTGGATCAGAGATAAAGTCCATAAGATTTGATTAAGTAGATGTGTGAGAACAAACAATTCTTCGTTAAGGTCGGGCATAGGGCATAGGTATAAACCAAAATTACTTCCCCACTCCTAACTCCCTATTGATACCCTGCAGCCTGCAATGAAAATAGCGTTGCATAGCGTCCTCCAGCATGTAACAACTCTTCATGGGTTCCCTGTTCCACAACTTCTCCTGCTTCAATCACGGCAATTTTGTTCGCCATTCGTACCGTAGAGAAGCGGTGAGAAATGAGAAACACCATCTGATTTTTGGTTAAGGTATGAAAGTGATTGAAAATTTCAAACTCAGCTTGGGGGTCCATTGCTGATGTAGGTTCATCTAAAATTAGGATATCTGCCTTAGTTCGCATAAAAGCACGAGCAAGAGCGATTTTTTGCCACTGACCACCAGAAAGTTCCTGTCCACCCTTAAACCATTTACCAAGCTGAGTTTGGAAGCCAGAGGGTAAATGTTCAATAAAAGGCCGCGCCATTCCTTTTTCTGCAGCAACTTCCCACTGAGATGTGTCGTTTATTAACTCCACATCACCTACACCAATATTTTCACCAACAGTAAACTGATAGCGGACAAAGTTCTGAAAAATCACGCCGATGCGTTGCCGCAGCACATTAATATCCCATTCCTGCAAATCTAGCCCATCTAGTAAGATTCTTCCAGAGTCTGGGTTGTAAAGTCGTGTTAGTAATTTGATTAAAGTCGTTTTACCAGAACCATTTTCTCCAACAATTGCTAGTTTCTCTCCTGGTTTGAGGTGTAGCGAAATATTTTTCAAAGCCGGCTGTAAACTTCCAGGATAAGTAAATGATACATTCTCAAACCGAATCCCATCTTTGGGATGTAAACCTTTGATAGCTTTACCTCTTGGTTGTGGAACTTCTTCTTCAAGGAGATCATAGAGAGTAGAAAGATACAAATTGTCTTCGTACATTCCTCCTATCGAAGTGAGAGCACCAGAAAATGTAGACTGTCCTTGGCGGAATACGGTGAGATACATTGTCATATCTCCCAAAGAAATTTTCCCCCCAACAGTTTCTACTACAATCCAAGCATATGCCAAGTAAAAGGCAAGAGTACTGAGTAAACTGAGGAGATATCCCCACAGTCCTCGTTGTAGTGTCAAATCGCGGTCTTCACTATAAAGTCTATTGAATAGGTCGTGGTAACGTTCCAGTAGCATGTCTCCTAACTGGTAGAGTTTCACTTCCTTTGCATAGTCTTCTCTTGCAAGTAGCGTTTCGAGATAGTTCTGTTGGCGGGCTTCCGGTGCACGCCAGCTAAAAAGACGGAAAGCTTGCCCGGCAAATTTTGTTTCTGCAAAGAATGCAGGCATAGCTGCCAAAATCAGCACCATCACTGCCCAAACAGAAAATTTGACTAGTAAAATCCCGTAAGTTACAAGTGATAAAGCACTTTGCACCAAGCCGAAGGTACGAGTGACGAGTGACAAGGGACGAATCGATGCTTCTCTCCGTGCATTGGTCAATTTATCGTAAAACTCTGAGTCTTCAAATTGAGTGAGATCCAAAGTTAACGCTTTTTCCAGAATAAGAACATTCACACGTTGACCCAGTAGCATCCGCAACAGTGATTGGCAAACGGTGAGTCCCCGTTGACTACCTGCAAGAACAGCAACAACGATAGCCTCTAATCCCACATATAGCAAAGGCCGATAACTATTGACAAAATTATTATTATGTGTATTAATCTGAGAAGCTGCAACCACAGTATCAACAATGAGTTTGCCGATATAAGCTAGGGCAGCTGGTAAAAGACCTGCTACAAGAGTTAAGGCTGCGAAAAGTATAGTCAGAGAGCGGCTTGTTGTCCACACCAAGCTAATAGCCCGACCACTGTAGCGGAAGACCGCCATTGACTGACGCAGAGCGTTACGCTTTTTACGAATTCCCATATTTTTTATTATATATATGCCGATGCACGGCAGTCGCAACAAGACAAGACTAAACCATCATTCTTGTAGGTTTGTTGAAGTGCTGCTGCAGATATACAAATGAAGCTAGCTTTAGAGACCTTGAGAAATAATGATGTTACGCGTCTGTATTGAGAGTGTAGTTGATACAGAATCCAAACAAAAAACAGTAAAAGTGATTCGTAATGTTTGCGATAGGACGTGGATAATTAATTAGCAACTAAATTATGTGAAAAATTATGCAAACAACAACCTCCAACGACCCTATTCTCAAACTGAATTCTACTGGTGCCACAGTTAGAGAATTACAAGAACTCTTAAATAAAAGACTTTCTGCTCCTCAACGCCTCAGTGTAGATGGAATTTTTGGAGAGAGCACAGAAATTGCTGTAAAACAAGTGCAATTTCAATTTCTACTCAAGCAGGATGGTATTGCTGGTCCCCAAACTTGGCAATCGCTACGGGCAGATGCGCCAGTTGGTAAACCAGTATTGCGTCGTGGAAGTGTTGGTGAAGATGTTGAAAGAGTGCAAAACGTTCTAAAAATTGTTTCCCTTTATTCTGGAGTAACTGATGGGAATTTTGGATCTGCCACAGAAGCAGCAGTTAAAAAACTTCAGCAAAACAAAGGATTGATCGTTGATGGTGTAATCAGCAACCAAACATGGAAAGTACTGAGTGAGTTAGCGACCTTCCTCAGTATTGATTAGAGAGGCATTTCGCTAAGTCCGGGGGGAAGTTCCCAAGTTAAGCGATCAGCAAAACCTAGGAATGAAAGCAAGGGCAGATCTAGCTTTTGATTTGTGACCCAACAACCAAGTAGAGACGTTGCAGTGCAACGTCTCTACTTTCAATGAAGGGAATGATTTTGATGTTGCGTCAATTTGACTTGTAACTCTCTGCCTGAGCTTGAGTCAAGCAAACTTTCAATATCCTTACAACCTCTTGTATATGGGGTTCTTCAAGTAGAGAAGAGTGAGAGCCAGGAATGTAATATGTATCGACTCCTCCAGTAGCAAGATGACCCCAACCATATTGAGGATCATATCGCATACCTACAGCATCACTCCGATTCTGATCTTCAGTCCGCAAGAGGGTGATTTGACCTGAGTAAACTGGGAAGTCATATGTTTCGGCAGCCAGTATGTTAGCATCTATCACTTCTAAGTGCTCGTCAGTTTTTGATACGTGGGGGTTCAAAGATTTTTTGTAATTCTCTAATCTGTGTTTCACAGTGTACGCACCCCACTCTCTCCAACCAACAAGCTTGCGTTTTAGGTATGCAGGTCCTTGTTGTGAAACATTCTGTACATGCAAGAACATTCGCTTCCAAAATGGTGCTCGCGAATCATAACCTGCACGCAGGTTATCAAGCATGACTAGAATACCAATTTTCTCTCCTTGCCTGTGTAGTTGCCGAGCTACCTCAAAAGCAACTGTACCTCCAAACGAGTAACCCATAAGAAAATAAGGACCATGGGGTTGAAGAGTTTGGATTTCCCGAATATAGTGGGATGCCATATCTTCAACCCGAATATGGGGAGACTGTTTTCCATCTAACCCTTTAGACTGCAGCCCATAAAATGGTTGATCTAAACCCAAAAGTATTGATAAATTGCGGTAACACAGGATTTCTCCGCCAATAGGATGCATACAGAACAAAGGTGGTTTAGAACCATTAGGTTGAATTGCTACGAAGGATGACCAAAAAGTTCTTGAGTCCTGGTTCTGGTGAGTAGATATTAACCCTGGTTGTTGCTCAATCGTTTGAGTAAGGGTCTCGATAGTACCTGCTTGGAAGAGAATTGCGAGAGGAATTTTGACGCCAAATTTTTTCTCTATTTTATTAAATAATTGTATGGCTAGTAAGGAGTGCCCTCCCATATCAAAGAAGTTATCTCTGATGCTGATCGGTTGGATACCTAACACTTCTTCCCAAATCTGTGTCATTGTATGTTCTAACTCATTACGGGGAGCAACAAAAGTTTCTTCTGGCTCAACTCTTACTTGATTCGGCAATGGCAATGCTCGACGATCTAGTTTGCCATTGGGAGTCAGAGGTAGAGCCTCTAGAATGACAAAAGCTGAAGGCATCATATAGTTTGGGAGTTTCTCAAGAAGAAACTGCCGCAGTTCAGTGCTTGTGAGGGCTTGCTGCTGATGTGGAACAACGTAGGCAATCAGGGATTTGTCACCGAGTTGATCTTCTCGGGTAATAACCACGATTTCCCGGATAATAGGGTGTTGAGCCAATAGCGTCTCAATTTCTCGAAGCTCAATACGTACCCCTCGAATCTTAACTTGACCATCTAAACGACCGAGAATTTCCAGAGAGCCATCTGGACGATAGCGTCCGCGATCGCCAGTGTAGTAAACCAAATCTTGTTCATCGGTGCGGAAGGGGTTCTTTGCAAACCGAGAACGGTCTTCAGGCGAAGCATTCACATAGCCTAAGCTACGGAATGGTGTCCGAATAACAATTTGACCTAGTTCCCCAATGCCACACAGTTGACCACCTTCTATTAAAACCAGAGCCTGAGTTTCTGGTAGGGGTGAGCCAATAGGTTGCACTCCTGGTAAGGGATCAGTTGGGACTCGATAATAACACTTCGCTAAAGTTGTTTCTGTTGGACCATAAAGATTAACAATTTCACCACTTTCTGGGAAGGTTTGCCGCCATCGATGTATGAGTGTATCTTTCAGAGGTTCTCCAGCAAAAAAGATATGTTTTAAAGCACTTAAAGAAACTTCTGACGGCACATTAACCAACCACGATTGTGCTAGTGAAGGAACTATATGCAACAGAGATATTTGCTCGCCCTCCAACCAACGCAGAATTTTTGTAGGTTCTAGCTCATCTCCTTCGGCTGGTAAATAAAGGGTTGCTCCACTGGTCAAAGGTAAGAAAATATCCCTCAGGGCAACATCAAAGGAAAGTCCCGTCAATTGAGCGCTGCGATCGTGTTGACCAACTGTAAATGTCTGCCGTTGCCAATTCAAGAAATGAGCCAATCCTTTGTGACACCCCACAACACCTTTGGGAATGCCAGTAGTACCAGAAGTAAAGAAAATATAAGCTGCATCGTCAGGAGATAGTTGAGGTAGGTGCAGTGCTTCAGTGTTATCTGTTACGAAGTTTGTGGCTATACCAGTGTATGGGTTTACGTAGATGACAGCTAGAGACTTCCATATTTCCTTCTGTTCAGGGTACGGCTCACTAGTGCATAACAAGTATTTCGCTTTTGACTCCTCAAGCATGATCTGCTGCCGTTGGCTTGGAAGCTTTGGATCGATAGTCAGTAGCACACCCCCACTCAAAAATACACTGACCATACTGACAATCAGGCCATAGCTTCGTTGTCCGAATACAGCAACTACCTCACCTCGTCTGACTCCGTAACTTAGCAAAACCTTCGTCAGAGAATGAGCGCTTGTGGATAATTCGCCATAGTTCCAAGTGCGATCGCCTTGACAGATTGCTGAATGTTGTGGTGTGGAGTTTGCCCACGCGGTGAACATTGTCGTCACCAAATCATATGCTGGCTCACGCAATGCCGCAGTTGGATCTGGAAGAATAGGTCGAGATTCTGGCGTGACGAGGGAATAGACGCTGATCGGAAACTCAGGAGCAGTCACAATTTGCTCAAGCAGATATTGGAATTGATCCAGTAACCTGGTCATGCGTTCAGCAGAAAATAGATCCCGTTGATACACAAGCTGTAACTTCAACTGACCTAGATACTCCTCCACATACAAAGTCATGGAGAATTTTGACTCGGGTTCGTTCAACTCTATGGGACTGAGAGTCAACCTAGGCATTTCTAAGGTTGCCTGAGGAGTGTTGAGGAAGTTGAACATAACATCAAACAACGGATGTCGATTAAGACTACGTTGTGGATGCAGTTCTTCTACAAGCTTCTCAAAAGGGATATCGGGGTGAGCATATGCCCCTAGTGCCACCTTACGAACTCGACCTAGCAACTCTCGAAAACTGGGATTGCCAGAAAGATCAGTACGTAAAACCAGGGTATTAAGAAACAATCCTATGAGATCTTCTATTTCAGCTCGATTACGTCCAGCAATAGGCGTACCTACAACAATATCTTCCTGCCCTACATAGCGGTAGAGCAAAGTCTTGAACGCGGCCAACAGCGTCATAAATAAGGTGGCACCTTCCCTCTGCGAAAGTGCTTTCAGCATTTGGGTCAAAGCTTTGGATAGCTCTATAGATTGCTTTGCACCTCGGAAGCTTTGAATTGGTGGTCGTGGTTGGTCGGTGGGTAGATCTAACAGAGTCAGATTGCCCCCCAATTGTTGCTTCCAATAAGCCAGTTGTGTTTCTAGTGGCGAACAGCCGTTTGCTCCTACTTCCTGCAACCACTGACGTTGCCAGTGAGCAAAGTCAGCATACTGGATAGACAAATCTGGCAAGGGTAAAGAAGTTCCATTTGAGAAGGCTGTATAGAGGCTCGATAATTCTCGGACAAAAATTCCCAGTGACCATCCATCAGAGATGATATGATGCATTGTCACCAGTAACACGTGAGATTTTTTGTCTAGTCGTAGCAAAGTGACTCGCAATAAAGGACCCTTTTCCAGGTCAAATGGTTTCTGGGATTCTTCTGTAACTAGATGTTGAACTTCATCCCATTGTGAATTTTGAGCTTGAGTTACCCCTACATCCCTAATCAGCACATTGAAATCTATGACTGGGGGAGCGATTACTTGCACAGGTGAGCCATTCACAAGTTTAAAGGTGGTACGCAAAACTTCGTGACGCCATACAATTTCTTGGACAGCCATCTCCAGAGCAGCTACATTGAGTGTGCCCATCAAATGCAGAGCCATGGGGATGTTGTATGCAGTGCTTTCGCGCTCTAGTTGGTTAAGGAACCACAGTCTTGTTTGCGCAAACGACAGTGGTAGATCAGTATCTCGTGATACGGGTTGAATAGCTGCAAATTTTTCCGGTTCTATTCCATTTAGCATCTCAATGCGCCTAGCTAGACCAGCTACAGAGGGTGCCTCAAACAAGCTAGGTAGAGAAAGTTCTACCTGTAGAACTTCATGCACCCGAGAAATCACTCTGGTAGCAAGTAATGAATGTCCACCCAAGGCAAAGAAGTTATCATTGATACCAATTTGTTCCAGACCAAGAACTTGCTCCCAAATCGACGTCAACACCTTTTCTATGGGAGTGCGGGGTGCGACAAAGCTGTTGGAGTGAATAAAGCTAGAAGAATCTGGTACAGGTACAGCACGACGATCTATTTTGCCATTGGCATTTAATGGCAGAGCATCTAAAAACACGAAAGCAGCAGGCACCATGTACTCAGGTAGCCTCTGTTGTAAAAAAGAGCGTAGTTCAATTTGGTTATTGGTTTGCCCTGACTTCGCAACAACATATGCTACAAGTTGCTGATTGCCAGGAACATCCTCTCTTACCATCACCACAGCTTGTTGCAGTGCCGAGTGTTGACCTAAGATGGCTTCAATTTCTCCCAACTCAACGCGGAAGCCACGGAGCTTCACCTGGTCGTCAACGCGCCCCAGGAACTCTATATTCCCATCCGGCAAATATCGCGCTAAATCCCCAGTCTTATAAATCCTCTCAGAATTGCCCCTCTGCTCCTCTGCTCCCCTGCTCTCAAAAAAGGGATTGGGAATGAACTTCTGATTGGTCAATTCGGGATGGTTGAGATAGCCTCGTGCTAAACCAGCACCACCAATGTACAGTTCACCTGATTCACCAATAGCAACAGGCTGCAAATTTTCATTCAATATATATGTTTGGACATTAGCAATGGGACGACCAATCGGAGCACTTAAATCATACTTTCCTCTTTGGCATATCCAGTAAGTCGCATCAATGGATGTTTCTGTAGGACCATAACAATTGAGTAGTACATTTTCCAAATTCAGGCGGTTTAGGAAGTGCTCCATGAGTTCAATTGGTAAAGCCTCTCCACCTGTAGTGACGTGCTTGAGCTGTTTACAACTTTCAAGTTCTGGCTCTTCAACTAACATGCGCAGTATGGAAGGTACTAAACCAAGGATTGTGATCTGCTGTTCAATTATCGTCTTGATCAAGTAAGCACTATCCTGATGTCCGCCTGGACGAGCCATGACCAACTGTGCTCCAAACGCCAAGGGCCAAAAAACCTGCCAAACTGAAGGGTCAAAACTAAATGAAATCGTCTGTAAGACTTTGTCTTGTGGGGTAATGCCAAAAGTTGTTTGCCGCCAGTAGAGCATATTAGAGATTCCACGATGAGGAATCATCACGCCTTTGGGTTTCCCTGTAGAACCTGAGGTATAGATGACATACATCAGGTGATCAGGAGTGACTTCACTAACAGGATTTTCACGGCTATTGTTGGCGATAATTTCCCAATCTGAATCTAGACAAATAACTTGTGCTTCATGATTTGGTAAGTTTTTGACCCATTTTTGTTGAGTGAGCACTATAGGTGCCTGGGTATCATCTAAGATGAAAGCCAATCGCTCCGTTGGATATTGTGGATCTAATGGTACATAAGCACCACCCGCTTTGAGAATGCCTAAGATGCCAACGACCATTAAGAGCGATCGCTCAGCACACACAGCAACTAGCACATCGGGTTTTACTCCCAATGTTTGTAAATGGTGTGCTAATTGGTTGGCGCGCTCATTTAACTCTCGATATGTCAGACTTAGAGATACTGCAGCTAATGTTTCTACATCGTCAAAAATAACTGCTATTGCATCTGGTGTTTTTTCTACCTGAGCTTCAAAAAACTGATGAATACACTGAGATTGAGGATAGTTAACTTGGGTTTGATTCCACTCCACCACTAACTGGTGAGGATTATCAGCCATCTTCTGCTTGTAATAGCTAGAATGCGTCAACTGCTGTTTGTATGTATCCATCTGTTGAAAATCTCCTGTTTAAATAGCTTCGTGCTTAGTCCAGAAATTTCCTCATTTTTTTGCTCAATGTATAAATGGCTGCCAAAATCTTTCGAAGCTGATGTAAATAAAGTGACTCACTGGATTAATAAACTCAGAGTTATTGATGCGAATTTACTGGGGGAGAAACACACAAATAAGTGAAAAATATTGAATGCTTGGATACACTAAGTTTGTTAACAAAGCATTGCCTTAGAAAAGTACTCTCATTATGCAAGAGCAGCCTCTAATTGAAGCTGCTCTCGTGCTAGTGAAACTAATTCACGAGCCTTGATTAACTTAGTTTTATCTTTAATACTCTGTTCAAAATATTTGGAATATCTTCCTTCCATATGTTGTACATAAGCTTCCAGATATTTAATGCGTAAGTGCAAATTCTCATCTTGGAGAAAAGCAATATCAGCTTCAACCATACTCCGAAGAACAAACATCGGAACTGGGCTGCGAAGTGGACGAAAATTTGGATTGTGAAGACCAGGGCTTTCCGTACGCATGTGAAACTCTCCTATCATCAGCCCTGATTCGACAAAAAAAGGCTTAACTTTTTTTTGAACAACATCAATGATGTTAGGAGCATTCTCTATATCTATATCAGGAACAATGAGTATGATTGTTTTTTTGATAGCAGCTTCTCCTTTTGTGGGTTCTAGCTCTAGGAAAAAATCTCGGTAGCTTAAAACTGTCTGTGCAATTTGCGGTAGCTCCAAATTTTTAACCCAAAGAACTCCTAAATGCATGCTATTTAACCTAAGTGCGTGAGGAACAAAAGGGCACACAGGACCATTTCTGCCTACAATAGGATGAGGTTTTGCAACAAAACTTTCAACCCACTCCTGGATTTCAACTAAATATGGAAGATCCTGTTGAAGCTGTTTTAGCTGACTAGGTGTATGTAGTTGCATTGTTTTTAGATACTTTTCACTGGAAAGTAATTCTTGTCAAGAAATGTAGATTGATCCTATTGCTAGTTAGGCAAAACCAGAGTTTGCTTCTAGTTATTCATGTAGAACTGGGTCTCCATAAAAGATAGAAAACAACACTATGGATACTATTTTTTGATTTAGGCTAGTAAAACTGCTTAACTAAGCTAAACTCCTGAAGAGGATTCTACTTATTGAGAGAGAGGATTTTTCCCTAATCCATTTCCATATGCAAGCACTTTCTAGGAATGACAGTTATCTCAATGGTGTCCATATATATCATTTGTGTTGGTAAAAACAAATGATATATAGTGCAAGTTCAGCTTCATTCGAAAAATGAGCTAAGTTGAGTACTTCATGTTTAGTTTGATATGGCATAGGTCCTAGAAATACTTCTTAGCACTAAACCATTGTGGTTTGACTTAAAAGAGATTCTTGACTGATTTGGAAAACATGCAATGTTTGTTTAAATTTATCATAAAACTTGAAATAGCTTCTTGCATAAAGAATATGTAAAGTTTGCAATAAATAGTTATTTATCCCAAGTAGTTGCTTAATATAGGAAGCCAAAAAGCTTATAGAAAAGCATTTACACAAACTTAAATATTTTTTATTAATTTAAATTTTCAATATATATCAACATTTTATGTAGGAAGAAATACAATAGTGTTGATTATTTTTTATCTTGTCAAAAACTCAGACTTCATGAATTCAGATGGCATAAGATAAAATTTTGAAAAAACATCAGAGCCGTAGGAGTAGCACCTAAAAAAATAATAAAAATGTATAATAAAGTAAAAAGTGCAACAATAAATACAGTGCCCTTGTTAAAAGTAGACAGTCAAGAAAAAATTTTTCATGTATGCTTAGTGAGCGCGATCGCTGCTCTAATTTGAGTTTTGGATACAATTGGATGATAATGAGGTGCGCGATCGCATCCTTAAAAAATTGGTGTATTGCGAAAGGAGCGGAAAGTACTAGATCGTTATCTGTAGGTGTTGAGGGATTTCACTGTATCATTTATGCAAAGGCAAAGGAAGGACAATGACAGAATCATCTGCTAGAAAACCCAAAAAAATCATTCCTAACCCAGAGCTACCACCAGAAAAGTGCCAACATATTCGCATCCTCGATTGTGATCAGCCTGTCCAGCGTGTTTTCTATGAGTGCTACCATTGCCTACAAGGGTTGTTAAGTGAATGCAGTGGAAAACCTGTAGTCAAAGAATTCAAAGGACGCGATCAGGTACAAGAAATAAAAGTCAAGTGTCCTAACTGTGGAGAAACCGCTATCAAATTGATTACAGAGAAAGTGCTTTCCACAACAGTCATCCCTTCACCTTGGGCAGAATAAGAGCATATACGGAAAGTTAAATGATGCTAGTTGCCTGATTAGAAATACATCGTCTGTCATTTCAATTGCACGAATTTACAAAAATGAATTCACACATCTATAAAGTTGGCGGTTGCTTAAGATTCGATGACCTCAACTATGTTGAGCGCCGCGCGGATGGTGAACTTTATCGTGCACTAAAAGCAGGTGAGTTTTGTTACGTTTTCAACTCACGGCAAATGGGTAAGTCTTCGCTGTTAGTCCATACTAGGTATCAGTTGCAACTTGAGGGGTTTAGTTGCACCCACATTGATATGACCCAGATTGGTAGTGAAAATATCAACCCATTACAGTGGTATAAAGGCATAGTGGTGGAGCTTTTGTATGGGTTCAATCTAGTAGGTAAATTAAACTTCAAGGCTTGGTGGCAGGAGCATGAAGATATTTCACTCTTGCAGCGATTGAGTAAATTTATTGAAGAGGTGCTGTTGGTTAACCTTCCCAATCGCCAACTTTTTATCTTTGTTGATGAAATTGATAGCATATTGAGCCTGAACTTCTCTGTTGATGATTTTTTTGCCTTAATTCGCCATTGCTACAACCAAAGAGCCTATAATTCAGAATACTCGCGCCTCACATGGGCTCTGTTTGGAGTAGCTACGCCTTCCGATTTAATTCGTGATAAAAAAAGGACACCCTTTAACATTGGTACAGCTATCGAGCTAGAGGGATTTCAACTGCAGGAAGCGCAACCGCTGATTTTTGGATTAGAGGGTCGGGTCAGTAACCCCCATGCTGTTTTTAAAGAAATCATAGATTGGACTGGGGGACAACCGTTTCTAACGCAAAAGCTCTGTCAGTTGGTGCTCAAAACAACCCACTCAATGCAAACTCATCAGCTACCACCAACCCCTGGAATGGAGGCTGAGTGGATAGAGAATCTAGTGCGATCGCAGGTAATTGACCACTGGGAATCGCAAGATTTGCCAGAGCATTTAAGGACAATTAGGGATCGCATTTTACGAAAAGAGCAATGGTCTGGTAGGTTACTAGGTATATATCAGCAGCTTTTGCAGGGAGTTGAAATTCCCACAGACGACTCGCAAGAACAAGTCGAACTACTGCTATCAGGTTTAGTAGTCAAACACCAAGGTTATTTGCGAATTAAAAACCCCATTTATCGAGAAGTTTTTTGCCTGGAATGGGTAGAAAGACAATTACAAAATCTACGTCCTTACTCCCAATCATTGAATGCCTGGATTGCTTCTAACCGACAAGATAAGTCGCGGCTATTGCGTGGACAAGCATTGATTGATGCTCAATTCTGGTCACAGGGGAAAAGCCTAAGTGATCTGGACTATCAGTTTTTAACGGCTAGTATTGAAGTTGATAGACGGGAAGTCGAACTGGCTTTAGAGGCAGAACGTGCTCAAGTCATTAAAGCGCGACTGGATCAAGAGAAAAAAGCTGCTTTTCGACAAAGACTATTGTTGATTGTGGTCAGTATAGCGTTACTACTGACTTGCATTTTAGGGGGAATAACATACTTTGCGTACGATTCCTCAGTGAAGAGTGAACACCAAGCAAAAATAAGCGAAATTCGAGCGTTAGTGTCATCTTCGGAAGGATTGTTTGCCTCAAATCATCCTTTAGATGCACTTGTAGAAGCGATCAAGGCAACAAGAAAACTGCAACAAATTAAGAGAGCAAATGCAAATATTGAGAATCAGGTAAAAAATGCGCTGGCGCAAGCCGTTTATGGAGCCACTGAATATAACCGCTTAGTAGGACATAAATCTGCTATTCTCGCAGTGTCTATCAGCCCTGATAGTTCTGTGATTGCCTCAGCTAGCGTAGACAACACAGTCAAACTTTGGCAGCGTGACGGTACCCAATTAACAACACTGAAAGGTCATAAAGCAGCTGTGAGGGCGGTGAATTTTAGTCCTGACGGTAAAATCGTAGTCTCCGCTTCTGATGATCACACTATAAAAATTTGGAAACGAGATGGAACTTTACTACGCACTCTTACTGGTCACAATACGCCAATATGGGTAGTCACATTTACCCAGGATGGTCAACAAATTATCTCTGCAAGTATAGACAGTACCATCAAACTTTGGACTTCAGACGGTAGGTTACTCAAAACTCTTAAAAGTGACAAAGTAGGAGTATCAGGAGTAGCAGTGAGTCCGGATAGTCAGATATTTGTCTCTGTAAGTCAGGATAATCTACTGAAATTTTGGCGACGAGACGGTCAGCTACTAAAAACCGTTCTCACTCCTGCAAAGCTGATCAACGTTGCCTTTAGTCCTAATGGTCAAATGATCGCTACATCAGGTGATGATAACACTGTCAAACTTTGGACTCAAGACGGTGTTTTGTTAAAAAGCTTTTTTGGTCATACTGCAGTTGTTATGGGAGTCGCATTCAATCCTCAGGGTAACATCATTGCATCATCCAGTTTGGATAAGACCATAAAACTTTGGCATACTGATGGCTCAGAATTAAACACCTTGAGAGGCCATACTGCACCAGTTTGGGGACTTGCTTGGAGTCCCGATGGCAGTTTCATTGCCTCCGCTGGGACAGATAGCGTTGTCAAACTTTGGCACCCTCATAACCCATTACAAACAACCATCACTGCTCACCACAATGGAATATATGGACTTGATATCAGTGCTGATAGCACAACAATTGCTACATCCGGAACAGGTCAAGACAATACGGTCAAACTTTGGGATCGTCACGGCAATTTACTGACAACACTTAAAGGACATAACGCACCAGCCATCTATGTTGATATTAGCCCTGATGGTAAGTTGATTGCTTCTGCTAGCTTGGACAGTACTGTAAAACTTTGGCGGCGGGATGGAACTCTATTAAGGACTTTCAAAGGTTTTCATGCTATGGTTGCCTCAGTCGCTTTTAGTCCTCAAGGTGAGTTCCTGGCTTCCTCTAGTCAAGATGATACACTAAAAGTCTGGAAGCTTGACGGTACATTGGTAAAAACTTTCACTGGCGATGGTACAGGCTTGTGGCGACTGGCATTCAGTCCAGATGGTAATAGAATTGCTGTAGGCAGTGGAGACGGTATGGTTAAGCTTTGGAAACTTGATGGTACCTTAGAAAAAAGCTTTCAAGCTCATCTTGCTAATGTGTGGGTTGTTGGATTTAGCCCACAAGGTAATATGCTCGCTTCTGGTAGTGGGGACGGTACAGTTAAACTTTGGAACCTTGACGGTACTCTGTTGAAAACTTTTAGAGGTCATCGTGCAGGCGTGTGGGGAATTTCATTCAGTCCCGACGGTAAAATGATGGCCTCCGGAAGTGTAGATAATATGGTGAAACTGTGGAAGTTGGATGGTAGAGAACTAGCAACATTAAGAGGGCACAGTTCTGCAGTCAGGGGAGTTAACTTCAGTCACGATGGCACTTTTTTAGCCTCGGTGGGTGAAGACAACAAGTTAGTTCTGTGGAATTTGCCGCGAATTCTCAAGCTGGATTTATTAGCTGAAGGTTGCAATCTCGTGCGAGATTATTTGAAGACAAACCTACAAGTCGCAGAGAACGATGACGACACTGCTGAGACAGAACGCCATTTGTGCGATGGGATTTAAAGATACAGCTAAAATTAGTGGAAAAATTCATTTTTTTGATGAGACAATCTATGGAGGTAGAAAACCTAAGTATATTTACTCAGAATAAGAATTGTATTTTACCAGTATGGTATCTCGAAAACAAGCATATCAAGTGTCTCAAGGCTCTAAAAATCGGCAACAACGTACAGTAGTATCAAAATCAACAAAAGCTTTTCAGAGATTGAGCCGTAGTTTCCACGCACTTATGGCATTAACACTCAGCCTAATTTTTATTGCTTGCACAAATCATACATCTAGATTAGATCCACTCCCAGTCACTGAGCCGCCAATAAAGAGTACCGCCTTAAGGATTTGGTGGGATAAAGGTTTTAATTTGGAAGAAGATGAAGCACTCCAGCAACTCGTGCACAACTGGGAACAAAAAACTGGCAACAAGATCCAGCTTTCTTTCTACACCAATGATGAGCTACCGAAAAAGACTGAAAGAGCAATTAAGGCTGGTAAACCTCCTGATATCGTCATGAGTAGTAGTGCCGAGAGGGAACTCATTCCACGTCTTGCCTGGGAAGGCAAACTCGTAGATGTCTCGAACATTATTGAACCTATCAAGAGTATTTATCCTGAGGCTGTGCTAGATGCTGTTCATTTTTATAATAATGTCGAGAAAAAGCAGGGCTATTATGGAATTCCAATTAATCAGTTAACAATTCACATTCAGTACTGGCGGGACTTACTAAAGCAAGTAGGTCACACTGAACGCGATATCCCTAGAGATTGGGATGGTTTTTGGGAATTTTGGCAACAAATTCAGGACAAGTTACGAGCACAGCAAAAACAAAATAAAAAACCGGATATTTATGCGATAGGGTTGCCTTTCTCAGTTGGAGCTGCAGATACCTACTATACTTTTGAGCAAATTTTAGAGGCATATGATGTCCAACTATTAGACTCTAAAGGTCAACTTCTGCTTGATGATCCTCAAGTACGTCAAGGCATTGTCAAGAGTTTAGAGTGGTATACAAAATTTTACCAGCACGGCTACGTACCACAAGACGCAGTGAACTGGTTAAATCCAGACAATAATCGCAGCTTGCTCAACCGTAGAGTGGTTATGACACCGAACACGACGCTCTCAATTCCTGCTGCTGTGCGCCAAGATCCCAAGATTTACCATAATAAGCTGGGTACCATAGAGTTTCCAAATAAACCTAGTGGCAAACCGATGCGTTACTTAGTTACACTGAATGCAGCAGTGTTGTTTGCTGAGTCTCCAAACCGAGAGATCGCAAAGGACTTTCTGGCGTATTTAGCGCAGCCTCAGACAATCGG
>JAJPJF010000398.1 GCA_021324415.1 Nostocales cyanobacterium Centralia_MAG_434
GTAGTTGCTAACTTTTCAGTTGTCAACAGCAACGATACTTGCGAATCACAGAGCATGTGAGCTAAACGCTCTTGTGGGTAGCTAGGATCAAGAGGTACATAAGCCCCACCCGCTTTGAGGATACCCACAAGAGCAATAATCATCTCTAAAGAACGTTCAACACAGATACCAATTAAAGTGTCTGGTTTAATTTGGTGGTTTTGAATCAGGTAATGAGCAAGTTGGTTCGCTCGTTCATTTAATTGTTGGTAAGTTAAACTTTGGGATTCAAACACCAACGCGAGATTATTAGGTGTTTTTTCAACTTGAGATTCAAACAGATCAACTAAAGTTTGATTGAGGAAATAATCAGTTTGAGTTTGATTCCAAGTTTGCAGTTGCTGACGTTCATCCTCTGTGAGCAATGGTAAAGAATTAATAGGTTGTTGAGGTTTATCAACAATTTCTTGAAGCAGAACTTCAAAATGTTTCGCCATTCGTTGAATGGTTTCAACTTCAAATAAATCTGTTGCATATTCCCATTCACCGATTAATCCCTGAGGCGTTTCTCGAAAAATCAATGATAAATCAAATAGGGCTGTTGTGTTTTCCCACTGAAAACGGGTCACAGTTAATCCATTGATTTCCAGTTTCTGCTCTTGTTGATTTTGAAGACCAAAAGCTACTTGAAATAGAGGATGATGAGAGAGCGATCGCTCATTACCCAGTTCATCAACTAGTTTCTCAAAGGGTAAGTCTTGATGGTCATAAGCATCTAAGGTTACTTGCTTGACCCGGTTTAGCAATTCTAAGAAGGTTGGATTCCCTTGCAAGTTAGTGCGCAAAGCTAGGGTATTGACAAAAAAACCAATTAATGGTTCTATTTCACGACGGTTGCGATTGGCGATCGCAGAACCAACAACAATATCCTCTTGCCTACTGTAGCGCGATAGTAAGAGTGTAAATGCTGCCAGTAAAGTCATAAACAGAGTCGTTCCTGACTGTTGACTCAAACACTTCAGCTTTTGCGTTAAATCTTGATTCAGTTCCAAGAACTCGCTACGCCCCCTGAAACTTTGCACTGAAGGGCGAGGAAGATCTGTAGGTAATTCTAATAGTGGCTGAACTTCAGCCAATTGTTTTTGCCAGTAATTAAGTTGAGTTTGGAGTACTTCTCCCTGTAACCACTGTCTTTGCCAATGGGCGAAATCAGCATATTGTAGAGATAATTCAGGTAAAGGACATGGTTTGCCAGCACAAAAAGCAGTGTAAAGAGTCAATAACTCACGGCGAAATATATCCATTGACCAGCCATCACAAACAATATGATGGATAACAAGCAACAGGAGATGGGATTGATCAGCTAGCTGCAATAACTTTACACGCAGCAACGGTGGTTTTGATAAATCAAAAGGCTGTTGCAACTCTTCTTGTGCTAACTGCTTTGCTTTGCTCAACTGGTCTTTTTCTGTCAAATGTCGCCAGTCTACCACCTGTACCGTCACCTGGGAATGTGTGTGAATCACCTGGATTGGTGATCCATCAACAACTGAGAAGGTAGTGCGTAACACTTCATGACGTTGAACAATTTCTCGAATAGCTTGTTCTAAGGCTGCTTTATTAAGAAAGCCCTTCAGTTGCCAGAAAAACGGGACATTATAAACACACTTTTCCCCTTCTAATTGGTCAAGAAACCACAGTCTTTGTTGGGCAAAGGAGAGAGGAAGAGGTTGTTCCCGTGATACAGGTGCAAGTAGAGGAGTCAGCTGACGCTCATTTTGTGAAGATTGCTGTTGCTGTTTCAGTTTTTGTAAAACTAATTCTCGCTTTTCTGGCGAAAGATTTTCAAGACGTTTTAGTATATCGGTCATATTAAGTAGATTGGTAAAAATAAACGGTTATTAGTTAAGGTCGCGCATAGGGCATGGGGCATGGGGCATAGAGTTTTTCTCTTCTCCTCCTTGTCCCCCTTGTCCTCCTTATCCCCCTTGTCTCTTTTATAGTGAAATGATATTAAATAAGTAACTGTTGAGTGGCTTCCTCCTGTGATAACTGATCGACTTCCATTAAAATTTGTGCTAAGGCATCACTTTCTGCTTGTTCAATCTGTTGAGCAATGACTTTTTCAGCAAGTTCAGCAATAGTTGGATTCTCAAACAAATAACGCAAAGGAAAATCTAAAGAAAAGGCTTCTCTTAACCGAGAGATGACTTGAGTAGCTAGTAAAGAATGTCCTCCCAACTCAAAAAAATTATCGTAAATTCCAACCTGTTTGAGTTGGAGAACTTCAGCCCAAATTGTGGCTAATTCTTGTTCAGTAGACGTGCGAGGAGGAACAAAATCAACTTCTACGCTTCTTTGGGAAGTATCGGGAGCAGGCAAAGCACGGCGATTTATCTTTCCATTAGATGTTAAAGGAAATGCTTTGAGAAATACGAAAGCAGTAGGAATCATGTAGTCGGGTAGCTTTGTCTTGAGGAAGTTTCGGAGATTGCTAGGCGTTAGTTGATTATCATTAGAAACAAGATAGGCAACTAAATACTTGTTGCCAGGTTCATCTTCCCGCACAATAACCACGACTTGTTTTATATCTGAGTGTTGACTTAAAACTGCTTCAATTTCTGCTAATTCAATGCGGAAACCCCGAATTTTAACTTGTGTATCAATTCGACCAAGAAATTCTATATTTCCATCAGGTAAATAACGCGCTAAATCTCCTGTTTTGTAGAGGCGATCAAAATTAAAGGATTGGTCTTCTTTTTCTCCCCTGTTCCCTTTAAAGGGATTAGGAATAAATTTTTCATGAGTTAACGTTGGTTGATTTAAGTAAGCTCTAGCAACGCTCGCCCCACCGACATAAAGTTCTCCAGGAATACCAATTGGAACCCTGCGTAAATTTTTATCTAGCAAATAGACTACCCTGTCGCCGATAGACTTTCCAATAGGAATTGAATCAACATTTTGCGCAAGTTGTTTCGGAATTGGGTAACAACAGGTAAAAACTGTACATTCCGAAGGGCCATAAGCATGAATAATTTGCGTTTCCGGCAGTAATTTTAGGGCACGGCGAACATGAGATATGGAAACGGACTCTCCCCCAAACAGTAGCTGTTTAACTCCTGACAATCCTCGGGGCATTGTGTCAATCATGAGATTGAATAGGGCTGTAGTCAGAAATAGGGTATTGATCCCCTGTTCTTGAATAATGCGGCTTAAGTCAACAGGTGTGGGGATTTTACCAGGGTAAAGCACACAACGCCCTCCATAAAGTAAGGGCGGCCAAAGTTCTAGGGTTAGTGCATCCCAGGAAATCGATGAATGTTGTAGCCAAATCTGGTCTGCATCCAGTTGAATGTAATCAACGCCAAACATAAAACCAATAAGGCTACGAAGAGGAACTTCTGTTCCTTTTGGTGTTCCTGTTGATCCAGATGTATAAATGATATAGGCTAAATTTTCTGGGTTAACTTCACTGAGCAAATTGTCTTCTCCGTATTGGGCAATCATCTCCCAATTTGAGTCAAGATTCACCACAGTTTGATTTTGGATGGGAAGCTGATCGCACAGATGAGTTTGTGTTAGTAAGATGGGTGTTTGTACATCTGCTAACATGAACGCTAGTCTTTCTAAGGGATAAGCAGGATCAAAAGGAACATAAACCCCACCCGCTTTGAGAATAGCTAGTATTCCGATCACCATCTCAAGCGATCGCTCAACACAAATTCCCACCCGCACTTCGGGTTTAACTCCCAGCGTTTGCAAGTAATGGGCTAATTGATTGGCGCGCTTATTTAACTCGCGATATGTTAAGCTTTGCTTTTCATAGACCAGTGCTACTGCATCGGGTGTTTTTTCTACCTGTTCTTCAAATAAATTGTGAATACATTTATAAGAAATAGAATATGTATTTTGTTGATTCTCTAACAGAACTAATTCGGCTTGTTCGGCTGGACTGAGCAGAGATAATTGGGAAATAGCCTGTTGTAAATTGGTTGCCATTCCTTCTAGCAATCTTTGGAAATGTCCAATCATGCGAGCAATTGTCTGTTGCTCAAAGCGACTCGTATCATAGACAATTCTGCCAGCCAATTGTGACTCAGGATTAATGACTACCGTTAGAGGATAATTCGTACGTTCAAAACAACGAACATGACTAATTTCTAAAGTTTTTTTGCTTTGCTGCTTAGTAGAATCGAGTGGATAATTCTCAAAGACTAACAGGCTTTCGAAAAGTGGCATTCCTGGGGAAACGTCACTTAAACGCTGAATATCTGCTAAGGAGTAATGGGAGTATTGTTCCTGCTCAAATGCTTGGGCTTGTAAATGCTTAAGCCAGGATAATAATTCTGTCTTTGCTGCCACTTGTACCCGTATAGGAAGAGTGTTGATCAATAGCCCAACTATTGAATCCACCCCCGCCAAGTTCGGTGAACGACCAGATACTGTTGCACCAAAGACCACATCACTTTCCCCACTGTAGTGAGAAAGAAGCAATGCCCATGCTCCTTGCACTATGTTATTCAAGGTTAAATGGTGTTGTCTCGCTGCATAATGCAGTTTGTCAGTTACTGTTTGAGATAATCGGAAAAGTTTTTCATTGTATCCTCTGTTCCCTGTTAAGAGTTCCCTGTTCCCTATGAAAAGAGTAGCTGCCTCAAACCCCTGGAGAGTTTGTTGCCAAAAGTTCTTTGCCTGAGCAATATCCTGTTGCTGTAACCAATCAATATACTCTCGATAGGGGCGAGCAGGAAGCAGGCGAAAATACTCGCCTTGCTGATAAGCTTCATAGAAAGCGAAAACTTCTTTCAGGACGATCTGCATTGACCACCCGTCAAAAAGGATATGATGATGACTCCAAATAAATTGGTAGGTCTGGTCTCCCAGCCGGATTATAGTGAAGCGCATCAGGGGAGCAACATCCAGATCAAACCCTTTTTGGCGATCGCTTTTGAGAAAATCCTCTAGATGCTGTTGTTGTTCATTGGGTGTTAAATGACGCCAATCCAGTTCTACCCACGGGAGTTCCACTTGCTTACTCACCATTTGCAAGGGCTTTTCTATCTCTTCCCAATAAAAAGAACTGCGTAAAACTGGGTGTCTTGCAACAACTTGCTGCCAAGCTTTTACAAATGTAGGAAAATTCAATTCTCCCGAGAGGATACACAGCAATTGCTCAAAATAAAGTTCTGATTCTGGCGCATAAAGGGTATGAAAGAGCATCCCCTGCTGCATGGGTGAAAGTTCGTAAAGGTCTTCGATGTTGTTCATGAAGTTGCTAAAAACCTACTATTCTTTTGTGACGTCTTTGGTTTTGTTTTTGTTAATTTTGGATAGGAATTTATCTAGTTGTTGTTGGTTGAGTTTGGCGGCTGAAAAATCAGAAGGGGTATAGCTTTGTGATTCTTGTGATTGACAGTGGGTAATCAGGGTTCTTAATGCTCCCATAAACCTTGAAGCCAAGTATTCAATGGTGACTGGTTTGTGAATTTCCTTGCTGTAAGACCAAGTCATCTCTAGTTTGCCTGCACGAATGAATCCGCTGATGCCTAATAGATGGCTGCGTCTATTGAGTAAACTCTGTTCGGCTTTAAATTCTCTAGCCAAACCCAACATGTTGGATGCTGTAAGCACTTGGTCGAACTGACCAAGGTAGTTAAAACTCACTTCTGCTTGGGGTAGCGTCTTTAGTTTGGTGCGGATTGTAGTGTTGTTGCTTAAATATCGCAATACACCATAATCAATACCCCGGTGAGGAATACGCCGCAGTTGTTCTTTGACGGACTTTAAAGCTTCTCCTGGATGATCAACTTGTGAGAGTTGTAGGTGAACAGGAAATATAGTAGTAAACCAGCCTACAGTGCGCGCTAGATCCACATCTTCAAATAAGTCTTCTCGTCCGTGACCCTCAAGGTCAACAAGCAGGGAATGTTCCCCTGTCCATTGTGTAAAGCTTTGCACTAAGGCAGTTAACAGCACATCATTAATTTGAGTGTTGTAGCTAGAAGGTACATCTTGCAGTAGGGCGCGGGTTTGTTCTTCACCTAAAGAAAGTGACACAGTAGAGGTTGAGGCTAAAGTGTTTTTTTCTTTACCTAAAGGATAGTCTACTGGCAAAGGAGTTAAGTTAAAGTTACACTCGCTCAGCCAGTAATCCTGCTCGTGTGTGATTGTGTTTGATTGGCCATACTCTAGGAGGCGATCGCTCCAATATTGGAAGGAAGTTGTCTTAGGTGGGAGTTTAATAGCTTCGCCACAGATCATTTGTTGGTAGGCAGTAGCTAAGTCTTCGAGCAAAATCCGCCAGGAGATGGCATCTACTGCTAAGTGATGGATGATAAATAGTAAGCGACCTGGTTGATTCTTGCCCAATCTAAATAGTGCCACTCGCACAATTGGTCCAGTGGATAAGTTCAGACTAGCCTGAAGTTCTGCATCTGCAGCATTGATTGCTGTTTGTTGTGCTTCTGGTGATAGGTGTGACAAATCGATGACGCTCAATGGCATGTCTTCTACAGAGGCGTGAATTTGTTGCCAACTGTCCCCTTCCAGAACAAACCGCAGACGCAGTGCATCATGATGCAGCAACAATTGTTGCAAAATTTGTTGCAGTTGCTCATGTGTTAATTCTGGCGGTACTTCCAACAGGACCGACTGGTTAAAGTAATAAGGTTCAGGCAATTTCTGCTCAAAAAACCATTGCTGGATTGGTGTCAACGCCACCGATCCTGTGACTAACCCTTGTTCGGTATTGACTTGGCGAGTGGTGCCTGCCACAGCAGCTAACTCAGCAATGGTTTGGTACTTAAATAGCTGTTTAGGAGCAATTTGAATGCCCGACTGATTGGCACGGGAAATGATTTGAATACTGAGGATGGAATCCCCACCCAGTTCAAAAAAGTTATCGTGAATACCAACTTTTTCTAGTCTTAAGATCTCTGACCAGATTGCTGCTAATTTCTTTTCTATAGGTGTGCGGGGGGCAACAAATTCATTTTCGATACTGCGAGAAAAATCGGGGGTTGGTAGGGCGCGGTAGTCTACTTTCTGGTTGGGTGTCATGGGTAGTGCTTCCAGCAACACAAACGCCGAGGGCACCATATAATTAGGAAGTTTTTGTTTGAGAAAATGGCGCAATTCATTGGCAGTTGGTTGAGGCTGGTTTGGCACAATGTAAGCCACTAAGCGCTTTTGCCCAGGTATATCTTCATAGGCAACAACGACTGCTTGGAATACCTGGGAATGTTGACGTAGCACTGTCTCAATTTCTCCCAATTCTATGCGAAAGCCCCGCACTTTCACTTGATCGTCAACTCGACCAAGATATTCCAGGGAGCCATCTGCGCGAAATCTCGCTAAATCCCCTGTTTTATAAAGCCGCTCAACATGGTCTTCTTTTTCCCCCCCGTTCTCTTTAAAGAGATTGGGGATAAATTTCTCTGCTGTAAGTTCGGGACGTTGCCAATACCCTCTGGCTAATCCTGCACCCCCAATATACAATTCTCCAGGAACTCCTATAGGCACAGGTTGGAGATACTTATCTAAGATATGAACCTGAGCATTGCTGATAGGTCGTCCAATTGAAACAGAAGTCGCTGAAGAATTGAAGCGGTGTAAGGTTGTGATGACTGTTGCTTCTGTTGGCCCATAACTGTTAAATAATTGGGGTGGATGAGGAAGATGAGCAACACTAGTTTGCCAATGCTGCACTTTTTCCAGTTGAGCTTGTTCTCCTCCAATAATCACTTTTTTCAGATTTGTGGGAATACATCCATCTCGAGGGTAAAGTTCTGCCACTAACTGATGCCAGTATGCTGTAGGTAGATCCAAAACAGTTAACTGCCATTCTTGGCAACATTGCCAAAATTCATTGCTGGAATGCAATATCTGTTCGGTGCGCAGTACTAATGTTGCACCAACTAAAAGACAAGGCAAGATTTCTTCAATAGATGTATCAAAACAGATAGATGCAAATTGGAGAATGCGTTCGCCTGCATCAATCCCATATTCATGAATCGCGGTCATGACAAAATTCATCAGTGACCGATGTTCAATCATCACCCCTTTAGGTTTGCCTGTGGAGCCAGAGGTATAAATAATGTAAGCAAGATTGTGGAGTTGAACGTCACTAATTGGATCGGCTGTAGTGTGTTGAGCAATAATTGGCCAGTCTGTATCTAAACAGATTGTTTTTCCACCATAATCTGGTAAAGATGTCTGGAATCTAGCTTGAGTTAGCAAAATGCTCAGTCGCGTATCTTCGAGAATCTCAGCTAGTCGCTCTTGGGGATAAGCAGGGTCAAGCGGAACGTAAGCACCGCCCGCTTTCAGAATGCCCAGTAAGCCAACAATCATTTCCTGGGAACGATCAACGCAGATACCAACTAAGGTTTCTGGTTTGACCCCCAAACTTTGCAAATAGTGTGCCAGTTGACTAGCGCGATCGCTCAATTCACGGTAGGTTAATTTTTGACCTAACTGCTCTACGGCTACAGTATTAGGAGATCGTTGCACCTGAGCAGCGAATAACTTATGGATACACTCTGTTTCAGTATATTCTTTTTGGGTTTGATTCCATGACCCCAGCAACTGTTGTTCATCTTCCGTCAATAGAGGTAATTCTCCAATATGCAGTGCTGGGTTAGCTACAATTCTATTGAGTAAATTTTGATACTGCTTTAACATGCGTTGAATTGTAGCAGCATTGAAGAGATCGCTATTGTATTCTAGAACTAGGGTGATTCCCTTGGCTCCTGTTTTAGAACCGTTCTGCACACATTGCTCAAAACGGGGTATGACCAGGAAATCCAGATCAAACTTCGCAGATTTGTTACTAATAGGTTCATGCAAACTGATGTCCAAGCCTGGAAAACGCAAGTCTGGCATAGGGGAATCATGAAAGCTGAACATCACTTGAAACAGGGGATTGTGGCTCAGGTTGCGGATTGGCTTGAGAACTTCTACGACCTTATCGAAAGGTAGATCTTCGTTAGCATAAGCTTCGAGCGTCACCTGGCGCACACGAGCAAGTAACTCTCGAAATGTGGGATTACCTGACAAATCGGTACGTAGAACTAAGTTATTGACAATCATGCCAATTAACTTCTCTATCTCGTGCATCCGTCGATTGGCAACAGCTGTTCCTATACTAATATCGTCTTGCCCAGTGTATCGGTGCAACAGTACCAGAAAAGCTGCTAGCATCGTCATGAATAAGGTCACCCTCTCTTGACGACTGACAGATCTGAGCGATTCACACAAGTCGATGGGAAGTTCTATCCTAATTTGATCCCCGTGGTAAGTTTGTTCTGTCGGTCGCGGGCGATCATAGGGTAGTTGCAATAGAGGTGAGGTGCCTGATAACTTCTGTTGCCAGTAAGTCAATTGAGCTTGGGCTGCCGGACTTTTGACCCACTGTCTTTGCCAATGAGCAAAGTCTGCGAACTGTAAGAGTGGTTCAGGCAGCGGGGAAGGATGACCCAAAGAGAATGCCTTATAAAGTTCTACCAACTCACCTAAGAACACGTTAAACGACCAGCCATCATGAACCATGTGATGTTCAATATGAACCAACAGATGTTCTTGGTCGCTCAGTTTTAGCAAAACCCACCTAACTAATGGTAGTTGATTCAGGTCTAGGGGCTTTTGTACTTCTTTTTCAACTAATTTTTGAGCCTCTGCTTCACGTTCAGTCTCTGGGAATGACTGAAGATCAACGACTGTGAAACTGATTGGTTGGTGGGGATGAATGACTTGAAATAGCCGACCATTTACCGCTGGATAGGTCGTGCGAAAGATTTCATGACGCAGTACTATCTCGCTCAGGCACTGTTGTAATATTACTATGTTCAGCTGACCACGAAATCGCAGAGTTGCTTGGAACTGGTAGGCGTTACTTTCTGGAGCCAATTGCTGGATGAAGTACACTCGCTCTTGGGCGAACGAGACTGGCAATAGTCCTTCATGAGGAATTCGTTCTATGGCAAGACATTGCCACTGTTGCTCTTTATGACTATGTTCAATGAGTTGAGCTAGACTTTTTATAGTAGGGTTTTCAAATATTTGGCAAAAAGACAACTCGACTTGAAAAACTTCGCGCACGCGAGCAAGCATCTGAGTTGCAATCAGGGAATGACCACCCAGATGGAAAAAATTGTCATTGACTCCAATCTGTCCAAGTCCTAGTAACTCAGCCCAGATGAGTGCTAACTTCTCCTCAATTGAGTTACAAGGCGCGACGTAAGCTTCTTCAAGATCACGGCGTAAACGATCAGGTGCTGGAAGGTTCCGACGATCCACCTTACCATTGGGGGTGAGGGGGAAAGAGTCGAGAATCATGAAGATTGCTGGCACCATGTAACTAGGCAGCTTTTCTTCAAGGAAATGTTTTAAGGTAGTGGCGATCGCTTCCAGTTTTTGGTTAAGAACAATATAGGCAACAAGGCGCTTATCACCAGGGATATCTTCACGAACAACAACGACTGCCTGATGTACATTTGGGTGTTGGCTCAACAGTGCCTCAATTTCTCCTAATTCAATGCGAAAGCCACGAATCTTCACCTGATGA
>JAJPJF010000288.1 GCA_021324415.1 Nostocales cyanobacterium Centralia_MAG_434
AAACAAAGCCCCGCTTGTGGCGGGGTTAGAGTTACCGTAATACCTGATCAAGCTGTCACGTCAACCAGGAAATGTCAAAAAACATACTTTTATTTTAGGCGATCGCCTCTTGATAAGTAGAGTAAGTACGTCGCAATAATTTGAGCAAATAACAATAATTGTAACTGGTAAAAGCTGTATTCTTATCTATTGGTGAGCAAAAACTAAAAAGCTTAGCTATATAGTTATCGAAGTGTCAAAACTACTTTATACCCAAAGAAAAACAGAGAGTTTTGAAAAAGATGAAGACCGTTTGTACCCATTGCAATTACATTGATACGACTGGATCTGAAAACTGCCAAAATTGTGGAAAGCCTCTTCCTACGAGTAGGGCTAAAAAATTTGATTCAGCTTATCTCTTCTTGGGAGTTTTACTTTTGGGATTCCTAAGCTGTTGCGCATTTGGATTTTTTGTTGGAGATCAACTACGAGGTATGTCAGGCAGTGGATGCTTGGAAAAAAGCAGTTCTACAAAACCTTAATCGGCTAACACAGTCCACATGACATAACCAGTGGTGCGTCACGGCCCCCGGCGAATAATACAAGAGTCGGTGGTAGTGGGGAGTTCCCGTCTAGATGGAATCTCCCCATCAGTTTTTGTATGGTCTTATTTTTGTGGAATCGCTGCGATCTCTGCGAGTGCAGAGACGAAGTCTTGTTTTGGGATTTTCTTCAACATAGCTTGGTTGAAAGGATTTTGCAGATATTGCTGTTGTTCTATCGTCAATTGCTGATACTGCTTATCTGGATAAATGAGGCCCACAATCCCATCATCATCAAAAGGAATGAAGTCCAGTAATTGCTTATATTTTGGCGAGAGATGTTGTTTCTCCCATTCTTTCAAAGGAAAAGAACTTATCAAAGGTGCAAGATTTTTAGCCACCTCTATTGCTTTATCCTTGTTTGTCCAAACGCACAAAGTATCAAGCCTTGTTGCTCCTGGGGGAGCAGCTTTAACCAACCATTTCCCAGATAAATCTGATTTTTTTATCCAAACATAGCCGAAACGATCTGATAAATGGTCACTTAGACATATCAGACAGCTTCCATCCTCTATGACTTGATAATTAATATCTGGGTTTTCTTGTGCTAAGTCGAATACAACTTTGCTTAATGCGGACATTCGTCTTTGACTAGTTGAAAATACTGTTGGTTGTCCCTTTGTGGACCTAACCAAAGAGGTACAATCACTCAATTGTTTTTTAATGCTTTTATAAGCATTGGTGTCTTCGATTTTTCCGTATTGCCCTAGGGCTTTTCGTCTTTTGGCTTCACCCATGTGCTCACCTTTTACTCTTGTTTTATTTTACTCAAGTTTTTTTTTGGAGACAGGAATTTTTAAGAAGATAAAAGTAAAAATTAAGTCTTATTGTGACGATTTTTTTGCCTTCAGTGACGGAGTAATAGTAATTGCAGATATGTTTTGAGCTAGTTTTCTTTGATTAAGAATAAGAGTTTTCACTATTTCAAAGATTCCAAACTACTAGCTATTTTTTTCAAGATTTGGACAGAGGGGTGCTTGGGATCGTAAACTGCCAGGGGCATTCGTTCTTCTGAGGCATCAACAAAAGCAGTAGAGCGAGGAATAGGGGGGTATATTGTTCCGGCGATCGCTAGTTGTTCATTAATGGCAGCGAGGGTGCGAGTGTCTTGAGAGTTCCGAGCATCGTATTTGGTCGGCACAAACCCAGCTATTTGTAATTTGCGGTTGGGTTTGTGCCGCCGAACTGTAGCAACCGTTTTTAAGAGATCACCTGTACCCTCAAAGGCTTTAAAATGGGTTTCTAGGGGGACAAGAACATGAGTGGCAGCCACGAGCGAGAGGTAAGAAAGTAGCCCTAAGCTGGGAGGACAATCTATCAAGATAAAATCATAATTATCTTCAATTGGTTCAATAGCTTCTTTGAGCCGGAAATCGCGCATAGAAGCATTAATCAATTGCACTTCTGCCGTACTCAAAGAGATATTGGCAGGGGCTAGATCCAGATCATGAATTCCCTCATGAATGGGCAGGGGTTGCTCATCCACAATGGCATTGTTAACAGTCTGCTCTAACTCCCTTGGAACTAGGCCCATAAAAATGGTTAAGCCAGCATGGGGATCTAGGTCTATGAGCAAAACGCGATGACCCAGTTGTGCTAGCTGGTACCCCAGGTTTTGGGTCAGGGTAGTTTTAGCAACGCCTCCCACCTGGTTAAAAACTGCGATGATTCGGCTCATAAGTTTACACTAATATTTCTTCTTCTGATATACCCAATAAATCTCTAACATGTGATTTTGAGTAATATTTCTACGATTATTTTAAGTATAAAATAATATTTTAGTGCCTTGTTATAACTGCAATTGTGCGGTATATTATGTGTGTTTATAATGTATAGTTATGGAAAAGTTTCTCTACCTTCTGATGGAGAAACTCTTTTTGAGAGTCTTCTGGCGATCGCCTAGGTGCTCAAAAACAATTGTCTGATGATTCATCAAAAATTGCTCCTCCTCGTTCTAGGTGAAGTGTCATATTGAGAGTAAGGCCTACATTTGTTCCGAATCGAGTATTTTTAACTGTGATATTACTTAAATCAGCAGCACTTAGGTCAGCACCACTTAAATCAGCACTACTTAGGTCGGCACTACTTAGGTCGGCAGATCTCAGAACAACACCTCTCAAACTAGCACCGATTAAATTAGCATCTGTCAGAATGGCATCACTTAAGTTCGCACCAGTTAAATCAGCACCTGTCAGAATTGCATTACTTAGGTTGGCACTACTCAAATTAATACGAAACATGTTGGCACCACTGAGATCGGCTCTAATCAGGATCGCATGAGTCATAACAGCACAAACCAAGAGGGCACCACTTAATCCTGCACAACTAAGATCAGCACGAAACATGTTGGCATGAAGAAGGTTCGCACTACTAAGATCGGTATTACTAAGATCGGCACAAAACAGTTTGGCAAAACTAAGATCGGCCTTGTTCAGGTCGGCATCGCTTAAGTTTTTATTACGTAAATCTCGTCCCTTAACTGGTTGCTCTACGATTTCCCGTACTAAGTGCCATTTCTCGTTTCCTTTTAAATAATTTAATGGCTCATGAAGTTGAATCTGTGCAACTTCTTGCCAATTTAACCCTAAGGATGTGCATATCTTGTCAAAGCAATCCAATTTGATAGGATGACACTGAAAAAAGTCACTAATTGTAGCGTAGGCTAAAAGCTGAGATTTTGCAAAGTCAGCTTTTGATTTAAATCCTAGAGCTTTCAAAGCCTTCTCAGCTTTTTCAACCACTTCTAAAGAGACTATGTGGGTAATTCTGTTCTTGTTTACAATAGGGTTGGAGTCTGCCATTTTAACTAAAATTTGAATAAGTGCGTTAAATGTTGCCGGACGGTTATGTCTGCCTCACTTCACTAAGTTTTCTTGAATATCCATGGTTCTCTAATTCTATAGCCATATGCTTGACTATTAAATAACCAGTCTGTTGCAGAGACATCAGCATTAGTGATAAAAGTGCTACCCTCCTATAGGGTGACATTTATTTGTAGAGCGACATAACACAAAAAATCAAAGCCACCCAAGTAGTTTATGGGTGTCCTGAGATAAACGAACTTATGTACCCGTCATATTTTAGGAGTTTTAGGACATAGCCATAATGTAGAGCGACAAATTATTTGTCTCGTGGTCAAATAATTTGTCGCTCTACACATAGCCATGAAGTAGATGTGAGCGCTGACATGGTCTTCCTGATTTTTTCTAGAAAAAGGTTCGGTTTACCGTATCTAATGATTCGGTTTCTAAGACACTTGAGGAAGATTATTGACTGTTTTTAAGCCTAATTATAATCTAATAATATTAGACAAGATTTTATCCCACCACCTATCATGTTAGTAAGTGGTTTTTACTGTAACTGGGTGGTATTTTTTTTCTACAACAATATATGTTCCATGCTAATTTGCTCAGTATAACAATAAACAATACACCCACCATCTATCATGTTGATAGATGGTTTTTTTCTTTTTTCTCGGTATCGGCTCCCTCACAAATCAATCACAAAGGCGCTTTCATTTTATTTTTTGGATCTCCCTAAAACTCAGTGCCTTCTGAAGAGAAATCATCCAGATTGTCATTACTTTATATATTCACAAAAATACACAAAATTTATAATTTGTTCCTCTAAAGTATTACACCGTAAATTTAATTTATTAAGAGAAAAAACTGATTCCAAGCTCATTTTTAGTAGAAAAAATAGCTAGAATTTTTACTTAAAAAAAGGAGAAATAAGGTATGCACTAGAACGTCTAGCGTACGGTTTACAAACCTTGTGTAATGATTGACGATATATTTGTGCAAATAATGGTCAATATGCAGGTATAAACCATATTGTTGATCCTAAGTTATCCTTAAACGTTTCTCGCCAAAATCTATTGAATCGTGAAGGAGAAAACCTGTATAGATATTACGTCTATGACACCTTATTTTCATAAGTCTTCTTTTGAGAAGAATTACCATTAATTGTCTAGAAATTAGCTATAAGCTGCCATAAGCAAAATATTCAAAAATATGGCACTTCAATTTCTAATGACTATTGCTGCAAATTGTATTTATTGGGGTGCGAATTTTGTATAATCTAGAACAACAATTCTTGGAAAATTTTATTCCGCGCTACACTCAGCAGACTAAAACATCAAAATTGCTGAGGCAATCTTATCGTCCAGTTTTTGCCGATTCCCAGAACTCATTAGGCAAAGGTTTTTCTCAGGTTCTAAAGGAGCTTTTCTATCCAATTGTAGTCAAACGTTCTCTTGGTTCTAGGTTGTGGGATATTGACGACAACGAATACATAGATCTTCGAATGGGATTAGGATGCCATCTATTTGGCTATAATCCGCCCTTTATTCAGGAAGTTCTAGCAGATCAACTTGAAAAAGGAGTACAAGTTGGTCTACAGCCAGAGCTTGTAGGTGAAGTGGCACAGTTAATTTGTGAACTTACTAGAATGGAGCGAGCGACCTTTAGTAATACAGGAACGGAAGCCGTAATGACGGCGGTAAGAATAGCACGTACAGTAACAGGGCGCGACAAAATTGTTATCTTTTCCGGCTCCTATCATGGTCATTTTGACGAGGCGCTAGTGAAAGCACAAATGTGCGACGGAGACTTGTATAGCGTACCAATTGCTCCTGGCATAACACTAAACAGTGTCAAAGATGTTTTGGTCTTGGATTATGACAATCCACGCTCACTAGAACAAATAGAGGCTCATAAGGACGAATTGGCAGCAGTTTTAGTTGTACCTGTGCAAAACTACAAACCTGCACTACAGCCAAAAGCGTTCCTTCAGCAGTTAAGGAAGTTGACAAAAGAATTAGGAATAGCTCTCATCTTCGATGAGATGGTTACTGGCTTTCGCATTCATCCTGGTGGCGCGCAAGCTTATTTTGAAGTTGAGGCTGACATAGCGACTTATGGAAAGATTATTGGTGGGGGTCTGCCCATTGGAGTGATTGCAGGCAAAGCTATGTACATGGATGCAGTAGATGGGGGTATGTGGAATTATGGAGATAATTCTTATCCAAGTGCAAAAACAACTTTTGTCGCTGGTACGTTCTGCAAACATTCGTTAGCTATCGCAGCTGCACACGCAGTCCTGAAATATCTTAAAGCGGAGGGACCTCTTCTCCAGCAACAACTAAATCAACGTACAACACAATTTGTTCGATCTTTAAACAGCTACTTGGAAGAAAATGAAGTTCCAATTAAGGTAGAGAATTTTGGTTCTGCGTTTGTTTTTGCTGATTCTGGAAGTTCTGAATCTATGAGAGATATTGATAAGCTGAGTATGGAGTTATTCCGCTATCATCTACTCTATAGAAAGATTCATGTCGTCGGAACATGTAGCTACTTATCCACAGCCCATACAGACGAAGATATTAATAAGATAATTAAGGCTGTGAGGGATAGTGTGACTGAACTGCAGCAGGCAGGCTTTTTGTTGCCTCTTCCTTCTTCACAGAAATTTAGCTCATTATCCAGTATAAGCAAGCAGGTTTAAAAGCAACTCGATTACGGGCAACAGGCCACAGGAAATCTCCATAGATAAATCAAGGGAATTTGGACAATGACGCCTTGTTGATTCGGGCTAACTCTTGGGGCTGTTTCCTCTTGACTGTTCCCGCCCTGGAGGGGGTGGCCAGAATAAGTCTATTAAGGCACATAGAGATATTAAAGGCAATAACGAGAAAGGTTTTGGTATGTCTAAATATTCCAAGTCTAATGGTATTGCTCGTTATGAAACTGTAGGTAATCAGTATTTGCGACGGAGACAACTGCGTCGTAGTGCAAATTGGATTTTACTTTGGGCTTTGGGGGTTGGGTCAGTTATTTCTGGCGACTTCTCAGGTTGGAATTTTGGTTTAGAAGCAGGTGGTTTTGGCGGGTTAGCGATCGCCACATTGTTGATGGCAATCATGTATATCTGTATGGTTTACAGCATTGCCGAGCTATCAGCAGCACTGCCTCATGCTGGAGGATTTTATTCATTTACTCGGAAAGCGTTCGGTCAGCTTGGCGGCTTTGTTTGCGGTGTGAGTATCATCATTGAATATGTGCTGGGACCATCTGTAGTTGTTTTCTTTATTGGCAGCTATCTCAATACGTTGCTTCCTGGGATTCCTGTTCCTGTTTGGTGGTTGCTGTTTTACAGCATTTTTGTTTATCTCAACATTCGAGGTGTAGGAATCATGTTGAGAGCAGCATTAATTATTACTGCAATTGCTGCAGCGGTACTAGTTGTTTTTTTCGTCGCCGCAATATTCTCAGGAAAATTTCAGTATGAACTACTGTTTAACATTCCCCCAGCAACAGGAAATTCAAAGTGGCTTCCCAATGGATGGATGGGGGTTTTTCAGTCTTTACCTTATGCAATGTGGTTTTACTTAGCGATCGAACATTTGCCAATGGCAGCGGAAGAAGCTCATGATACCGCTAGAGATATTCCAAAGGCTTTACTTTGGAGCATGGGTACTCTTTTGACACTTTCTTTGTTCGTGTTAGTTCTAAATACTGGCGTTGGAGGTGGGGCAGCCGCTATGGGTCACACTGCAACCCCATTAGCAGAGGGATTCAGCGCCATCTGGTAAGGGGAAGGTGACAGTAATATTAACTCTATTGACTCTCTTTGGTCTTGTTGCTAGTTTCCATACAACTATTTATTCTTACGGACGAGCGCTTTTTTCATTATCGAGAGCTGGATATATACCTCGCTGGATTTCCATTACTAGCAAGGCTCATACCCCAGCGATCGCAATAATTTTAGGTGCTTTTGTAGGACTTGCCTGCACTGCAACCATTCAGTTTGCGGGAAAAACAATCGGAGCAACGCTACTTAACATGACAGTGTTCGGTGCAGTTATTTCTTATATCATGGTAATGATCAGCTACATCAAGCTAAAGCTCACTCATTCAGAACTGCCGCGTCCTTATCAAAGTCCTTTAGGAATTGGGGGTGCAGTAGTTGGCACAATACTCTCAATCATCGCTCTATTTGCTTGCTTTTGTAACCCAGAATATAGACCAGGCGTCTGGGGAATACTTCTCTTCTTTGGTTTTATGATCCTTTATTTTTTACTGTACTCTCGCAAAAAACTTGTAGCCAAAGCACCAGAGGAAGAGAACATGTTGTTGGCAAGAGCACTACGCGAGCTTGAAGGGCATAGCTAACTTTAACAAACTGATAAGTGAGGTATTCTTTTTTGTTTACTATAAAATGTAGAGATTTGCTGTTTCCCAACATACAAGCAATTTTATTTGATAAAGACGGGACTTTAGAAGATTCAAAGGTTTATTTGACCAAACAAGGGCAACAAATAGCACAGGTCATAGACAAGCAAGTCCCTGGACTTGAAAAGCATCTACTAAAGGCTTTTGGTATTGATGGTGATAGTTTAGATCCATCTGGGTTAATAGCTGTTGGTAGTAGTCGTGAAGTAGAGATTGCAGCAGCAGCATATATTGCTGAAACTGGGAAGAGATGGTTCGATTCTTTGATGATCGCACGTCAAGCCTTCAAAGAGGCTGAAAAATTCGTTAGCAACACCCCCTCACCAATGTTTGTAGGTAGCAGAGAAACGCTTAAAAACTTTTCTGAAGCAGGATTGAAGCTAGGAATTCTCTCGGCTGCTCGCCCTGAAGAGGTATCTGCTTTTGTAGAGCATCATGATTTAGGTATTTACATCCAGGTACAAGTGGGTGTTGATGAAGGTCCTAGCAAACCAGATCCAGTATTATTTTTACAAGCTTGCCAATCATTAGGAGTAGAACCAGCTAAGACTCTTATGGTGGGAGATTCTGTAGGTGATATGCAGATGGCTTGTGCTGCTCAAGCAGCAGGTTGTATTGGTATAAATTGGCAAAAGAGGTCAGAGAATCTAGAAGGAGCAAATGTGCTAATTCATCAGTTAAACGAAATTGAAGTTCTCAAGTAGATTAGACAAGATAATCTGTGAATTTGATTCAATCGCGACTGCTTGCTTTGGGAGCAGTCATTTTTTTGTAGCAATTGTTAGTGTGTGTTGTAAGCAATGTATAATTATACAGCTCACTAATACATATGCATTGATAGAAACAATCAAGTATAATGTTGTTTTTTTAGGCAATAAAGCTTGATTTTATTACTGCTAGTAATCTTGCGTTTTCTTTCTGTAGGGATCGTCCAACAGCTTGAAATGAAAGCGTTTCTTGTTACATATGATAAGTGATTTGTGAAAGACTTCACAAAAAAATACAAAAACCTGTTATTTCTGTAACTTATTTTTGTATTTTTTCAGTAAAAACATTTATAAAGCGACAGGGGTTTTCTACCAAATTGACAATGAAATTAAAGTAGTAAGGTTAATTAACGTAGATATGTCCAGAGAAAAGTCTAAAAGTTTAGTTTCTTACAACAATGTCTCTGAAAACTATCTGAAGCGACGGAGACTTAGCGGAAACACTGGTGCGTTTCTTTTATGGAGTTTAGGTGTTGGTGCGGTTATCTCTGGAGATTTCTATGGCTGGAACTATGGTTTGATCGTGGGTGGTTTTTGGGGTTTGAGTATCGCTACCCTCCTTATGGCAATCATGTATATATGCATGATCTATACTCTGGCTGAATTGTCTGCAGCACTACCCCATGCTGGAGGTTTTTACTCGTTCACTCGTAATGCTTTTGGTCCCTTTGGGGGTTTTATGTGTGGCGTGGCAATCATAATTGAGTACGTGCTGGGAACAGCAGCACTCGTCTATGCCATGGGCAACTACCTTAAGCCTGTAATTCCCGCAGTGCCTAGCTACCTTGTATGGGTACTGATCTATGCTTTGTTTGTTGGAGTCTGTATCAGTAGTTTAGAACTAACTTTGCAAGTGTGCCTTTTCCTGACTTTAGTAGCCATTATGGTGTTGGGTTTATTCTACCTGAGTATGTCAGCAGGCGTTTTTAGACCAGAGTTGCTCTTTAATATTCCAGCTGATCCTGGACAATCAGCAAAATGGTTGCCTAAGGGTTGGAAGGGGATTTTTGCCGCAATGCCCTATGGTATCTGGTTCTACCAAGCGATTGAGTTACTCCCAATGGCAAGTGAGGAAACTAAAAACGCCCCCAAGAGTATGCCAACAGCACTAATATCAGGCATAGTCACTCTAACAGTCATTTCAATTTTTACTCTAGTTCTAAACTCAGGCGTAGGTGGTGGTGCAGCAGCAATTGGGAAGTCTAGCGTGCCACTAGCAGAAGGACTGGAAGCTTACTTCGGCAAAGGTTCCACTAGCGAACTTCTTACAACGCTCTCATTAACTCTTGCCTTAGGGGCTAGTTTGTCCTCGATCGTCTATGGTTGTGGGCGTATCTTATTTTCTCTTTCCCGTGCTGGGTATCTGCCACGTTGGATCTCTATTACGAGCAAAAACAATATTCCTGTTAGGGCGTTAATTCTATGTACTATAGTGGGATTGATTTGTGTTGTACTGGTTGACCAAGGTAAGAGCGTTGCGGTAGATGCTGTAATTCTAAATATGACAGTTTTTGCAGCTGTAATCTCTTATATTTTGGTTATGCTGAGTTACATTAAGCTTAAGCTTGCTCGCCCTGACCTACCCAGGCCCTACAAAAGCCCTTTGGGAATTCAAGGAGCATCATTGGGAACTGCTCTAGCAATTTTTGCTCTAATTGCTTGCTTCTATACTCCAGAGTATCAGCCGGGAGTGTGGGGAACTGCAATTGTCCTGGTTTTATCAATGTTTTACTACTTTTTCTATAGCAGGCGTCGATTGGTTGCTCAGGCTCCAGAAGAAGCTGCAGCCCTCAACAAAGCAGCATAATTCTACCAAGTTTTACCAAGAAAGCGCGCAGTGATTGCTGGCACTAGCCTCTTAAGCCAATGCCTTCTGCTATGCCCCGAAAGGCGATTAACTTTGATGTTGGGCCAGCTAGCTCCCTCTGGGACGCTGCGCAAACACCCAATCGTAAACATAAAACAATGGGTATTAAAGCTTTTGTTTCGGCAATTTTATGGTTCTAGTTTTGGCAATATTATCATTCCATCGATACAAATTAGAACCCCCGATTTTTAGTTAATGCAGATGTGTGCGATTATTTATTTTCAAGCATCTATTTTCAAGTATCTGAGGAGAAATAATGAATCAATCTTCTTTATGGCGTTGTCTGCTTTGTTCTCCTGTCATTTTTGGGATTGGTTCTCTCACTTTCTCATTTAATAAAGCGGCGCTTGCAGACGAAACCTCAATTAATAGCAGGGTTATCTCACTTGAGAACAGAAATCAAATAATAGATGACACAGAGTCTACACTACCGACGATCGCTCAGGTAACATCTGTATCTCAGCTTACAGATGTTCAGCCTACAGATTGGGCATTTCAGTCACTGCAGTCTCTAGTTGAAAGATATGGCTGTATTGCAGGGTATCCAAATGGAACTTTTCGAGGTAATCGAGCTTTAACTCGCTATGAATTTGCAGCTGGAGTCAATGCCTGCTCAAATCGGATCAATGAGCTGATTGCTTCTGCAACGGGTGATTTAGTTCGTAAGGAAGACCTAGCAACCCTGCAAAGATTGCAACAGGAGTTTGCCAATGAAGTGTCTGTACTACGGGGTAGAATTGATCATTTAGAAGCCCAAACAGCCCAGTTAGAATCACGGCAGTTTTCTACAACCACTAAACTTGTGGGAGAAGCAATCTTTACAGTTAGTGCTGCTTCTAATCAAGCAAGAACCAATAATCAAGCTGTCTTTCAAAACCGAGTTCGCTTGGATTTACAGACTAGCTTTACAGGCAAAGATACATTGCATACCCGAATTGGCGCGGGCAATGCCCTTAACTTTACCTTTAAAGGAAACCCAGCGGCTCCTCCCGGAGTACCAACGGCTACAGGCACTCAGACAATTCAAGAAGGCTATCCTAACGACAGTGCAATTATCGATTGGTTAGCTTACTATTTCCCAATTGGGGAAAAAGCTCAGTTTTACATCGCTCCTTTTTTGGGAGCACATACAGACTATCTAGCTTCAACGGCCAATCCTTACATTGATGGCTCGGATGGGGGAACTGGTTCTTTAACTCTGTATGGGAAGGATAACTCCATCTACAACATTGGTGGGGGAACAGGTTTAGGATTCAATTATAAGTTTAGCAATGCCTTTCAGCTTAGTGCTGGTTACCTAGCTGGAGGAGGAGATTCTCCAGCTAGTCCACTTAAGGGTAATGGTTTGTTCAATGGCAGTTATTCAGCATTAGGTCAACTCACAGTCAATCCAAATAAAAAACTGACTTTTGCCCTCACTTATATCAACAGTTACCATACACCAGGTACTCCTATTTTTAGTCTTGGGTTCAGCTCTCTCCAGAGTGTCTCAACAATCTCGGGTGTCGTGGGAACAAGCTTAGCCAATTTTCCTGGTGGGCCAAATGCTGCAGTGTCAACAAACTCCTATGGTGCAGAGGCGTCATACCAATTTAATCCTAAGTTTGTTGTCAGTGCTTGGGGTGGTTACACAAATGCCAATATCAAATCTAGGTCTGGTCCTAATGGGCAAATCTGGAACTATGCGCTGACATTTGCCTTTCCCGATTTGTTCTTCAAGGGGAATATGGGAGGTCTAATTGTTGGGGCTGAGCCATATTTGGGCAATGCAAAGGCTCTCTTTGGTTCAGCAGCAACTAACAAGCTGCCATTGCATGTGGAAGCTTTCTACAAGTATCAAGTCAATGACAACATTTTATTAACGCCAGGTGTGATTTACTTGAATGCCCCAGATCAAAATAAGGATGCAGATGCCTTTATCGGGGTATTGAGAACCACTTTTACTTTCTAGGCCAGGGGGCTAGAGCTAGGAGGACTTAGAACTGAGATTAGAGCAGAGCGACGCATCACACTTCAATGTGATGCGTCGCTCTAAAATATTATCCGATGTGATCTCTCTAAAAATAAAAATATTATCCAAAGTCAAAAACTTGTTGTTACTTCGATATATTTTTAGCTGTCAAAAAAAATAGGTTCAGATCTTAACGATACCCGAACCACATTAAAAGATGTCAAAAAAAAATCTAGATCTCATTATAACAAATCTACGTTAGAAATACATAGTCTTGTTTCCAAAGAATTATTTTTAAAATCAAAAAAATAGGTGGTTAATTAGTTCTTTTATCATACCTGAGAGTAAGAGACTCTCAAATCAAAGAACTGAAACCACCAAAAGCAAAAAGGTTTTGTTTATAACTCACTCAGTATATCAAAGTTACGTTAGAATAGACCACTGTGTGGAGATTTATTCCCAGCAAAGCATCAAAGGTAATCAGTTGGGAGCTATCTTCCATGCTATTTGATTAATTGCATCAATTGCTGCTCGATGATTGCTTGGTACGTTGCGGCTCCTCCATGAAGACGGGCTAATAAAAAAGCACCCTTCAATAGAGCAAAGATCATTGCTGCTGTCTCCTGAATATCCCCACAACTAAACTCTCCAGAATCTTTACCTTCGTTGAGAATCTGTGCTAGTCGCGCTTGATTGGCATAGGAAAAACGCCTCACGTGCTCAACTATAGGAGGATTTAAGGTTTGCAATTCTGTTCCGAGAACAACAAATAGATAAACCTTCTGCCCATTACTGCTATCAAGTATTTCTTCAAACAAGCTGCAATAACTACGAAGTTTGACCTCATCTGAATTGGTCTGATGTCGCTTGCCAAAATATTTGACCACTTGCCAAATTAATGTCCTTGATAATATTGACCTTAAAACCCTTGCTCGGTAAGAGTTTTATTATTTAGACCCCAAAACACTATAGTAAAAGTTCGTTGCCAAAATAACTGTCCTCTTTTAGAATTCTGCTAAAATATGTGTTCTTTCTTAAAAAGTCCCTTGAGTTGAACATTTTTCCCAAAAGTGTTAGAATAAGTGTCATTTGCTAGGAGCGATCACTGGTTTTAATGTTCCTTTCAGTTCAATTTGGCAAGGTGGACATTAATTCAGCAATCTGGTCACTAATTTGGCAACGCGGTCAAATAATTTGGCAAGCGACATCAATTTACTAGGGTTAGTTGAAGATTTAAAAGACAGAATTTTCTCTGCTAAAACTGATGTCCTTCAAAACTTCCTCACCCACTGCAAACAGTATGCCCCAGAATTTGAGCGGCATCTACACATAGATGTTATTAAAGGAGAAAAGTCCCCGATTGTCTTGCTCAGACAACTTTTAGAACTAATTGGCTATTCAACCATACATGTCGCTCGCACCAAAAAACAGAGATTCTTTGTGTTGCACTCTTCCCTTCTTTCAAACATAAATGAGATTTTTGCTCTTTGGCTAACACGAGATCAAGAGC
>JAJPJF010000020.1 GCA_021324415.1 Nostocales cyanobacterium Centralia_MAG_434
GGTAATGGTACAGGCAGTGGTACTGGTACAAGGGTTGGTACGGGTAATGGTACAGGCAGTGGTACTGGTACAAGGGTTGGTACGGGTAATGGTACAGGCAGTGGTACAGGCAGTGGTACTGGCTCTAAAAGTGGCTCAAATGAACGAGGAAAAGGTGAGACAGCTGCTATAGAGTCAGGAAATGGTAATGGTAGGGGAAATTCTTCAGGTGATGGTAATGGTCGTGCAGCTTGTCGCGAGTGCAGGAGCAAGTATCCAGAATCCGCAAGACGGCGAGGAATTGAAGGTAAAGTGGAGGTGGCTGTCGATACTGATGAAAAAGGTCATGTTACCAATGTACGTTTAGCTCACTCCAGTGGCAACCGTGACTTGGATGAAGAAACCCTTAAACAAGCGCGAGATTGGAAATTAAAACCTGCAACTGGTGGCAGACGTGGAGTGGCGATCGCAACTGAATATGTCATAGAAGGTTCACGGCGTCAGCGCGAACTTCAAGAACGTACTCGGCATAGAGTTGCACAACAGAGAAACCAAAAGACAACGGCTGACAACCCAAATTCAACAGAGGAAGTTCCCACACGACGTAGACGGCGGCTCATTTCAGGAACTCTTACCGATGTTCCTCCGGAAGCAACAACGAGGCATCTGGAATCTACCTCTTCATCTGAGGGTGCTGCTACAAGACCAGTAGATTCTACAGGTCGGCGGTTGCGTCGTCAGAGCGTGACCACTGATACACCAGGAGACTCATCATCCGCCACATCCAATATTCGGCAAAGCTTACGAGAACCCCAAAGCCAGCATCGGCATCAAAGTGTTCCATCTGATACACCAAGAGAGTCACCAGTCAGCACAACTGGGCGTCGGTCGCGACAAGAGCAAGCTACAACCAGCAATCAGAGTTCTTTAAGGGAATCTCTACGTCGTTATCGACAGCAGACTCAATCGCCGTCCGCTGCACCACCTGCTACTGTAAGTGACCATTAAACTACCAAACGTATGCCCGATTCGTCCTTGTTTCTAACCGTTCTGCTCAGGCAAGCGTGTTAGTTTTAACTAACCAGTTTTTGATAAAATAATCTTGGCAGCACACGGATGAAAAACTCTAATACCAATTGGTTGCCAAACAGAACCAGGAAAACTGAAGATATGGGGTTGTACCAAGAATAACTTTTTTTCATGTTGCCTTTGGTGCGTAAAATCTTCACCTTGAAGATCCAGGTAACGGCACAGCAGTTATCTGCCGAGTCCGATAGTGGCACCTTTGACTGCCCGACCTAGCTTTAGGGTTAGGGAAGAAGATGTGGTAAAGTGCGGATTCTATCCAAGGCATCTTTTCGGGGGAAGTTTCCCCCGAAAAATGCCGCGCCGTAACCACAACGATTCAGAATCTTCCGGTTTCAACCGGGGGAGAGTTCAAATTATCACTCAAGCCGATCGCTACCTCTGTACTTCTGTATATCATCAGAAAACAACATCTCCATAACATCTGCGAAAATTATCTAGGGCTACTGTGACGTTGCTGGTCTTATCTTTCCGGGTTACTATGATAATCATTATCATAGTAACCAGATTGTTAGTTACACCGCAATGCAATTTCAGTAGACCGAAAACTTTGGCGATCGTCAAGAAATAGTAATGTGTGATACAGTTCTCCCTTGAATCCACAAGGTTGATCGTTTTTGATAAGTCATAAAATAAACTTATGAATCAGCCAAGAGAATCAACCATTACTAGTCCTATGTGAAACACACTTCATTAACTATCCCATAGTTGCGGTCTATGGTTTGACGTAAAAACTCCAGCATTTGTTTGAGAGTAAATAGATAAGAAAAAGCTTTTTTACTACTTCTCTTTAAAGTCCTAAGATAATGCCATAATAGATAAATCCAAATATTAATAATTAAAAATGCCAAAGCTACAAATAGAAACCTAATGGTTGGATTTTTAATAGTTGTTTTGATACGGCATTGATTTTTCATTCGATAGCTACTTTCAATTCCAAAACGTAGCCGATAGTCATCATGTATTGAATGTAATGACAATTTCACTTTATAGATAGCATAAACAAAAAATTCTCGTCCATGCGATCGTCTTTTCCCCTTTTTATAAATACACACTATCCCAACAATAAAGGTAACAGAGCCATATTGGTCACTGTTCAAGGTGTAACTAGTTTTATAACTACGCCGTCCTCTAATTAATTGTCTAGTTCCTCCATTTTTACCTTTAATAATAGCTGGGATTTCGAAGGGAATCTCTAAAGCTTGTAACCACCGAATTACTGGGACACAGAAGAACTCTCTGTCTAAAAGCAATCGCTCAATTTCCAATTTTAAAGGTTCTATTAGTGCGCTCAAGATAAGTGATAATTGCAACTAAAGTATCCTGTTTTCGGACAGCCTTAATAGCTAGAGTTACTCGCTGATTTTTCTTAATTAGGGCTTGCTGAAAAAGTAATAAAAAGCCTTTGAAGGATTGATTAGTTATTCAAGGAAGGTGAGAACATAAGTTTTTGTTGGTTAAAAGTGAGAGAAGCATAAGCATCGGTAATCTTGAGATGTAAAAAAGATGTATTTGTGAAAAATAGACACAAAAAAGCATTAAACAACCGCAACAGATGAGTAGACAGATTCATCACTAAAAAAGTGATAGCAATCGCAGTAAC
>JAJPJF010000489.1 GCA_021324415.1 Nostocales cyanobacterium Centralia_MAG_434
CTTGTAATATTTTTGTAGTCAAAATCAAAATCCTTGTAGAGACGTAGCATTGCTACGTCTCTACATATCCGTGAATTGCACACTCATACTTTGATTCAGCAACGCCATTTTTTCTCTGTTTGCAAGAAATTTGGGATTGAAAGTTGAGGTGGGGTTTTCTCCATGTATTATCGTGAGCGCATCTGTGCAATCGGTTTCTTGTGAGAGTCGTTAGCATGCAAGTCTGTTGTTTTCAGCAAGACTCTGCTATTGATGTTTTAAAAAGATATTACACGTATTAATTAGTCTTGGGCTCAAAAAGTAGGAAAAGTAAGAAAAGTGGGTTATTTAATACTTTTTTGTTGTAAAACACGAAGTAACTGCTATCATTCTGCTATAAGTAATTTACTAAGAATATTAATAATAAAAATGCAACTATTAGCATGATCGCCCCGCCAATTAGGATGTTTTGTGATGCTTTTTTTGCACTCAATGGATAACTATTAAATATTTAATAGAATAAAGAGATATTATGATCTTTAGCAGTCCATACCCTGATATTTTAATCCCTGATCAGCCACTGACAGAATTTGTATTGCAACGAGCAACAGAGTTAGCAGACAAGCCAGCCCTAATTGAAGGAATAAGTAACCGTGTAATAACATATAAAAAACTAGCAGATTCTGTCCGTCGAGTCGCTAGCGGCCTAGCGGTGCGTAGTTTCTCAAAGGGTGATGTTTTAGCTATTTACAGTCCGAATCTCCCCGAATATGCGATCGCTTTTCATGCCGTAGCAATTAATGGTGGCATCATCACCACAGTCAACCCATCCTATACAGTAGAAGAACTGGCATATCAACTCAATGACGCTAGTGCTAAATATCTCATCACTATACCTGAACTTTTGGAGCAAGCATTAGAAGCGGTTAGTCAGTCAAAGGTAGAAGAGATATTTGTCTTTGGTGAGGCAGCTGAAGCTACTCCATTTTCTGCGCTTTTAGAAGGTGAAGGAGAAATACCAAAAGTACAGATCAATCCAAAAGAAGATCTAGTAGCTTTACTCTACTCTAGTGGCACTACTGGTATGCCTAAAGGTGTGATGCACAGCCACTATACATTTGTTGCCAACTTTCACCAATTCAAAAACTGCGAACCAGTCAGCGAGGCTGATGCAGTTATCGGAGTTTTGCCTTTTTTTCATTGCTACGGCTTGGTCATGCTGAATTACAACCTTGCTTTTGGAGCAACTATTGTGACCATGCCGTGCTTCGATTTAGAGACTTTTCTAAGCCTGATTGAAAAGCACAAAATCACCCGTATCCATGTCGTTCCACCAATTTTGTTGGCACTGGCAAAACAGTCAATAGTAGATAAATATAATCTTTCTAGCTTACGGGTGCTAAATTCTGGAGCAGCACCTCTAAGTTATCAATTGATCAAAGAGTGCGAACAACGTTTTCCTAATTGTATCGTCAAGCAGGCATATGGAACGACAGAAACCACAATGACTACCCACACCCTAGATGAACGTGACAAAATTAAGCCTGGTTCAGTGGGTCAATGTCTTCCTCATGTGGAATGTCAAATCGTAGATGTCGATACCCAACAACCATTAAGTTTTCATCAACCAGGAGAGTTGTGGATACGTGGACCGCAAATCATGAAAGGCTATTTGAATAATCCAGAAGCAACTGCCAAAGCAATTGATCAAGAGGGTTGGTATCATACTGGCGATATTGTTTATGTTGATGAAGACGGTTACTTTTATATAGTTGATCGCATCAAAGAGTTGATTAAGTGCAATGGCTACTCCATAGCACCAGCCGAACTTGAAGCAGTATTGTTGAGCCATCCGGCGATCGCTGATGCTTGTGTAGTCAAGAGTCCTCATCCTAGTAGTGGTGAAGTTCCCAAAGCTTTTATCGTACTAAAAGCAAGGGCTACACAAGAGGAAATTATGCAGTTTGTTGCTGAGCGAGTTGCACCACATAAAATGTTGCGCAGACTTGAATTTGTAGACAACATTCCCAAATCTGCTTCTGGCAAAATTTTGCGCCGCATATTAGTACAACAAGAACTGACAAAAGTCACCGAAGCATCCTCTCATGAGCAGCCATTGCAGCTACAACGGGAGTTTCTACAACAATTGGATGATGCTTCTTTGCATCAACGTCAAGAACTATTGATTGCTTACATTCGAGAGCAATTTGTCACAGTTTTAGGCATCACTACTTCTCAACATTTGGATATAGAGAAGCCTTTGCATGAACTCAGGCTTGATTCTCTCATGAATATCGATTTAAAGAATCGTATTGATACTGAACTAGGGGTAGACATGCCCATAGAAATGTTGCTTGGCGACTCCAATATCAGTCAATTGGTAAATGTATTGCTCCAGCAACTAGCAGCGAAAAACACAACTTTCTCAAAAAAAGCATCGGCTGAGTTAGCAACAGATTTAAATTCAGAAGTTATATTAGACCCTACTATCAAACCTGAATATCCATTTGAGCCACTTGTAACTGAGCCAGCAGCTATTTTGTTGACAGGGGCAACAGGCTTTTTAGGAGCTTTTTTGCTTCAAGAACTGCTGCTAAAAACCCAGGCGAATGTTTATTGCTTAGTACGTGCTGCTGATGTTGAGTTAGGTAAAGTAAGGATTGAAAATAATTTAAGTTCTTATGGAATTTGGAATGAGGCTTTTGCTTCTAGAGTTATCCCTATTGTGGGGGATTTATCTCAACCACTGTTAGGTTTGTCATTGCAAGAGTTTCACGAGTTAAGTCGTCTGATTGATGTGATTTATCACAATGCTGCTTGGATTAACTATGTTTATCCTTATGCGGCATTAAAGCCTACCAATGTTTTAGGAACTCAGGAAATCTTGAGATTGGCGAGTCAAATAAAAATTAAGCCAGTGCATTATATTTCTACTGTTGCTGTTTTTGAATCACCTGCTTATTGGGGAAAGGTAGTCACTGAATCTGATCAACTCGCTTATAGTGAAGGAATGAGACTGGCTTACTCTCAGAGTAAATGGGTGGCAGAAAAGTTGGTGATGATAGCACGCGATCGCGGTATTCCGGTTGCGATTTATAGACCACCATTTATTGCTGGTCATAGTCAAACAGGTGCTTGGTATAAAGATGATGTAATTTGCCGCACTATTAAAGGCTGTATACAAATGGGGAGCATGACAGACATCACTGACCGATTAGATTTAGCTCCTGTTGATTACCTCAGCCAAAGTATTGTGTATTTATCCAAGCAAATGGATTCTCTTGGAAAGGCTTTTCACTTAAATAATCCTCAACCTCTTTCTTGGAAGGAACTAACTGATTTTATCAATTCTCTTGGCTATCAAATTAAGCATATTTCTTATGAAGATTGGCAAATACAGCTAAATAAGTCTGTACGTTCTAAAGAAAATCCTTTGTATCATCTCTTGCCTTTTTATCAAAGACAGTCACCTCAAAAAAAACTAGGTGTTTCAGAGCAATATCAACAATCAATAGACCCGAAAATTAGTTGTTTGGTAACACAGGATGCTTTAGCAGGTAGTTTTATAGTTTGTCCTCCTGTGAATTTTCAATTGCTCAATACTTATTTCTCATATTTTCTTCGCACTGATTGGCTCGATTTAGCTCAAAATTAGCAAAATGGAAGGAAGTAGTTAAAAATTTAAAGTTAAAAATGAAAAATTTAGCAAAGGAATTTATGTTTCAAACTCAATTACCACATTCTCTAATGAAGGATGAGACACAGACTACACAAACACTCAAGCAAATGATTGCTGGTGCTTGGATTACACAAGGTATTTATGTAGTTGCTCAACTTGGTATTGCAGATTTACTCAAAGATGACTCTAAAAGTTATGCTGAGTTAGCAATAACAACTGGTGTACATGCGCGATCGCTCTATCGGCTACTACGCGCCCTTGCTAGTGTTGGTATATTTGCTGAAGCTAGTTCAGGCTATTTTGAATTGACACCTCTTGCTGAATGTCTGCAAAGTGATCACCCTAACTCCCTACGTGGTTATGCTATCAAGTCTGGTCAACCCTGGGAATGGGAACCGTGGGGACATTTACTTGAAAGTATTAAAACGGGCAAACCTGTATTCAAAAATATCTTCGGGATGGAGAGATTTGATTACCTAGCTACTGACCCTTCTGCTTCTAAAATATACACTCAAGCCATAAGTAGTATTTCTGATAAGCAAGATGCAGCGATCGCAACTGGTTACGACTTCTCATCTATCCACAACTTAGTTGAGGTGGCAGGTGGAAGTGGTACTTTGATTGCCTCGATTCTCAAAGCTAATTTGACAATGCAGGGGGTTTTATTTGACTTACCCCATGTAGTTGCAGAAGCAAGGCCTTTGATTGAAGGTCTTGGATTGCAAGATCGCTGTCAACTAGTTGGTGGGGACTTCTTTAAGTCAGTACCCACAGGTGGAGATGCTTACTTGCTGCGGTATATTGTTCACGATTGGGATGATGAAAGGGCGATTGCCATCTTGAAAAATTGCTATCAAGCAATGCAGCCTAACGGGAGATTGCTACTAGTCGAAATGGTTATACCTCCAGGTAACGAACCATTCTTCGGCAAACTCCTCGACTTGCAGATGCTCATAAATTATGGTGGATCTGAACGGACTGAAGCTGAGTATCAAATCTTACTAGAAACAGCAGGTTTTTCTCAAACAAAAATTTATCCATTAGCACCTCCAGTCAGCGTAATTGAGGCCATTCGTCAATGAAAGGGAACATGGAACACAAAAGGAATACAGCGATTTTAGTTGGGTTGAAATCTGAAAAATACACCATAGAGAATAAAGATAAATAACATGAAGCAAAGTTTGATTGAAACTCTACTAGACATTTCAGAGCAGGAAAAAGAGCGACTTTTAGCAGCCATCCAAATTGATGCCATTACTGAGAGTCCATATCAAGAAAATGAGTCAGCAGAATCCCGAGAATATAGACAATTTTTCCAATCCCTCTTTCAAAAAATACTTCATTTTGAAGAAAATGATCAGCAAATACTATTTGATGTAGCAAGATCTGTACGTCAGAAGTATTTTAGAAATAAAGGAATTTTAAGGGGTGTCATCGAGGTTGCTAATGCTTGTGAAAGAAGTTGTAATTATTGCCCAATGAGAATTGAAAATGAAGAATTAGGAGAGCGTTATAATTTCGCAAGTGAAACAATATTAGAAACTGCAATAGAAATCAAAGAATCGAGTATTCCCATTGTATTTATTCAAGCTGGTGAAATTAGAGCAACGACGAGAACTGTATCTAAAGCCATATCCCAAATTAGACAACTTTTTGAGAATAATGTCATTATCTTGCTGAATCTTGGTGATAAACCTAAAGAAGATTACATAACACTCAAAGAAGCTGGTGCAAATCAATACATTATTAAATTTGAAACGAGCAATTGGAATTTACACAAACAAGCTAGAGGATATCCTTTATCTGAGCGCTTAGCTAGAATTGATGATTTATTAAGTTTAGGGTATGAGGTGGGAAGTGGAACAATTGTTGGTTTAAAAGCTGTAGATGCTAATGGACAAACTGAAATTGAACAAACTCCAAAGATGCTAGCAAATGATCTCCTTCTTGCCATGAAGAAGAAAATCCATATGTGTAGTGCATCTCCTTTTATACCTGGCAAAGGTACTCCACTAGCTCATACGAGTCCAGGCAACGCTAATATGACTTTAAATTGGATGGCTTTAGCTAGAATTATGATGCCAAAAGTTTTGATACCTAGTGTAAGTGCTCTTAATGTTTTATTAGGACAAGATGGTCAGTTAAAAGGACTCCAAGCAGGAGCAAATACAATCACCGTGAATTTTACGCCTCCCAACTATCAAGACCAGTATGCTATTTACAGCAAACAAAAACGGTATAAAGTCAAATACGAGTATGCTTTAGATATCATGAGAAAAGCAGGTATCGAGCCAACTTTATTACCTAATACGCCTAGCCGGAGTTTTTTGCTTTCTCAAAATTAGAGCTTCCCACTGCTTAAATGCTGAGATATCCTCCGTTGTAGACGCCTGAAGGGCGGCTTCCCGTTCGCTGAAAGCGTTCCCGCAGGGTAGGGTAGCAACTGGCGTTATAGAGCATAGACAGAAAATAGAAGATTCAACATCACAAAACATAGGTTAAAGATAGCTTTGTATATCTGAAAGCTATTAGTTTGAAATGGAGATAATTATGAATTTAAAAAAAAATAATTACTATTTTTTGGTTTTAAATATTATTCATTTATGCAATAATCAAGTTTATAAGTTAAAGAACTGAGTCATTTAAGGAAATAGTAATGACGACAAATATCAAAGAAAGTGAGACTAATTTAGGCATCTCTTGGTTGTTTAAAGAACAGTTCGGTTTTTCACAAATTCCTGCAAATGTATCTTATGAAGCTTACTTTAAATCGCTGCTTATTTGTGCTAATGGTGATGGTACATTAGCAGATGCAGAAAGAGATTGGGTGATTGGATACGCCTCTGCATACAATCGCGACTCTGCAGTTATTGAAAAACTCAAAGTTTACAAGGCAGATGAAGATCTAGAGACAGTATTTAGTGGAGACCCTCTAATCAGTGAAACACGACGTTCTCTAATTCTTGATGCGATCCAAGCTTGTGCTGCTGATGGCGAATATAGCGAGAAAGAACGGGCTATAGTACTTAAAGGAGCCAAGATACTCAATATTTCCGAGGATGAATTAAAAAAGATTGAAGAAATCTATTTTGAGACAGTCAAACTCCGTGAGAAACGTCTAGCAGTCATATTTCCCAAAGGGTTACCTTACTAAATTAGCACTTAGACAATCTCGGCACTAGCAAGAAATACAAGCTTTTTGAATTTAAATTGCTAGATGGGTGTGAGCAAAGACTAAGTGTAGTCACTGAGAAAAATGATGACTCTCAATATCAGTATTACAAAAATGCTACAATAGAGGCACAACAAACAGTTATTGGAAATTATGCCAAATGAGCTGCCTTCCTCAATCCTGAGAAGGTAGCTTTTTATTGACTACAATTAAATGCGATTGCATCTATAGAAATCCTAAATCATTCGTGAAAAACGAGAAACCGGGTTTCTGAGACTTTTGATTTTTACAACTCATCTAGAACTGCTATATACAATTAATTTCATAACATGCAAACTTATTGTTGCTCGCATTTACTATAAAAGTAAGAAAAGTAAGAAAAATAGGAAAAGTAGGAAAAGTAAGATGTTTTTTATGAGTACTTGATATCCTTGTTAGGACAATGAGATACTATTTCTGTAGTGATTTAAAAATTTATGTCTGCAAATAAAAAACTTGGCCAAAAATGGATATTTAATTGGTTCTTTGGTTTTAACGAAATCCCAACAAGTGAAGATAGCCTCACTTATATGAAATCTGTTTTATGTTGTGCTAAAGCAGATGGAGTACTCTCAGCAGAAGAAAGAGAATGGGTTCTAGGATTTTGTGCATCTTGGGGTGTAGAAGACTGGGTGATTGAGGAACTGAAAACATATGAAGCAAATGAACCTATAGAGGAAGTTATTGCTCGCTCTCCTCAAGTATCTATGGCACAGAGAGATATACTTCTGTGTGCAATTTGGGCTTGTGCAGCTGACAGACAATATCATGAAGAGGAAAAAGTAAAAGTTCGTCAAATGGCTTCTATTTTAGGTGTGTCTGAAAAAGTAGTTGAGCAATTAGAGCAGCTATACCAAGAAGAGTCAGCACTACAGCAGAAGCGTGTCAAACTTTTATATCCTGAAAAAAGCCCCTACTAACCCTCTTATAGTACTCTGATTGGCTCAAGTCTAAGGCATTTTCATCAAAGCTTGGGTTTTCCATTACCACCAGAATTAAAAATCATAGAATTATATTAATTCTGGTTGAGAGCATCTCAACTCAAATGTGTAAATTTATGGTTCTTCAGTACTTACTATGCCAAAAAAATAGTTAAATACGTAAATAAGGATGAAGAAAATGTGTCAAAAAATAACAAAACCCTGATAAGACTTGACATACGAGAC
>JAJPJF010000226.1 GCA_021324415.1 Nostocales cyanobacterium Centralia_MAG_434
CACAAACACTCTCTCAACTGGAAACAATTGTTAAAGATGGTATTCATCATCCAGTAGAAAGCAGTGAATATGTGAGTTATATCGCCAATATTATGGCGAGTCGTATTTCTGCTCTATGGGATTTTACTGCTCCCGCGTTCACCATCACGGCGGTTGAAAACTCTACATTCAAAGCCTTGGAAATAGCTCAGCACTTACTAACAACTGGGGAAGCGGATGCAGTGCTAGTTGGTGCAATTGATTTAGCTGGGGGAGTAGAAAATGTCTTACTACGAAACCAACTGGCAAACATAAATACAGGTGTTGCTACTCTCAGCTTTGACCAGAAAGCGAATGGTTGGATAGTTGGCGAAGGTGCGGGGGCAGTTGTCCTTAAGCGTCATGAAACCGCTAAAGAAGATGGTGTACACATCTACGCAGTTGTTGATGCAATGAGTTTTGGAACCGCAGATGTAGCTCCCCAAAGAGTACAAGGTGGGATTCACACTCCAAATGCACAAGCTATTAACTCAGTCTGTCAAAAAGCTTTTGAGCTAGCAGGTATCAAACCCACAGATATTGAATATTTGGAAGTTTATGGTAGTGGCATCCCTGAAGAAGATGAGGCTGAAATTCAAGGGTTGATCCAGGCTTATTCTGTGGATAAAAATGATCTTAGCTGTGCAATTGGCAGTGTGAAAGCTAATATCGGTCATACTTATGTGGCCTCGGGAATTGCGAGCTTAATCAAAACTGCTCTTTGTCTTTATTACAGGTATATTCCCGCAACGCCTAAATGGTCAGGTGTGAAAAACACAGAGGTATGGCAGAATAGTCCTTTCTATGTTGCTCCAGAATCAAGACCTTGGTTTTTAGGCAAAGAGGCCAAACAGAGAGTTGCAGCCGTTAACAGCATGGGAATGGATGGAACTTATGCCCATGTGATTCTATCAGAAGAACCAATGCAGCAACAGCGCCATAGTCGGTACTTAGAGCAAACGCCTTCGTATCTGTTCCCCATTGCTGCTAGCGATCGCACTGAGTTACTAGAGCATTTGAACACCCTGAAGACGACCATCGAAAATTCTACCTCTCTTAGCGCTGCAGCTAGACAGACTTTTGCAACTTTTAAATCACGTAGTCATGCAAATTATGCTCTTGCAATTCTTGGACGCAACAAAAAGGAATTAGCCAGAGAAATAGACTCTGCTTTTAAAGGAGTGAATCATGCCTTTGAAAATTCTGAAGATTGGCAAACACCATTAGGAAGTTATTTCACACCTAAACCACTCGGGAAGAAAGGTGAGATCGCTTACGTCTATCCGGCTGCTGTCAATTCATATCTTGGCATTGCGCGAAATCTCTTCCGCTTATTTCCCAAAATCCATGAAGATGTCGCACTCAAAAGTCTTCAAACTCTTGTCGCTGATATTTCCAAACTTGTTTTTCCCAGAAGTTTGAATAAATTATCAACTAGACAATTGGAAACACTCGAAAAGCGGTTACTAGATGATTCCCTAGCAATCTTTGACACTGACATGATATTTACTAGATTCATCACGACAATTATGCGTGATGAGTTCCAAGTTAAGCCAAAAGTTGTCTTTGGCTATAGTCTAGGGGAAACTAGTATGATGTCTGCGGCTGGTGTGTGGAGTCATTTTAGCCAGGGAATTCACGCCTTACACTCATCCCCTCTATTTGCTGACAGATTATCTGGTCCAAAAAGTGCTGTACGTGAGTATTGGGGATTGCCATCAATACAACAGTTTCCAGACAATAACTTTTGGAGCAACTATGTTATTTTAGCAACTCCATCTCAAGTGAGAGAGTGCCTCAAAGGTGAAAGTCGGGTCTATCTAACTCAAATCAATACACCAGAAGAAGTGGTTATTGCCGGTGATCCTGCAAGTTGTGAAAGAGTTATTAAAGCCCTGGGGTGTAATGCCTTCCGTGCTCCCTTTGATCATGTGATCCATTGTGAAGCAATGCGTTCAGAGTACGGAGAAATTGCCACAGTAAATACCCTCCCAACCAACGAAACAATATCTGATATTGTTCTTTACTCTGCATCTGAGTATGGACCGATCTCACTCAATAGTCAGGCGATCGCTCATAGTATTGCCAAATGTTTATGTGAACCACTGGATTTTCCGCGATTAGTTAATCGAGTTTACGAGGATGGAGCCAAAATATTCATAGAAGCAGGCGCTGGTGGTGTTTGTTCTCGCTGGATTGATAAAATTCTTGAAAGTAAAGAACATATCACCGTAACACTTAATAGAAGAGGTGCAGATGATCATACCTCTATTGTCAAAGCACTCGCAAAACTTCTTAGCCATCAAGTTCCTTTAGATTTATCACCACTCTATAGTCAGTCTCACGAAACGAACAATTCCAAGAAATTAACGACTAAAACAGTCACATTGGGTGGAAATCGAATCCATACCACAATTTTAAGTGACGAAAACCGAAAATTGCTGCAAGATATCTCAGGTAATTTACAGCTTTACCGTACTGCCAAACAGTCTCACAATATCCTGCTCACAAATTCTTTTCAGGAACTAACCAATACTCTGAACGTTAGCAGAAATACTTCCGATAACAACATTCCTGCATTAAATACTCAACAAGAGGAAGTGATAATGAAACATGTCTTCAATAACAGTTTTGAACCAGAAGATCGATTACAATCTGATGAGTCATCTATAACTCCTAAATATAGCCATGCAATTAGCGCTCCTGAATTTATTCACTCTCATTATCAACAATTGAGTGTTAACAATTCCAGTGTTAATAAAGCTCATGCAGCCTTTTTAAAATCTCGGCATGAATTTAGTAAGCAAATTAGCGAACTCATTCAACTACAAATAGCTTGCGCTGAGAATTTGCTAAATCAATAACAACCAAAAACCGCAGATAGACGAGGATACACGCAGACCATTATCTGCATAGAATTCTCCTTGTTCAGTTATATCCTTATTTATCTGCTTCCATCTGCGGTTAAATTTTACATCGCTATAGTTGAAGGAATAACTGTCGTGACAAATGTTGATGTGGTACTGAGTGAACAAGATAACGGTCTAAGCTTTAGCACCAATTTTAATAACAACCAAGTTTGGAAAGGACCTTTAAATTGTGTATCTTTTGCACGTTCAGACATCAAAGATAAATTACTCAATTTAAATAAACCTTGTTACGTCGTTAAATTTTCAGGAAAAATTGGTGTTACCAATGAAGGCGATGTCTCTCTTATAGAAAATGGCAAAACAGGACAAGTAGAACTGCTGACATCAGTTCCATCGATTTTAACTCAAAATTTGGGAGATCCCAGCTTTCTCTCCTTTCATGGCGTAAAATATGCCTATGCTACTGGTGCAATGGCTGGCGGTATTGCTTCTGAGGAAATGGTCATTGCACTTGGAAAAGCACAAATATTGAGTTCATTTGGTGCAGGTGGTTTAAGTCCCAACCGTCTGGAAGCAGCGATTAAGCGTATTCAAGAAGCCTTACACTCTGGTCCCTACGCTTTTAACTTAATTCACAGTCCCAATGAACCTGCGATTGAACGTCGTGCCGTGGATTTATACCTCAAATATGGGGTAAGAACAATAGAAGCCTCTGCATTCCTAGACATAACTCCCAATATTGTTTATTACCGTGCAGCAGGACTGAGTTTAAATGCAGCCAATCAAATAGAAATCAAAAACAAAGTCATTGCCAAAATATCTCGTAGAGAAGTTGCTAGCAAATTCCTACAACCAGCACCATTAAAGATTCTCAATGAACTTGTTGAACAAGGGCTCATCACAGAACTACAGGCAAATCTCGCACAGAAAGTGCCTATCGCTGATGATATTACTGTAGAAGCAGATTCTGGAGGTCATACAGATAATCGACCACTTGTATGTCTTTTCCCTTCCATTCTGGCCTTAAGGGATGAGTTCCAAGAAAAGTATCATTATTCACAAGCTGTAAGAATTGGTGTAGCAGGAGGAATTGCAACGCCACAATCAGCCCTAGCTGGTTTTATGATGGGTGCTGCTTATGTGGTAACTGGTTCGGTGAATCAGTCTTGTATTGAAGCCGGAAGTTGTCAACATACCAAGCAATTGCTTGCACAAGCAGACATGGCTGATGTAATGATGGCTCCAGCGGCAGATATGTTTGAGATGGGAGTAAAGCTTCAAGTTCTCAAAAGAGGAACAATGTTTCCTCTGCGAGCACAAAAACTATATGAACTTTACAGAACGTATGACTCAATTGAAAATATTCCTCTTCCAGAAAGAGAGAAATTAGAAAAACAAGTTTTTCGTAAAACTCTTGCTCAAGTTTGGGAAGAAACTGTCACATATTTATCTCAGAGAAATCCTGAGAAATTAGGCAAAGCAGTTAATAATCCTAAAATCAAAATGGCTGCAATCTTCCGCTGGTATTTAGGATTATCGTCTCGCTGGGCCCAATCTGGAGAACAGGGTCGAGAAGTTGATTATCAAATTTGGTGTGGTCCAGCAATGGGTAGTTTTAATGACTGGGTACGGGGTTCTTATTTAGCCGATCCAAATAATCGTCATGTGGTTGATGTTGCCAACCACATCATGAGAGGAGCTACATTTTTATACCGTCTTCAAAGTTTGAAAATTCAAGGATTACAAATTCAGGATAGCTACAGTCAGTATTGCCCAGTTCATTCTACATTGGAGGTGTGCAAATGATGACTTCAAAAAAATCTCATACAGCAGAAGAAATTCAAGAATTACTTCTATCCCAACTGGCAGAAGCACTAAAAATCCAACCAGATGAAATAGATATTCGAGCATCTTTAGATAGCTATGGGTTAGATTCAACACAAGCTATGTCTCTGGTGACTCAAACCGAGAAGCTACTTGGATTTGAAGTCTCTCCTATGCTGCTTTGGCATTACCCAAACATTGAAGCACTATCACAGCGCTTAGCAGAAGAATCAGAAGATTTAAAATCCGAAAAGCAGACAAGTACTACTGTTGTGAAGACAACAACTGTAGATTTAAGCGCTGAAGCTGTTTTAGATCCAACTATTCGTCCTACATCTCAGTCTTTTCAATTCACAGGTAGGCTAGATAACGTTTTCTTAACAGGAGGAACAGGCTTTTTAGGTGCTTTTATCATCCAGGAACTGCTTCACAAAACTCATGCAGATATTTATTGCTTAGTACGTGCTGCTCATCAAGAAGAAGGCAAGTTAAAGCTGAAACAGAACTTGCAACGATATTTTGTTTGGGAAGAAGAGTTTAGCCCTAGAATTATCCCTGTTTTAGGAGATTTAAGCAAGCCGCGTTTAGGGATTAGTACAGAAGGATTTGAGATGCTGGCAGCTAATCTAGATGCTATCTATCACAGTGCTGCCATGCTGAATTATGTATATCCCTACTCAGCACTAAAAGCTGCTAATGTTCTAGGAACGCAGGAAGTTCTGCGCATGGCAAGTCTATATAAAGTTAAGCCTGTGCATTACGTTTCTAGTGTTGCTATTTTTGAATCCCCAGTCTATGCTGGCAAGGTTGTTAAAGAACAGGATGACTTCGATCATTGGGAAGGCATTTTTCTTGGTTACTCTCAAACAAAATGGGTTGCAGAAAAATTAGTCAAGATCGCTAGTGACCGGGGTCTTCCTGTTACTATTCATAGACCACCATTGATATCAGGTCATAGTCAAACAGGTGTATGTAACACAGACGATTTTATCTCTTTAATGATCAAAGGCTGTTTGGCAATGGGATGCTTTCCAGATGTGGAATACATGATTGACATGTCTCCCGTGGACTATGTAAGCCAGGCGATCGTTTACCTGTCAAGACAAAAAGAATCTCTTGGTAAAGCCTTCCACTTGCAACACCCTCAACCTGTCTCCTTTAAAAAGTTAATTGACTGGATGCGCTCTTTCGGTTTCCCACTTGAGCTTGTTCCTTATGACAAGTGGCAAGCACAGTTGGTTAACAATGTGTCTTCTGTGGATAATCCTCTCTACACTCTGCGACCTTTCTTACTTGAGCGCTGGTCAAAAGAGCAGCTCACAATCCCAGATTTATATCTCCAGGCAAAAAGGCCTATTATCAGCTGTCAAGATACACTCAATGCACTTGCAGGTAGCTCTATTGTCTGCCCACCTATAGACTCTCAATTGTTTATGACATACTCTGCCTACTTAATTGAGAGCGGTTTTTTAAATGTAGTGTGATAAAGGATTAGGAGTTAGGAGTAAGGGCGCAATGCCTTGCGCCCCTATTTAGGAGTTAGGAATTTGTTGGTTGGGTTAGGCATTTGCAAAACCCAACTGTTTTGTTGCATTTCTTCTTTAAAGAAAATTGGGTGGGCGTCTAGCCCAGCCCACCCTTGTGTATTAGAAAAAGAGTTTTAGAGTTATATCTGTTTGTTTAGTCAATATTGCCAGCACTTTAGATTCAATCCACGACCTTCTACAGCAACAGCAGCAACAGAATTTTTCACAGGTACAAGCTCAAATAAGCTCCATTGCTGATCTGTTTTCAGTTTTGCTGGCTCTTCTGGAGTGAGTAAAATCTCTATTTGCTCTAGCTGTGAGATTCCAGCTCCAGTTGCTTTTAAATAAGCTTCTTTGCAAGTCCAATAACGGAAAAACACTTCTTGCATTTGATGAGGTGGAAGCGATCGCATGACTGCATATTCTCCAGGTGAAAAGTAGCGTTTGGCAAGGTTGAGAACGTCAGAAATTGGGCGAATGTATTCTAGATCTATACCTACGAGGCGATCATGACCTACTGCGCACAAAGCCAATCCTTGAGAGTGAGTTAAGTTAAACCACAACTTACTCTCATTAAAGTTATCAGCTAACACTGGTTTACCAAGAGATTGATAACTAAATTGCAGTTGTTGCGGTTCAACACCCAAATATCGACCTAATATAGCTCGGAGTATACCTCGGCCTGCAATGAAACGGTGTCGATGCTGCTCTTTATAGAACCGCTTTGCCCGACCAAGTTCGTCACTGGAGAGGGTTTGTGTCAATTGTTGCAGTTGTGCTTCTGGCTGATCAAGGTTGATGCGCCAGATGTGAACATCATCCTGCAATAAAGTTAAATCTGCCGATACAGGCAGCCACTGATAATTAACAGCAGTCATTGAGTTACACAGTAACAATAAATGCGTGGATTTTGAATGCTCGACTTTTGGAGGAGACTGGTGAGGCATTCCTCACTCACTGCTGTGTTCTTCCCCTAAAAATTGTCTACTCCTACTAGTATCTGGCATTTTAATGCACAATAAGACATTTAGGATAGGTGGATTGATTTCACCATCCGAATATCAGGGTATTTAAGTGTGAAAACCCTAATTTATAATCCTAAATCATTGCTTAAACGGCGTTATCGGTGTCAGTCAGAAAAGTGCGTTGTCAAAATCAGTTTTACTTTTTGACTTTCCGTAATTATACAATTTTTTCTGAGATTATTCTAGAGACTTTGTTTGTAAACGACTATAAAGTCGAAGACCCAAATTTAACCTCAATATGGTTCGCAGAAGAAACTTATTCGTGAAAGCAAGCAGAGAAAATGGGGAAGCAAAGCGATAGAGGAGCAGTTGTGCAAATAAGAAAGCTGCCTCATCCCCCTTGTCTTCCTTCCCTTGCTCCTGGTGCCCCTCTACTTGCCAAGATCAGATTGATAGTGAACAGTACTAGTTTCCAATCGCAGGTGCTAGAGGTTGGCGTGGTGTGCCACCTCCACCAATGCTATTTGGTCCGTTATTGTCCACAACTTTGACTGCAGCAATAATCTTGGTGAAGTCGTCTTGGAGTGCAGTATCTTGGGATATCTCATGTCCAGTCACTGTTGAGTACTCCACCTCAGCACTGTGCTCAACACAGAGGTAATTGTAGTCCCAGCCCGAAGAATCAACTACGTAAGCACCGTAGTCTTGCATTGCCTGAAATATCTTTTTGCCTGCTTTGGTGGTTAGTTTTAAGCTTTGGGCTGTAACGTTGGGTGGGATTGCCAACAAAGAACCCATAACCAGTGCTCGATTAGATCCTTTGTATTGACTTGGTGCACTAGCATCAGCAAGACGGGCTGGCCAGCGACGACCAGCAGTGGGCGATGAAGGATCGTAGTGCAACCATTGACCCCAGATATCAATCTTTAATGCATGATGGATGGGCTCGTCGTTCACTAACTCACCAAGGCGGAGACTACCGCCAATACTCGACATACCTGAGCCTCCATGGCCACCGTCAATGCCATCGCCGTATATATCTTGCTGTCCAAACCAACTAGCGTAAAGTGGTCCACCCGCTTGACAACGAGTTGTTACAGTGAACGACACCAAAGTTCTACCATCTGGCTTTAGGAAGGCTGACGAGCTGTTTGGAGTGTAACCTGGTCTAGCATCTGGAATGATCAAATCATATGGAACATTCAATAGCTGGGCTGCCTCAGGATGCCACTGTGCCTGTTGCTGCGGCGTAGTTCCGCTGCAACGACCTTGACCCCATGCACCAGGCATATATGTTGGTACACTCGGATCGCTTGCTTTGGTTGTGATGAACCAGTCGGTATCTACTCCAACCCCTTTTGAGCCGATATGGGCAGCAACGTATTTTGCTCCTGATCCAATTGGTGTATTCCAAATACTATTGCAGGCGAATGGCCATATGTTCTTATCGCGTAGTTGACCAGAACCACACTGAACATTGTCTGAGGTTGATGTTGCAATAGACCTTTGATTTGTGAGATTGAGGGTATGGGCTGGGATGAAGTGTAAAAAATTGCTCAAGCTATTTTTTCTTCGGTCTTTGATACCACTTTCTCTAAGATACGAGTTCATTTGGTTTTGAGCGCTAACACTGATTACAGAGGCCCTGTTAAAAGCATGGCCAATCGCACTCAAACTACTAGGATCAAAAATTAGCATTTGCCTCTTTTTCTTATCAAATTGAAGAGCAAATCGAGTGTACTCCCGTCTGCTTATGTGGTAGAGGCTATTCCCTGCATAATAAAATCCTGATGTGATCAACTTTTAGTTGATCACACCTGAGCTGGTTAAAAACCAGAGTTCTTCTGTTTTTTTGCACACATTTTAGCCTGCTCAAAGCTCCCCCAAACTCAACGGAACGAGGAAATTTTGACAACGCTCGCTTGTCACCTTGAATGAAAAAATTGGAACAAGATGTTAGACATATGGCAGTTTTTATAAAAGTTTAATGGTAATGTTTGTTTTTTTCTGCCAAATGTAAAATCGAGACTGAGTATACCAACACATACAGAAATACGTCAACTACCCCAATTAACGCTTCACATAAGGCCAGTAAGTGCGTTAGGGGCTACATTACAGCAGTTTAGCTCACAGCTTGTTCTCAAATGGTCCACATTGAACTTGTATCATCACTGCCGTGCAGGTTCGCCCATCTCCCTGTCCCCCTGGTCCCCCTGGTCCCCCCTGTCCCCTTGTCTCCTTTATCTCCCTGCTTGCCGAAGGATCAAATTTATGGTGCGTCAGTATTACACCAGGATCAAAAGATGTACTACAGATTTGGCATCCCCAATCGAAATTAAACATGGATGTAGAGAAACATCGTATCAAGCCGAAGGAGCGCGGTGGTATTAAGGATGTCTATGATACTGATACGATGAAAATGACGAAGCATTTTTTGAAAGTGAGATTCAACGGCGATTTTCTCCCACTAAGATTCTTTATTGAATGTAAGAGTGTTAGGGAAACTTACGAGTAAATGACAATATTAAGTGCGAAATGAAGCTCAATTCGTATCAATAAATGAAATTGGATATCCACATTAAGTATGTGTAAATTGAAGCATTTTTATGTTTGTAAACTGATAAACTAACACCCCTACACCCTCAGACCCCTACACCCCTACACCCCTCTCGGTTAATTATTAACACTCCTTTAGATTAATGGAGTGAGGGGTAATTGCCCCATCTTACAAATTGCTAAATTCGATAAATTAAGTAGCCTTATTTTCCTGTTTATCTTATTGTTGAATGTAGAGTGAATTGAGAGAACTTTATTTTTTCAGGGAGCATTGTGTGAATATTGAAGATGATCGCGGTAGTGGCAGATTTCGCTCTTCTAAACTCTAGGTTTTGAGTGCTTACTTCATTTGGCAATTTGGCAACATATTCGATTTAAGAAAGGGTTATGATGTGAACTAATGGGTCAGTAAAAGCAAAATGTATAGCAAGCAAGCAGCAAATCTCTCTCGAATGGCTATAGAGAGGTCTTTGATAGACATTCAATTGAAATCCTAGATTTTTACTCTAAGGATGCCTTTGAATAGAGAAGTGGCAACATGTGCACATGTTCGTAGCGTTATGGATATCATTCTGAGTCTAAAATGCCTGCATTAGAGCTGAAGAATCCTACATGCTACCCTGCGGGAAGCCGATGCAGCATCTACGCTTCACTGACGTTCCGCTTAGCATTTGCAATATGTTATTGATGAAATGTAGTACGAAGAATGTGCCTATAACTTTTGCTCAAGCCACTGCAAAACCCGATTCCATCCCCACCAAGGGTCGGGGTCTTGTGCTTGGATCTGACCATTTTTGCTACTCAAATAGCCAACATGACCACCGTGACGGGTGAGTAGCAAATCTACTACCTTGTTGCTTGCACAAGCAGCTTCTAAATCAGGAATAATTGCTGGATCAAATAATGGATCGTCTTGGGCATAGATAATCAAGGTGGGTTTTTCTAAATTTGGTAGCAGATGCAACGCACTACTTGCATCGTAATATGCTTCCACAGAGGGAAAACCCAATTGCTCAATGACCAGTTCATGATCAAAACCCCAGATGCTGTTAGCTCGTTCAATAGCCTTCGGGTCTATAGCTCCAGGATGAGCATTATGAATACGCCATGCCAGTTTTTTCAATTGCCGGGCGATCGCTTTCTCCAAATATCTTCCAAGGGGTTGTTTGACTAGATAACTCAGCGATCGCCTCGAATCCAAACTCGGACAAATCACTGCTGCACCACCAATGTCGCTGTCTTTTAGTCCTAAATTCTCATCTTCCCTAACCAAAGCCATAGCTGCTTTTACTGCCCACAGTGCTAGCTGCCCCCCTAAGGAAAATCCGGTAAACCAAAATTTTCCTGGACAGCCCATGGCTTTGGCAGCTGCGGCAATCCGAACAAAATCTTCACCTTCGAATAAACCATCGCTTGTTAAAGTTGGGGATAACTCTGCTGTTTTGCCGTGGGCACGCCAATCAAATAACACAACAGCATATCCTTGAGCGTATGCTTTACGTCCCAACAACTTCAAAAACCATTGATTATCCAACTCACCCGTGATGCCATAAGTGCCTAGTATTGTGCTATGAGCATTTTCGGGAATGGCAACCCAACCGAAAATCGGCACATCTTGTCCGCCTATAAATATTTTTTGCTCATAAGGTGGTTTTGGGTGTATTATAGTATGCTTCCAACTACGACTTGCCCATAAGGTAGTGTAGATGGTCATTAGCGTACCACTTTGTAGAAACCAGGGCGGATTGAATGATGCGTAACACATAACAGCTTAAGCTGAGTTATAGTTTTGTTTTGGTTCCATAATCCTTAATCTTAATCTTTATGTTAGATTTAAAAAATTTTTTATAATCAATGAAGCAATCTTTGAATTTACCAAAGGTTCTTATTCATCCTTTATAAGCAGTCATATATCTTTAAATAATGCCGAGGATTCTTGTCATAGACGATGACCCAGCAATTTCAGAACTTGTTGCCGTAAACTTGGAAATGGCCGGCTACGATGTTAGCCAAGCTGAAGACGGCATCAAAGGGCAGGCGTTGGCACTCCAGCTACAACCAGACTTGATCATGCTTGATCTCATGTTACCGAAAGTAGATGGGTTTACCGTTTGCCAGCGCTTGCGTCGAGATGAGCGCACTGCCGAGATTCCTGTGCTTATGTTAACGGCTTTAAGCCAAACTCACGATAAAGTGGAAGGCTTCAATGCTGGCGCGGATGACTACCTCACCAAACCGTTTGAGGTTGAAGAGATGCTGGCACGAGTGCGGGCATTATTGCGACGTACTGACAGAATCCCCCAAGCTGCAAAGCACAGTGAGATCCTCAACTATGGACCATTAACCTTAGTTCCAGAACGTTTTGAGGCAATATGGTTCGGTCAAACTGTAAAACTGACTCACTTAGAGTTTGAGCTCCTCCACTGCCTACTCCAAAGACATGGTCAAACAGTTTCCCCAAGTGAAATTCTCAGGGAAGTCTGGGGATACGATCCAGATGACGACATCGAAACAATTCGAGTACATATTCGCCACTTGCGAACTAAGCTAGAACCAGATCCACGTCATCCCCGATACATTAAGACAGTCTACGGTGCTGGATACTGTCTTGAACTTCCCAGCGCCCCAACAACAAACGAAGACGTTTCAACAGCAGGTGTGGAGTAATAACTAGCAACACTTCACGGATGTTACCAGTCAAGAGGTAAATTGTGGAGGCTCCTCTCCAAACCTCTCTCAATTAGCTAGTCCAAAAAATTGGCACTCTATATTCTTAAAGAATACAGAGAGTGCCAATTGTAATCATATTACGTATATATTTCATCAGACATATTGGAAGTCAAACGTCAAGTTTCAAAAAAAAGAAGGGGAAAATTGGTAGGACATCCCTGAATTTATTTTTTTTGATGCGGTTTTTCTTTCTAGTGTTATTTTTGACTTTTGACTTTTAAAGATGATCGCCGGGAAATGAAGTAGATGCCCAGCACACCTAAACCCACAATTGTTGTAGGCTCGGGAATCTTTTCTGGAACTCGAACCCTGATAATTCTGGCAAAAAGAGCCGCTGTTGTTCTTTGGTTTTCCAAAACACGAAATTGACTCACATTTGTCTGACCGCCATCTTGGCTAAAGCCAGTTAGCTCAAGTGTATACTGAAGCCCATCAAATATGAAACTCTGATCGCTAAACTTTTTGTTTACCGAAATATAATCTGCATTTTCCTCAGGATTACTTGATATGTTGGGTGTGTTCACCAAGTCAAAGTCAAAATCAAAGACTTTGCTGATATTGACAGGGTCTTGAAATGCAACACGGAGGTTTAACGGTACGCTGTCAACGTTAGTAAACTCCGGTACAGTTCCGTTATAGTACTCCAACTCACCGACTTTAAACAAAGAATTCGTTTCTGTTGAAAATGAATTGCCAGCAAAAGTCAGTTGATTTGGAGGTGTTCCATAATTAGGATCATTTGGCTCGGGTTGTCCCCAAGTAAACAAGTTGGTTCCCACGCCTGTATAAAACGCGTTAGGATTATCACTTCCTGGAGTGGGTATTCCCCATTGACCACTCGAGCTGCCTGAAAAAGTAAGACCCTGAGCTTGACTGGAGAAACCAAGTGCTGCCACAGTAGCGACAACAAACGTGGAAACAGCAGTCGTAAAAACCGAACGTAGTTTCATGGTTAGGCTTTAACTCCCGTCCAGGAGCTTTTTCAAGTAGTAACTAGTCCACATTAGTAAATTTACGAACAATGTGACAATAAAATTTCATGAAGTTTATTGAATCTTTAAATGTCCTTCGTGATTCTTTTGCTACACTTCCAAAGCCATTACAGGGAGTTTTAACTGTCTTGCTATTACAAATTGAGTAAATATAAAATTATTTTATGGTTTTATTGGAGTATTAAATTATACTATGATTTTCACTTTTAAAAGTCGATTCTAAGTACCGTATTTTTACTTAATCTCACTTTATCTGTCTGAACTGCAACAATTTTTTCTGTAGAAAAACCTCATGTATACAGATTAACTTTACCGATATACATGAGGTTACCGCAAATGAATACTTTCATAATTCATCTTAAGGTGCAAGAGCGTTCCCACGCAGCAGACTACCTATAGTTTTGGCAGTGATTTTAAGTTGAGTGATGGGGTTTGCGGGAACAACAGTTTTATACAGGTAGCTGTCAAAGGTAAGCCGTTGCACATCAAGGTCAGCACACATTTCGACGAAAGCTTCGCGGGTAGCGTCCGACCGATAGAATACGGTTTGGAGAATGTCTAGTACCTTGTAGGTGAGTCCGTATTTCTTATCCCAGCGCTTAATGTACAATTTGAGTTCAGCTTCTGTAGGGATACGGCTACCACCGTTGGAAATTTCTACAATGGTTTCGGCACACATCCGTCCTGATTTGGCAGCAAAGTAAATACCCTCACCCGAGGATTTGGTAACATATCCCGCAGCATCACCTACTAAAGCTATACGACCAACAACACGACGAGGACGAGGATGCTCAGGAATAGGGTGAGCCTCTACTTTGATAATCTGACCACCAGCTAGTTTTTTTGCAGCACGAGCGCGGATACCAGCTTGGAGTTGTTTAATACTGGCTTTGTTAACGTGCATTGTACCAGTACCAACAGCTACGTGATCATATTTAGGAAATACCCAAGCGTAGAAGTCAGTAGAAACGTCATCGCCAACATACATTTCAGCAAGATCGTTGTAATATGACATCCTCTCTTGAGGCAAACGAATGCGCTCTTGAAAAGCGATCGCATAGTTGTAATCTCCTGCATCCATTTCCTTTGCAATGCGGGAGTTAGCCCCATCCGCCCCGATAATAAGATCAACTTTCAGGGTTTTGGCAGTGCCTTGAACGCCCCCTTCTGAATGGTCTACATAATGGATGGTATACGGGTCTGTATTGTTTGTAGGAATATTAAGTTTATGAACGGTGCCATTAATTAAATTTGCACCTAGTTTGGCTGCACGATCACGCAGGTAACCATCCAGCACTTCACGACGGCACATTCCGATATATTCTTCTTCTTTTTCTAAATTGATATCTACCTCGCGATTTGAGGGCGAAATCATTTTCATCTTCCGCACCCGGCGGTCGATAATGTTCTGTGGCAGGTCAAATTCACTCACCATACATAGGGGAATTGCACCGCCGCAGGGTTTGGCATTGTCTAACTTACGTTCAAATAGAAAGGTTTCAATTCCAGCCTTTGCCAGTGTTTCAGCAGCAGATGAACCAGCTGGACCTGACCCAACAACAGCAACCCGTAGTGTCAAAGGTCTTCTCCCAATCTTAAAAATTTACCCAAAGCATCGTATCATGCACTTTTACCTGAATTCTCGCCTCAAGCCCGACTTTTGACACAAATACAATATTCCTTAACATTTCGCTATGAAATTAGTGCCGATTCTCATAGCATTTGTAAAATTCTTGATACAAATCCTCCCCCTAGTCCTCCTTGTCTTTCTTCTTCCCCCCTGCTCCCTTCCTTCGACCCAAAGCTCATTTTTCAGGCTGCAACCGTGTGACTTTCACAGTGAATGGACCACCTTCTCCCTTACCACCAAAAGCACGTACTCTCACAATGTACCTACCAGCTTTGACAATCCGGGCAAACAAAAGGGAGTTGGTAGTTCCATCTGGACCATCATCGTTTTCTCCCACTGTAGAGCCATTGGGAGCTAGTAAGGTAACAATAGTGTCAAAACTATCAGACTTCACTTCGATAACAACTTGATCACCTGCATTCAAATGAACAAGGTAATCTCGGGCAAAGCCACCATCTCCTGTAGGAATATCTTTATTCGAAAGTGTATCCTTAAACTCTTTACCAAACTGCGGTAACGCAATGGGTTGGTACTGTTGTACTTGAGCATAAGCTCCCAAAGAACTTAGACAAACTGCAAATAAGCTCAATGGGACTATTAAGTATTTACAACTTTTAGGCATTTTTAGAAAAATTTGTCATCACTCTTCACACACTATTGAAACTTTAGATTTCATCCACCCATGAATATAGTTTATGAGTTTAAAACCTGAATTTCATTGAGTTGATTGATCACGACATCTGCACCTTTAACATGCTCCGCCTTTTTTACCCAAGTGATACCAATACAACCAGCAGCCTTGGCATGACGTGCCATTTGCATATCACCTACAGAATCACCAATCATCAGTGTAAACTCTGGTTCCACTCCTAAAGACTTACAAGCTTGTAAAAACAGTACTGGATCTGGTTTACTAGGACCTTCATCAACTCCCATAGACAGTTGAATGTAATCGCTTAACCCATGATGTTTGACAAAAGCATGTACTTCTAATGTTGTAGCTGCAGAAAGAATCCCAATCAACAGTCCTGCTTTTGATAAAGCATTCAAAATTTCCAAACTTCCTGGAAATAACGGGGAAGGTGTCTGAAAAATGTATTTTTCCGCCTCTTCCAAAGCTTGACGAGCGATCGCCAACGACTCAAACCACCCCCGCCCAGTTTCAGCTATGTAGGCTGCTGCGGCTACTTCTGTTTCTCGGCGACTTGCTACTGAGATTAGTCCTGCTGGATCTAAGCTATTACCATTGATGCCAAAGGCCATAAGTAGTGGTTCACCGATTCCAGGAATTTGAGCGTCTATCAGTCGCGCTCCTCGTTGTCCGAGTGAGCGCAAATATGCTTGTGAATCTTCTAATGTGCCATTTTTATCAAATAAAACCGCTTGAATATTAGAAAATGTGACATTTCTACATTTAATTGTTGCCAATAGCTACCTCCTATTATAGTAAACTGCTAAAACTTAGTACCTGGTAATTTTTAACTATTATCCCACATAGCAATCCTAATTTATTCGTGAACAATAAGAATCCCGGTTAGGTTAAAAAACGGAATTCTGAGACTTTTAATTTTTACAGTTCATCTATGACTGCTATAGCTTAACCAAAATGTATTTATTTACTAGATTCCCAAAAATAAAGCTAATTATTTAGGATAGTTATTATGTTTTTTGTCCTTTGTAGCTAATGAGATACTTTAATTTTTATCTCGAATCACCTATTAGGAAAGCATCAAAACCAACTGCAATCTGTACTGATATATGGCCTATACGTATTAGGAACAATATGTTTTTGACCAGTAAATTGCCTACCATAATAACCATCTTCAAAGCCACGTGCAAATTCACCACCAGCAGTTCGTGGCTTAAATTTTTCTCCTTTCTCTGCGCTCTTTTTTCCTTGACGATAGCCATCAGAATATGCATGGGGATGATAGGCTGGGTCTTCGTTAACTAACCATCGTGTATAAGGATAGCAGTATCTCCCTGGATAGGTATCATAGAAAGGATAGTAGTCGTAAAAACGTGGGTAGTGAGCTTTAACGGGCTGAATGTTGAGTAGAAATCCAGTCGTAGCTGTCAAAGCTAACAGGCTAATCTTAATAATATTGTTCATACATTTTCTCCAGAGTTAATTAACACTGGTACTTCTAAGTTAGCGTTGGGAGATTATTTAAAACATCACCTCATAGAATGACCATTGGTACTTCAGAGTAGCCATTTTCTGTTTATTGATATAAAAATTAAAATTAAAAAAGAATTTACAAATTTTTTTTAAACCTAGTTAGAAGTAATTTAATTTACAGAGCAGTTATCTGCTTACTGAGACACCTGCAGAATATAGGATTATAAATTACGACAAAGTGCCACATATTTCTTTACAGATAAATATCATCTGTTGTGGCAAGCACTTTCTCTTTTTCTCAACAAAAGTTAAGGGGGTTATTCCCCATACTATTGGGTAAATCTCCTACTGTTATTTGTTTATTGATTTTTCTAACCTGAGGATATAACTAAATATGATTTATCAGAGTTTTTAGTAAGATTTTTCTTCAGTATTTTGGGGTTCTAAACATGGAATATTTATTAAGATCTCTTAGGGAATTGCCTACCGGATTAGTCACTGGTAACAGCAATATGAGTAGGCATATTTGCCCAAGCTGTTCGGACATTTTACTCCGTCATATACGCTCAGGAGAAATTTACTGGCGTTGTAGCACATGTTATCAGGCAATGCCAGTGTGTGACATTAGACCAGGGGTCGTGTTATAGGTAGACTGTCAAAGCTGCTATAAAGCAAAAATGGGTGAATTGGATCTGTTGCTTAAAAACATTAGATCAAATCCACCCGTTTTGTATAATCAAAAAATCATAACTACCCTAAGCTTGGTGTAACAACTTCTCAAACGACTTAAACTATTAGACCTGAGCTACATCGTCTTGAGCTAATTGCTGCTCAACATTACTGATAGCAGCATTCAAACCGGCAAGCCTAGTTTCTAAATCATCGCGAATCGTTTTGAGAAATCTCAATTTATTTTGTAGACGAGCCTTGCGCGACATCGGCTCACCACCATAGCAGGGGTTATTCCAAAAAGGAAATGGAAACATAATCCACCTTGGCTAATATGACCTTCATTTAAATTGTGACGAAATTTTCGATGAGATAGGGTAAAGATGATGGGAGGAAAACCGATCTCAATCAGCCTGATTCGATTGTTGTAAGAACAAGGACAAGAAATGAAGAGAAAAAAGTATAAAAACACCATAGTGCCTGAAAATAAACGCCTAACGCACGTATGATGTTTTTCAAATTGAAAAAGTTCAGTTTTCGGGCATATCACTTATATATAGTACATAAGTTCCATGTTTCTCCTGGTTGCTCGCCGTTCACAAAGATCTTGGAGCGTATATTTTTGTAGAACGGAGTTAGCTGCTTGACGCGCTTCTTGCCAAACATCAAAGATCACCTCACTTTCTACTGTTTTGGGAGGCTCATTCTCAGCAGGAACTCCAGCGTCTGCCCCTTCAATACAAGTGAAAGCATCTAGAATTGTAATTTTTCGCGGATCTCGTGCGAGCACGTAACCACCTTTAGCTCCGCGTATACTCTTGATCAAACCTCCACGCCTCAAAGTAGCTAGCAGCTGTTCCAAGTAACGATTGGGAATATCTTGTAGCGCCGCTATCTGCCGGATTTGTAATGATTCACCAGTATTGTAGCAACTTGCCAGTTCTAACAGAGCCAGAAGTGCATATTCAGATTTATTAGAAAGTTCCACGGGCGTAATGTTCTAGGTTCACACCTAAGATATGCAAATTAACTGACATTGTTCCCATTCATTAAACCGAAGGTCCTTTGAACTGAAACTCCATCGAGTTATGAATGTTTAATTTTACTTTAGAAACTCTTAGGCAATAAAAGCAAACACTTTTTCTTTTTAATTTGATAAATAAAAGTGATTGCAAAAAACAACTATATGTAATATCACAAGTGAGCCGTTGGAGCAACGCACCCACACACTAGTTATAGTCTCAGTTAATTGCTTTAAGAGCAACATGAAATCACCCAGTTCAAAAACTTTTAGAGGCGGGCAAAATGCCCACCTCATCAGTTCATTTAAAATCGTGAAGTGCTTCAACTACAAGAGTTCAAGCTTCTTGGGCACACACAAGCTTCTCGGTGTTATCCTAGTCTTGCAACTAGCTCCTCAAGCGTGAATTCCGGCACTCCCTGCCGTACAACCATATTGTAGCAAGGAACAAGTGATTTCCGCCAATACTCAAACAGAATTTTAAAGGAGTAAACAATGGCTAAATTAGATCCTTTCTCTTTACAGATGCAAATTACCCGAATGTTTGAGCAAGGGCAATCATTCTTTGCCACAACCAAAGTGCAAGAATGGTTGAAAGAGCATAATCATAATCCAGCGGAATATGATATAGTTTTCCATCAAAAACCTGCTCCCCCTGGTTCCAAACAAGTGATGGTAGTTGAAATTGAGTTACGTCGCAAAGATGGACAACCTGTAGATCCATGGTTACAAGAACAGGCTAATCTTCAAGCGTAAAGCAGAAGTGGGAGAACTGATAGGGGGAGACAATAGGGACAAGGAGGACTAGGGGGACTAGGGAGACAAGGAGGACTAGGGGGACTAGGGGGACTAGGGGGACTAGGGGGACTAGGGAGACAAGGAG
>JAJPJF010000237.1 GCA_021324415.1 Nostocales cyanobacterium Centralia_MAG_434
GTGACTCTTGCCTCAAAGAAATTTAATGGCTCCAAAGGGGAAGGTATTGCCGGAACTCCACAGTATATGATTGATGCCTCGACTGCAACGCCTACTCTAATTAACACTGGAGTTGAAGGCTATCCCAATGGTAGCTATGGTCGGGGAGCACCAGCAACGGGTGGAGGCGGTAGCACAGATGGTAATCCAACTGCCAACGATCAGAACTCTGGTGGCGGCGGCGGTGGTAATGGTGGTCAAGGTGGCATTGGAGGTCGATCTTGGAGTAGCGATCTCCCAACAGGTGGGTTTGGTGGTGGTGCTTATACCGTTGCTGCGACAGATCACCTCATTATGGGTGGCGGTGGTGGTGCGGGAACGACTAATGACGGTACAAGTTACCCTGCAAATAGTCTTGCTAATGGTTTAGCTAGCAGTGGTGCCAGTGGTGGAGGCATAGTCATGATTCGCACTGGTAGTGTCAGTGGTACCGGAACAATCAACACCAATGGATCAGATGCTCTTAATGTTCAAAATGATGGAGGAGGAGGTGGTGGTGCTGGCGGCAGTGTCCTGGTGAGTGCTGTCAGTAATAATCTCACAGGTTTGACTATCAATGCCAATGGTGGAAAAGGTGGTAATCCTGTATTTTCCTCACCTCATGGTCCTGGAGGCGGTGGTGGTGGTGGTGTGGTGGTCAGCAATCCTGGTGCTACTATCTCTGTTGTGGGAGGCAGTAGTGGGTTAACTGGCACTCCTACTCCTAGTAATCCTTTGGGATCAACTGCTGGAACTGGTCTTTCACTTAACCCACCACTCACTGTTGTACCTGGCTCTTCTTCAGGCGCTGAATGTTCAAGTACGATAACGGGTAAAGTTATCAATGATGTGAATCACAACGGATTGGTTGACGCTGGTGAAATTGGCTTTTATTCTCCAGTGACAGTCACACTCAAAGATAGCAGCAACAATATAGTTGCTTCTACTACCACTGCTGCCGATGGTACTTACACTTTCAATAACGTTACTGTCGGAACTGGTTATAAGGTCGTAGTCACTCCTCTTTCTGGAACAATAGAAACTTTAGACCCAGATAGCACCAAGGATAATCAAGCTTCAGGAGTGAATGTCACTGCAGGTGTTACCACCACTGTTAATCCCTTTGCGTATGTATCAGGCACACCAAAGTTATTGCTAGTGAAACGCATTACTGCGATAAACAATATTCCCTTCAATCAATATGTTCACGACCCGAAAAGTACAGAGGATAATGACCTCAATTGGCCAACCCCCACCTCTACGTATTTGCGAGGTGTCATTGATGGAGGATTTGTGAAACCAGGGGATGAGTTGGAATACACCATATACTTCCTTTCTAAGGGTGTAAACAATGCTACAAATGTTAGTATCTGTGACCTTATACCCAATAACACGATTTTCATACCCACAGCCTTTAATGGCCTAACTCCTACAGATGGCGGTTTATCTGGCGCTGATCAGGGTATGGCACTTGCACTCGATTCTACAAAGTTGCCTACTAAACCTAGCTTTTATCTCACCAATGTTGCTGATGGTGATCGCGGACAGTTCTACTCCCCTGGTCAAACACTACCTGCTAGTTGTTCAGGCAATAATAATAACGGTGCTGTTGTTATCAATGTTGTGAATAACCCAAATGCTTTACCCACTGTCATCGCTCCTGGTAGTCCACCTAATTCTTACGGCTTCATTCGGTTTCGTGTCAAAGTAAGATAAAAGACTAAAGGAGTTATATATAACAATCATTTTTAAAATTGAGATTAGAAAATTGATATAAGCTGATAACTGAAACTTCGACTTCCCAACAAAACTCTATGTCTAATAGATTAGAACTTGGTAAGGAATATCCATCTGCAACTGAGGAGTCTGCAATCCAAGCAATTGAGCAGATGACGAGACAACAGATAGAGCAAAACTATCAAGCTGGCGAACGACCAGCTCGCAGAGATGCTCATGCAAAACATCATGGTTGTGTTAAAGGTGAATTTATCGTTGAGCCTAATATCACCAAAGATATGAGGGTTGGGGTTTTCCAAGAACCTGGTAAGAAGTTTACTGCCTGTATTCGCTTTTCCAATTCTTCAGGAAATATCAAACCAGATTACAAAGCTGATGCTCGCGGAATGGCAATTAAACTCATTGGTGTCGAAGGTGAAAAGCTGCTACCAGATGAACAAAAAACTCACGACTTTGTTTTGGTCAACAATCCGGTGTTTGCTATTCGAAACCTAGACGATTATGTTAAGTTTTTTGCAGATGTTATAGAAGCAAAAGGTAATTTACCATTAAAGTTTTTCTTACCTGGGTTCAATCCTTTCCAATGGCGCTTGCATGAGTTCAAAATTGCAATCTCAGCTTTTAATAAAAAGGTTGTCAGTCCACTGGAGATTCAATATTGGAGTATGACAGCTTATAAATTTGGCGATCGCGCCATTAAGTTTTCCACCAAACCCTCTACTGATAATCTTTCTGGAAGAAAAGCTTCTCGCTCTCCCAACTATCTGCGTGAAGCAATGATAGAGCATTTAAAGAGTAAAGAAGCTCAATTTGATTTTTTAATTCAGTTTCAAACAGATGCGGAAAAAATGCCAATTGAAGATGCAACAATTGAGTGGAAATCTCCATATCACAAAGTAGCTACTATCATAATTCCTCCTCAGACCTTTGACTCACCTGAGCAAATGGAATTTTGCGAAAACTTGTCATACACTCCATGGCATGCACTACCTGAACATCAGCCAATTGGAGCAACTAATCGCGCACGCAAGCAAATTTACACAGCAATTTCAAAGCTACGCCATGAATTGAATGGTGTTTCTAGACAAGAGCCCACTGAGGAATATTTTTCTTCTCTGTTTGGGCGCTAAGGGTGATTTCCTGTTCATGAGGAATTTATGGGACACCAAATTATTATTGTTGGTGCAGGACTGGCAGGACTCAGTGCAGCCTATGAACTGGTACGCGCAGGCTTGGATGTCCAGGTTTTTGAAGCACAACAGCGGTTAGGTGGTCGAGTTTATACAGTTCAACTAGGTGCAGGACAGTACGGCGACTTAGGCGCTGAGTTTGTAGATGAAAACCATACTGCTTTTAAAGCTTACGTAGCCGAATTCAACCTTAAACTTGATCCAGCCTGCCAATTTCCTGATGATCTCTACTGGTTCTTCGATGGGAGACTCTACAATCGGAAATCCTTAAATAACGAACAAGGTGTTGCCTTGGACAATTTATACACTGATCTGCAAAATCTAGTTGACAATCAACAAGATCCGCTCCAAACCCTTGATGAGTGGTTAGATGAAAGAGCAATCTCAGCCTTTGGACGTCGGATTGCTAAGTTGCAGGCTCATTCCCTGTTTGCAACTGATCCAGAGTTGATTGGTCCAGGCTTTTTTGCCTATCCTGGTGTTCAGGGTAGCTTTAATATGCGTGTTCGTCATGGTAGTTCAAGTTTGGTTAACGCCCTAGCTCAACGATTGGGGAAGCGGGTTCACACTAATAGTCCTGTACGCCGTATTCAGCAGACAGACGACACTATAAGTGTCACTGTTGAGACAGAAAACAGTGCGGTTGAAGTGATGGCTGACATTGTCTTAGTGACAATTCCCTGGAGCGTACTCCGTCATATCCCAATTGAGGCACCGCTTGTAGATGCACAACGAGAGGCAATTTCTAGTCTACCCTATGGTGGTGTGGTCAAGACACTACTACAATACCCATATCACTTCTGGTCACAGCCAAACTTTGGGATTGTGTTAGTGGAGGGTAACTACCATGCTATTTGGGAGCCTACCTTCGCCCAGATAGGAACAAACAAGATTCTCTCCTGTTTCAGTGGCGGTACGCCCAGTTTAGATCTGACTGACCAAGCAAGTGATTTGGCCGTAGCAACAGTGCGTGCTATTTATCCCGATGCACCTGAGACTATCTCCTCTTATTCATACAACTGGAGTACTGATGAGTGGGCACAAGGTGCCTACTGTTACTTCAGACCAGGAGACTTGCATCGCTTTAATCCACTATTAACAATGCCCGCTGGTCGAATTTTCTTTGCTGGTGAACATACCGCGCCTGTGGAGTATCGCGGTTACATGGAGGGTGCGATTCGCAGTAGTCAACGTGCTGTACAACAAATCTTGAACTTCTTATACTAAGACTAAATTCAGCGTCTAGCACTCAGGACTGTTCTAGTGAAAGATCAAAATCTATGACAAGAAAAATATTAACTGGACTGAGTTCCGAAGCTTACGAACACCCCTTTGATCGTAAAGCCTTAGCTTCTTTGCAAAAGATGCCTGGTGTCTCCCTACTGCTGAAAAAAATTAACGAATATGGTATTGATCGCCTACTGCGGCTTCAAAGTCTTGGCAGTGATATCAGAGTCACCACCCGTAATTTCCCCGAATTACACCAAGCTCTTGTAGAAGCTTGCCAAATTCTCGATGTTGCTTCACTTCCTGAACTGTATTTGTTTAGGGGAAGAGGTCACATCTCCACTTATGTTATTGGGGTAGAAAAACCTATTGTCGGGATCAATTTAGATGGAATGGAGTGGCTTAGCTCAAATGAGTTGCTTTACGTTTTAGGTCATGAAATTGCTCATATCAAAAGTCAACATATGATCTATCACCAAATGGCATTTGTTATGCCAACCTTGAAAAATGTGTTAAGCAGTACCACACTCGGAGTTGGTGGCTTGGTTGCTAGTGGAATGGAGTTGGCTTTGTATAATTGGCTGATGATGGCTAGGTTCACTGCTGACCGTGCTGGAATGCTTGCGTGTCAGGATATTAACGTAGCAACTACTGCACTCATGAAACTTGCAGGTTTACCAAATGAATATTTGACTGCTACTGTCATTGAAGATTTCCTTCTTCAAGCTCGCGAGTTTGCATCCAATAACTTTGATAGTATGGATAAGCTGACAAAAATATTAAGTTATACAGAACATCAGCTTTCCTGGGTAGTGATGCGGGTTGGCGAGTTACTGAAATGGGTAGATTCAGGAGAGTATGATAATTTAGTTGAGCAGAAAAAAACAACCATACCAGAAGAAGCAGAAGGGTGGAATTTTTTGACCTCGTGGTGAGCAAAGAAAAAAATCATACTGCTCGTAAAATGTCAAATACTATTAAAGTCTTGAATCGCCGGAAATCCTTTCGAATCTGTTGAATGATTTCCTGGTCTTTGAGAAAAAAGTGTTTGCATCCCAGCAGCCTGAGCTGCCCGTAATTCATCTGTCACATCTGAAATAAAAAGAATGTTGACAGCTGGTGCCCCAATGGCTTGGGCAATTTTATGATAGCTATCAGGCTCTTTTTTTGGCCCTGTTTCCGTATCGAAGTAACCACTTAAAAATCCTGTTAAGTCTCCCATTTCTGTATTCTGAAACAAAAGTTGTTGTGCTTGAATACTTCCTGATGAGAAGATAAACAACCGTTTACCTGCACGAGTCCAACGTTCAAATGCAGGTTTGACATCGTTGAAGACTTGCGATCGCAGTGTCCCATAACGATAGCCTTGCTCCCAAATTTTGCCCTGTAAAGACTTTAGTCCTGTAGACTTACGATCAATTGCTATTAAGTTCTGGATGTAAGGAACAGCTGCAAGTATTGACTTATCTTCCCACATTGGGACAGAGAGACCCTTTGCCACATCAGCTTCATACTCTTGTCGTAACTGCTTGAGATCATCGATTACTGCGCTATCCTGACTGTGTGTTTGTAGAAACGATTCAACATGTGCGTGAGCAAATGGGAACAAGACCCCAAAAACATACTCAACAGGAGTTGTGGTTCCTTCAATGTCCAGCAGAATAACCTCTGCTTGATTACCATATTGAGGGCTCATCAACAATTCTGACTCCTTCTCATCGGTAGCTTATATTTTTCATAGTGTGGACACTTACAATTTAGATAGTTATACTTGACTAAGTAGTGATTAAATACTTTTTATTACAAAAAATTTTTGAAAAACCCCTTTTTTTAAAAGGAGACAGAAACTATTCTACTACTATCCGAGATTAATCTTGGTTCTTAGTATTAGAAATGACCAATAACCGATGATCCATAAAGCAAACTTTCCTCTTTGCTCAACGGAGAAATCAGCTTCAAAAGCAAAAGTAAGTCATCATAAACCTAGTTTATTGTTTATTAGGGTTCACCGACTTATAGAAGTAAGATAGGGCTGTAGTTATAGCAAAAGACGGTTTTCCCGGCAGGTAACTGTATTAGATAAGTGGTATTGAGTTATGATCTGCCTGTCCCTTGTGCATCTTCAATAGGAGGAGACAAGGTTTTTATTGCCTTCGTTTAATGCAGATGTTTCAGCACTTCATAAAAAACTTGCAGGGTAGGTTAGAAACTAGCGTTTATGTGTAATGTTAACATATTCGATAAGTTTATTTTATAGGTTTTAAATATAATTAATTTTATTTTCAAGCATAATTAATTCTTTCCTTATGAAGTTCTAAAAAAACTAAATTTATACAAAAACACAAGAATATTCAAGTTACTTTAATTAAAATAGATATTATTACGCTGTGCAAAAAAATTAATAAATAAATATTAGATATTTTTTAACTTAAGAGCAACAAGTAAAATTCACAATAAATCAAGTTACATCTAACACATTTACTATTAACAAATCATCATGGTGAACCAACTTATCATTTATCTAGCAATGCTTGGCTACTTTGGCTTCTTGTGTCGTTTCTTTATAGAGTGGCTAAACTTCTTTTTGAAAGATGAAGATATGAAGTCGCCAGAAAACCGCCTTATTTTCGGTAGTATTTTAACTATAGCTGCTATTTTATGGCCTATAGTAGTCCCATTTGCTTATTTAGAATTATTAAATTTTCATAGAAAGAATAGAAAAGTGATTGATTTATTAATCAACCAATCCAATTCCAATTTTTCTAATGATTAAACTAGAAGATATGAGTCTTCTTTTATAAATTCAGGGGTTAATTTTTTTATTTTTGCTTCCACTCTGAGAGTTCTCGATTGACTGCGTTCTTAAAATCTGTAGATACCAAAAGTACAGATATTTTTCCATCTGGTTTAGTTGTAGGGTCAGCGATAGCATAGATGAAGTGCTGATTAAAATCTGGCTTACCCAAAATCAACTTATGGCTTTTTTGATTCTTTAGGTTCACATCGATTGTTGCTTGCGGTTGTTCTAAACCAAATTCTGCAAGCTGATTAGTACTGCTCAATATAGTTTGTTCAGCTTTACCTTTTACTAAGGTATCCATCAGATAGGATACAATCGCATCATTTGCAGGTGCAACTATTGGAGATTGGATCAGCCACTTCGTTGTGCCAGAATTATTGACCCGTTCCAAGGTGAGTGTCAACTTTTTAGTCTTTACTATGAAAGACTGAACATCAGCAGCGTTAAAAGAAAATATTTGCTGCTTTTTATCCTTAATTTCCTCTCGCTGAGTTGCACCTTTAATTTCGTAAAAGTATACAAAACCGCCCAAGCCCAGCGCTAACAATATCAAAATTAAAGTTGTCCGCTGTAATTTCATTTTCTACGCCACCAAAGAATGCCGGCTGCTGTCAAGCCAATAAGAGGTAATACTAACAGAGACAGTAATGTTAAAAGACGGGCTTGCTCTGTTGTCAGGTTAATGCGTCGATTTTTTGCCTCTTTAGGACGAATTGACAGGAGTTGTTGATCTTGCTGACTCAACCAAGTTACTGAGTTGAGAAATACATCTCCATTTAGCTGTTGTCCAAACAAGCCATCTGTAGCAAAGTCAGAATTTCCAAAAACTACCATCCGTGACTCAGTTGCGTTTTGGGCAGGAGAGAGGGGAGAAGGAGGAGTGGCTGTGCTTTGGGTGATTGGTACTTTTGTTGGCTTTGTGGTTGGCAATGCTGATAAAGTTGGACTAGTAAGGGTTGTAGGTTTTGACGATGGAGTTGGAGTTGAAGTTACAGATTTGCTTGGTGCAGGCTTGGCTTTGTCGAGTCGTTTTCTACTTAAAGCAACACCCAAAGTTAAAGGACCTTTGCGATCGCGTCCTTCATGAAACTCCAACTTTTCGCTTTTTTGGTCACTTTCTGCCCAACTTTTAGGATAGGGTTTTGTCAACAGTAGAGGAGTAGCTTGTACGCCAGCAAGTGGCTGAGTATCTACTGCACGTGCCAAGGGATAAAAAGAAATGCCATTCTTAAAATCTTTGGTAATAGGATGTTTGCCATATTCTGTCACTACAGGGACAGCAGGACCTAATTCTTGTATTCCAGCGATGTCTACTGCCAAACGATTATCTAACTTCACACCCCAATCGGTCAGCAAACTGTTGAGTTTAGGATCAGTGTTAGGATCAATCATCAGCAGCAAATTACCACCACGATTTGAATAATCTTGTAAGGCTGAGACTTCGCTATCAAACAGTGCTCGTTTTGGACCATCAACTACCACAACAGTAGCATCTTGAGGAACAGTTGACTTTTCTGTGAGGTTCAGTGTTGAGGATGTGTAATTTTTGTCATTTAATGCTTGGACTGCCTGTGATATTGCACCCTCACCTGCTGTAAGTTGGTGTTCGCCGTGACCTTGAAGAAAGTAAACTTTAGCCTGAGTAGAACTCGTCATTTGTTGCAGACGATTTGTTAACCGCACTTCCGATAAGCGCTCATTACCGTTGACAACCTGCACCAACTGCCTTCTATTTTGAGATTCCAGGTAAACTTCTCCTCGGTCTTTAACGCCAAACTTTTCCGCTAGTCCTGGTCTAGCTTGTGGATCGACGTACTCATACTGAAATTTTGAGCTTTGCTGCCGATAATTTTCTAGCAATTCTCGGTCTATGGAATTAGGAGAACTATCAAACACCCATACCTTCACTGGCTGTTTCAAGGAATGCACTAATTCGCGTGACTGAGGAGCAAGGGTAAATAGCTGAGTTTCTGTGAGGTCTGTTCGTACATGGTAGCGAGTACCCAGGAAGTTGATCAACCCCAAAATTGTCAACATTGCCAAAGTCGCGATCAGTGCGTTAGCACCAACTTGAGTAGAACGACGTCCCCACCACTGATTCTGCTGGCTTTGCAGTACTAGCCAAAAACCAATGACAACAATTCCCGCAATCACGAATGCCAATGGAATTGCTCCCCAACTCCCTGACACCAACCCAACTGTTACACCTGCAGCAATTAGGAATGGTCCAAGCAAAAACAGATATTTCCAAAGTCTCTTATTAGCAATAGTCTTCATTTTATTTTGATGATGAAATCAACTCCTAACTCTATCTATTGCCGTTGAAAGCGTAATGCATCAATTGATTGAGCCGTGAGAAAGATACCTAAAAAGATGTAACTGGCAAATAAAATCAGGCTGCTGGTATCCATAATTCCTTGAATCATAGTGTTATAGTGCCTCAACAATGACAAATAACCCAGGGTTTCTCCAAAGGGACCACTGATACTTTTGGCAATGACATCAATAAACACTAGTAATAAAATCACTGCGAATGTGAGAACAGCAGAGAGAATTGTACTATCTGTCAAAGAGGAAATGAACATTCCTAATGACAAAATTGCTGCTGCTAGCAAGATGAGTGCAAAATGACCCAGCAAAGGAATTGTTGGAGACATTGGTGGACTTGCTCCGTTCAAAGCGATCGCTTCAAAAACGAGCAAAGGCATAACCATCGTTATAAAAAATGTTAGTACGCCCAATAATTTACCTACAGCTACTGCCCAATTGGTCACTGGCGATGTGGCTAATAGTTCCAAAGTGCCGCGCTTGCGTTCTTCTGCATACAGTCCCATCGAGAGAATAGGCAGTACGAATAACAAAAGTGACCCCATACTATCTAAGAACGCTCGCACAAACTCGTACGCAAAATCTATTGGTGGTAAGGGGATACCGTATTGTTGAGCCTCTAAATCTTTTGCATTAGCAAAGGCCAAAATTCCATTTGGTCCTAGCAAAATCATGACCATGAATAGCCCAGTTATGAACCAAAAAACGGCAGCAATCACATAGGCAAAAGGCGATACAAAATAACTCTGTAGCTCTCGACGGTAAATGGCAATAATATTACTCAGTACAACACCCATGTATTTATGCGGCCTCTTCTTCCTTAGTTTCTGTTGTTTGTTTTTCAGTCTCCAAATTTTTTTCTTCAGTTGTCAGTTGTAAAAAGACATCTTCTAGAGTGGCACTCACACGCTGCATCTGTTGTAAGCCAAATCCTGCATGCACTAACGCCGCTGCAATATCTCGTCCTGGTTCAGTTCCTGCTTGTGATATCACCCGCAGATGAGTGCGGTTTTGTGCAGCTGACGTGGCTGTAGGAATGGATTCTACCAAACTCACACCTGTTACTTTGTGCAGTATCTGTTTGGCTAAAGTTGCATCTCCCTCAATCTCCAGCTCATATCCTGAACCACCTGTTAACTGAGCCATAAGATTTTCAGGCGTATTTGTTGCTACAACTTTGCCACGATTAATGATTGCTACTCGGCTACAGACCATACTCACCTCTGGTAAAATGTGTGTCGAAAGAATGATTGTGTGACTACCAGCAAGGCTTTTAATTAAATTTCGCACTTCAATGATTTGGCGGGGGTCCAGTCCAACAGTGGGTTCATCCAGAATGATTGCTGGTGGATCGTGGACGATCGCTTGAGCGATCCCGACTCTTTGACGATATCCTTTGGACAGTTTGCGAATAATGACGTGTTTTTTGTCCTGTAAGTTGCAGCGTTCTATAGCCGTTCTGACTTTTCTTGTGCGATCGCCTGCTGGCACTCCCTTAATTCTGGCGACAAAATGCAGAAATCCCTCAACCGTCATTTCAAGATATAACGGTGGTGTTTCTGGCAAATAGCCAATCCGTTGGCGTACAGCCAAAGAATTCTCATGGACATCAAAGCCAGCAATTCGCCCAGTGCCACTTGTTGCTGGTAAATAGCCAGCCAGAATTCTCATTGTGGTTGTTTTTCCAGCGCCATTAGGTCCCAACAACCCTAAAATTTCTCCTGGTTCTACGTTAAACGTGACATCAGTAATCGCGTGAGTAGAGCCGTATTGTTTACTCAAATGTTCAACTTCAATCATTCATCTAACGACCTATAGAGTATTCACACAATATTAAATCACCATATTTTTTGTGTAATTAGCTTAAGTAACTCTTTAATTAAAGATAAAAAAATTGTTAGCCTACTATTAGGTTGTGTATAAACAACATAGTAGAATTTTAACCTACCAGAATGTAATCCATTGTGGCGTAAGTCAGTATCTCCAAGAGAGACTGAGGCCATGATCAATGGTCAGTCTTTTCTTGAAACAGGTATTGGAGATCCAGAAATTTCCCTGAAAGTAGCAGCCTCTTCTAGTTAAGCAGTATTTAATGATACAAATCTCTTTCCTGAGTTGGTACGACTATTCCATTTGGAGAGAAAGTGGAATTAGGTGCTGCTTGTGCTTGCGGTATTGCTGTTTGAGAGAAAGTGGAGTTAGGTGTTGCTTCAGCCTGTGGTGTTTGTGTCGGAGTCGGTATTGGTGTAAAAGTGGGAGTAGGTGTTGCTTCTGGCGTGGGTGCTGGAGTAAGAGTGTCAGTAGGTGTGACTGTAGATAAGACTGTTGGTGAGGGTGCAGATGTAGGTCTGGGTTTTGACTGCTTGCGGTTATTTGCTTTATTTTTTATATCGGTACTTGGTGGCTGATAATCAAATTTTGGTTCTGGGAGTGGTGGTTCTACTTTACTAGGTGTGGGCTCGATAAGTGGTGGAAATGTGATATTTGGCATATGTATGGGTTTGGCAATGTTTGAGGGCTTTGCAACCTTTTTGGATTTGTTTTTGGTAATGGGTAAGGGTATGGGAGTGGTTTTAGGTTCATTGGTCGAAGATGTGGGTGTAGGTGTGAAACGGTGCCAGTTGAACCAAGCTAACAATCCTCCTGAGGCTAAAATTCCCGTAGCAATGAGTGCCTTAGATGACAGCCAATCAGCCTTATAGAAAGGCTGATTTGGGGGTAAAGCATCCTCTATGACTACGTTCATGCGAGTTAGTAGGTGCTGTGAAGCGGGTGACTGAGGATTATTAGGATTTTCTGTTAGAGGTTGAGCGACAGGAAGTATTAATGTCACAGGCTCTGTCTGAGGATTGCTGGAGTGCTGAGGTTGGTCTA
>JAJPJF010000512.1 GCA_021324415.1 Nostocales cyanobacterium Centralia_MAG_434
CCCTTGTCCTCCCTGTCCCCCTTCCTTAACTTAACTGTCGCTCTAAATTGGCTTCGATTGTGCTTGATAAAAAATGACCAGTCATCATGCCACTGATTAAGCAGTATGTGTTATTGGAAACTCGATGTAGAGTTTCAAATCCACTACGACGTTGATGAGCACCTAGTACCCAGTAATGTTGCACAATAGTCTCTGGCCCAATCCAACCTTCACCTTCTATCTGCCCTAAAAGATTGTGCTGAAGTAAGAAAGAATATTGACGCTCTCCATGAGCTAGATGTCCTTTATACTGCAAAGCAATTTCCGGATGTTCGCTATCCGGAAATATTATCTTGGTTGCCATAGTGAACCAGTTATCTCGATTCCAAACAACCAAAGTCATACCTTTGACACGAATTGGTATACCATGACGTTCCAGCCAACTGCCTTGTAAAGTCCAACGTCCTGGTTCGAGTAAAAAAGTATGAGCCACCTTGTATATTCCTTGTTTGAAGCGAATACCGCCAAGACAACTGATGTCATGCGGCTTGTCTTCGTCCAGTATAGTTCTGTATCAACAGGCGTCACTCCTACAAAATTGCCTCAAAGCAGATTGTATCAATCGAACCTAATCTTTTTCCTGTTTCCTGTTCCCTCCCCAAAGGGGCTAGGTAAGAAGCAATAAGCTTAGGAAATTTTAATAAACTGGGGTTTTGAGGTTTCTAAATTCTTATACATCAAATAGAAGTGCTATGGCAATCCTAAATCATTCGTTAAAAATGAGAAACCGGGTTTCTGAGACTTTTGATTTTTACAACTCCTAAACGGACTGCTATATATTAGTTGCCTTTAAGCTGAATTTTTACTGTTAATTTTGAATCTTATCTTTACCAAAGAGGCTGACGTATTTTTTCTAAAAAGAAATTCTTAAATTGATTTAAGATGTGTATATTTTAATTTAAAAAGTCTCTACTTCTAAGATTGTTTCACTAAATTGACAATTATCAATGGCGTGTATTATAACAAAAATTAAATCTACTTGCTGTATTTTTAAGAGAAATTACTTCTTCGGATAGATATGCTTTAACTATAAGCGACTCTCTTGACAGAGATGCATTTTTTTTTCTTTTGCTACATCTTAAGATAGCTTGTAAGTAGTCTAAAAAACTTGAAGAAAGTGCTCAAAATCTCCACTTAGGTAAATGTAAGATTGTCAAAAATGATGTTACATTGCATACGCATATCTTGTGTTGATTTATGCCGAATTCTTAAATGGTTTTATTTTAGTGCTTTATTTAGTCATTGACTACTTAGAAGGGTAGACATGAGATATGTAGAAATCTTTATAGCTCTCACAAATTAATCAGGTGAATAATATGGATATTAAGTACAAAAATGTAGTATCAAACCAGACTTTTTATCCTGGTCATCAGTCTGTAGTTGAGCTGAATGAAGTTAAACCAAATAGTAGTATACCAACATCCGATTTAATGATGGCTTTTTTCCCAATTGGCTTTGTCATTGGTTGGACTGGTTTGTTTCTGATGCTCTCTAAGTTAAGAACGGTTGCAATGGATCGGATGATTGCTACGACAAACTCTTTAAATAAAGTGCAATGTAAAAACTGTCAATTCTTTTCAAGCAATCGTTATCTCAAGTGTGCGGTCCAACCGTCTCTTGTTCTTACAAAAGAGGCAGAGAGTTGTCCTGACTATTGTCCTATTCATCAAAAATGGATTAAATGAGATGGTCTTGTTTGTATTTTGAATAGTTCAATAACACAGTTTTTACACTCTTCTTTATTTCTTCATCAATGAATCATTAGTCAAAAGCGGCACCTTGAGAAAGATACCGCTTTGCTTTTAATTAGGATGTATGGGTTTTCACACTCAAGAAAAGTTATTGCCAAACAAAAACTTGCGCTTCATAGGGTCCGATGTCAATCATAATCCCATCATCCCCAGATTCAATGTCATAATTGCCTGTCCACTCATGCCATGTGCCACTAGCAGGGAAGTTAGGAACCTGATAGCCAGCTAAGAAATTTTCTGAAAAATTAGCTACGACTACAACACGAGAACCTTCATCATTCCATCGGCTGTAAGCAAAAACTCTCGCCTCTGGATTTTCGTGGATAAAGTCAATATTTTCTGTGTAAAGGGCATGGTTCTGTTTGCGCAGGTGGGTTAAGCCTTTGTAGTATTCAAGCAAGCCACGATTCAAGTCATTCTTCAACAACGTCCAATCAATTTTTGCTGATTCTTGAGTTTTTGGTTTGTACTCACCAAACTCTTCACCCATCCACATGAGAGGTACACCAACAGCTGTCATGAGTATCACAGCGCCCAACTTAGCACGTCTAAAGGCTTCCTCATCAAAAATGTTGCGATCGCCCAACTCTACCATGAGGTGGTTATGGTCATGGTTTGTGAGGTAATTCACAACATTAGTTGCACCCAGAAAGCCTTGACGTTTACAATCGATAACATCTTTGAGTTGTTCTAAATCAAAGGCGTCACCGCAAAGATGTGCAGTCATGGTGTGGTAAAAACTATCATGCCAGCATCCGTCCATTGGTCCATCCACATTAGTAATGCTGGTGGTTTCCGGGATATGTTCGGCAACGTTGTAAAAAGGCTTCATACCAGCCGTTTTTTTAGCTTCTTGAACAATCCAGTGCATGAAGTCATAGTTAGCAATTTGCCTAGCCGCATCGTAGCGAATACCGTCAATGTGATATTCCTCTATCCAGAAACGGACTGTATCACCAATAAATCTGCGTGCAGGGTAGGTTTCTAACTTTTCATCGTAGAACTCGTAATTAAATTCTGGTCCCCAGCTATTACCTGGGTCACGGGGAGAGTGGTGATACCAATAATCGTGGTCGATTTGTGTTAAAGGACTTGATGCTTCTGAATGATTATAAATGCCATCCATGATTACGCGAATTCCTCTGGCATGGCACTCATCAATAAGATTTTTTAACTCAGCAGTTGAACCATAACTTGATTCTGTCGCCAAGAAGTAACGGGGATTGTAACCCCAACTATAATCGCCAGGATATTCTTTAACTGGCATGAGTTCAATAGCATTGATACCCAGTTCACACAGGTAATCTAGCTTTTCAACAACGTGTTTGTACTTTCCTCTTGCGTAAGGATCATCTTCACCACCAGAAAAGTCTGCAACATGCAATTCATAAATGACTAATTCGTGGTCTGCTGGTAAGGGTTTGTCATCATGGTGCCAGACATAGGTATCGACAATTCTTTCCCCATCTTTGATTCGGATAACGCCGTTATCTTTTCCACTTAATTCATCAATATTAGTGGCGTAGGGATCTGTGACATCAACCCATTGATCTGGTTCAAAAAACCACGATTTTGATTGGACACGAAATTTATATTGATAATCACCATCTTCTAATTCAACTGTTGTACGAAAATAACCGTCATCGCCTTTTTCCATTGGAATTGGTTCCCAATTTGAAAAAGAACCAATGAGTGCCGCTGCTTTATTGTAGGGTGCGAATAGATTAAATTCAATTGGCTTTGCCATATTCTTGTCAAAAGATATAAACTATATAATGCAATAAATAAGCATAGTTTCAAGTCACTTCATCACATATCTATTGATAAAATATAGTAACTGGAAGCGATAGCCAATTATCCGTAGAACCGTGAGATTGATATTGAATTATGCTTATCTATTGTTGATTATTATCTTTTCAAAGACACAAGTTAGCCAATCGCTCTGTAGAAATAATTTAAAGATGAGTACCTCAGTCTTCGGGAATAAATTGTTATTAAAAAGAGATATTTTCTCAAGTTTCAAAATTTACCACTATTTTGCTGCATGTAACTTAATAACCAATTGGCAGCTGTTGCCCTTCGAGTCTGTCGAGGACCAAATTCACCAATTTTATAACCTTTGAAACCAAGTTGCTCTTTGAGTAATTGTTTGTTCTCTGGAGGAATCGAACGTGTAAGTTTGACTGTTGCCGGGCGACTATTGATAAAATCTGGCGGTTCTGGATACTCGTCTCGCCATTCTTGGGGAACTTCTGTAGTGTTCCACTGTTCATTTGAGGAATCATAGCGATAGCCTAAATAGTACCAGACTAATCGGTTCACTGTGGCATCATCAATTTCTTCGTTTAAAATGGCCCAAATTGTTTCTGTTTGAAGTGATGGAAGATTAGTCATAAGTCATATTTATGAGTAATTGCATGACTGTTAACTATCAACAGTTAACAGTCATCGGTCAATAGTCTTATCCAAGAAAAAGGTAACTTTTAAGCATGACAGCTTACCAAACTGGTCTAGTCAGGTAAACTATGTCGTTGAAAAAAGTTCCAAGTTGTCCTGCTGGCGTTAAAACCAAGACTTGAGTTAACTCTTTGAGTGGTTGCATCAGTTGAAGCACCACCAGGCCAAAAATGTCCACCATTGACTACAGATGCTAAGAAGACTTCTGAACCCCCTTTACAACCTGAGTAGCGAGAGATTCTGACTTTGATATCATCGCGTGAATCCGAATCTACAATCTGGTGTTGCCCAGATGAGGGACATCCATCATGTTCTCGCCAAAAGCTTACCGTTGCAGGAACAGAAATCAGTGCTCCTCGCTGATCGCTGCCGTCTCCATGATAAGGTACTGATTGATCATTTGTGCCATTGATCATCAGCATAGATACGGGAGTTCGAGACTGGCAACTGGGTTTAATGCGTGCCGGAAGAGCACCAGCCACTGATCCGAAAGCAGCTACTTTATTAGGTAACCTACACGCGAGAGCTTGTGCAAGAATTGCACCCTTTGAGAAGCCAGTAGCATAGATTCTACGACTGTTAATATTTCTAGTTTGTTGAAGATGTTCGATTAGGTTAGAAACAAATGCAACATCATCAACATGTCCTTGAGAACTACCTCTGAGACTCCACTCTTGGTTAATGCCATCTGGATAGACTGCAATAAACCCTTTTTGCTCTGCTAAATCGTTAAAGCGAGAAACATGAGCAATGGAACGACCACTGCCACCATGCCCATGAAACACCATAACCAAGGGCATTGGACGATGAGAACTATAAGATTTTGGAGTATAAAGATAGTAGGTGCGTAACCTTCCCTGGTCTCTTAATTGTCCTTCCTTGGCTCCATAAGCAATTTTTGTGGTAGTTACATTTCTACCTTCTGCATAATTAACATTACAGGTTGCAACCAAATTCATTGAGAATAGGCCAACAAGAAGGTGGGGAAAAAGTCGGAAATTCAAATAGCTTTTCACGGTCGATGTCATTAAACCTATCGATATAGTTTTACCTTGCTGGTTGTTAAAAACCGGGAGAAAATCCTTTATAGTGGTAACTCCAAGATGAGAGGTTAGAACTGCTCTTATACTCTTATGAGTTAAGAACTATAGTTTGTAGTATCCGATGCGTCCTACCAACCAACCTGCTAGAAGGGAAACCGCTGGGCAGTATGCTGGCGATCGCAATCAAGGCATTATAGCTAAGAGTGCAGTCATTTGTACTGCCAGAATTGATATTGGACCCAATAGAGGTTTGAGAGTGAATCGTTGTACAACAGAAAAACTCATTGCTTGGTACGACCATCATCATAGACTACTGCCTTGGCGTCAAACGAGAGACATCTATCATACCTGGGTATGCGAGATCATGAGTCAACAAACGACTATGGCTGTTGTTGTGCCAAAATTCTCGGAATTTGTCAAGCATAAGAGAAAGCAAACGAAATGAGACAATAAATATTAAGCTTTTAAGCGCTGAAAAAGAAGACTTTATCGCCGTTTTGTCGTGTTTATATTTAAAATCTGCATACGAACCTTTGCTTTTCCATGACGGTCTATTTTTGCACTAGCTGCATCACCCGCGACGGTTCATCATCGTATCAGGTGCAAGCTCACCGTTGTATAAAAACTTAACACAAAGATGAATGCAGATAATCTAGCAAAGGTGTCAAGCAGGGACACATTAGAGCTTTTTAGGCGTATTCCATGGAACCAGCGATTGAATTTTCACAAAAGATACTGGTATTTAATCAAAGCAGGCTACTAGAACTGCGAATCACCCTACCATGAAAACAAGTTTTTCTGTTATCGTGTTACGATATTATGTGTAGACTTGTACAGAAATCCTGTACAGTTTAGCTAAAAATGTGCTTGATTTCGTTACAGAGTGCAACAAGAGAGTTTCCTATAATTATGATCTCCGATACTTATACCTACACTCAAGCAAGAAATTGTTTGTCTGAACTATGCAAAAAAGTTACTTCAGAACGTAATTTCGTAGTTATTAAACGGCGAAATGCTGAAGATGTAGCTTTGCTACCTGCTGATGAACTATCTAGTCTTTTAGAAACTGCCCATCTTTTACGCTCACCACGTAATGCCGCACGTTTACTAACCGCTTTGAACCGAGCAAAATCAGGAGTTTTAGAACCACAAAGCATAGAAGATGTTCGTAAGGACTTAGGACTTGACAAAAAAGAAGAACCCCAAAAACCAACCAAAAGAAGAAGTTCTCGCAACTCCAAAACGAAAAATGGTGTTCCAACCTGAATTTTTAGAAGACCTAAAATTTTGGGTAGAAACAGATCCAAGAGTAGCTAAAAAAGCTTTAGATCTTGCTGTTGAGGCTTGTCGAGATCCTTTTAAAGGTAAAGGCAAGCCCGAACCTTTAAAATATATAGATCCTGATACTTGGTCTCGTCGATTAACACAAGAACACCGAATTGTGTATCTAGTAAAAAATGATGAGATAAATTTTTTGCAAGCTCGTTATCATTATTAAATTTTAAAAAAATTTTTACACAAAATCTCCAACCACCATTAATAGTAGGGGAACATAGCCCAAAGGTTAGTCACTTTTTCTACAGGGCTAAAATCGTAGCTAAAATTGCTTCAATTTAATGTGTTTGACAAGCACCAATAGAGGTTTGAGAGTGAACCATTGTACAACAGAAAAACTCATTGCTTGGTACGACCATCATCATAGACTACTGCCTTGGCGTCTAACGAGAGATATCTATCATACCTGGGTATGCGAGATCATGAGTCAACAAACGACTATGGCTGTTGTTGTTCCAAAATTCTCAGAATTTGTCAAGCATCTTCCTACAGTTCATGATCTGGCAGCATGTAACGAGGATAAACTACGGCAACTCTGGTCTGGATTAGGGTATTATGCTCGTGCCCGCAACTTAAAGAAAGGTGCGCAGTTTATTATTGAGCAACTTAATGGTCGCTTTCCTCAGTCATACCATGAGTGGTTGAAAATACCTGGCTGCGGTCCTTACACAGCGGCGGTGATTGCCAGCATTTGCTTCAATGAAAAAGTTGCCTGTGTTGATGGTAATGTTGTGCGGGTGGTGAGTCGCTTGCTTGCTCTATCTCAGGATGTTTGGAGTTCTATAGGCCAATCAGCCATTCAAACTTATGTGAATTGCATGATTCCTGACAAACGTCCTGGGGATTTCAACGAGGCAATGATGGAGTTAGGCGCAACTATCTGCCGCAAAACAAACCCTCTTTGTTCTTTGTGTCCCTTGCAAGAACAGTGTTTAGCTTTTGCAAACAATTGTGTCGATATTTGTCCCCCCAAAAAACCTCGCCGAGAGGCAGTGAATGTAGAGTTATTTGCTCTACTTGTTTGGAGAAAAGCAACTGATACAATCGGTATTATCGAGAGAAAAAAAGGTTTCTTATCAAAAACAATAGGGTTTCCATTACTTGCTGAAAATGAAGCTTTAGAAGCAAAAAGGATTTTGACAAATTTACCACAAGTTGAGCTTTCTGAACTACCAAGTCAATTTTCTCATGCAATCACTCATCATCGTATTTCTGGGAAAGTTCTTGTTGCACAAGAGATTGAAAATTTAAGCAACACCATATGGCAGGAATTTGGTTTTCCACAGTCCTTTTATTGGATTACAAGAAGTGACATGGCTGCCAAACTCTCTACAGCGCTGGATCATAAGGCTTTCAAACTGTTTCAAAATTTCTATAAGTAGGTGAGATGGTGTTCCTCTTCACAATACCCAATTGATTGCAACATTTGAATTGGAATAAGTAGTGCGTTCGCGAAGCGTGTGCTTTGCACTCACGTCTCGCTCGCGTGATATATCTAGCTAGCGAGCAAGATGCTCGCACTACCAAATAAATCTGCCAAATCCCGATGCTCCCAATTGGTATAAGGTCTTGTTGTTCTCACTACTGTACTATATATTTAGTACAGTAGTACAAATGAACTATGGAGAACCAATCCGTCTTTAGCGTTAGGCAGAAAGTCTACGTTAGCGACCCCAGAATGCCCCAATATGGCAGACGGGTGACAATTCGTGGTTTTCTCAATGGACGTAGCTTAGGCATGTTTTTGATTTGCAGAGATGAGCAAGGCAATGAACTACTGCTGCGATCAGAGGAGATTTCTGCTTCTAAACCCCAATCAACCAGAGCACAACCAGAATCGGTCTAGTGTCATTAAGCCGTTTCCTTGTAGAGACGTAGCATTGCTACGTCTCTACATAACCGTGCATTGCATATTCATACTTTGATTCAGCAACGCCATTTTATTTACTATTCTGATCTCTACTGAGTCCACAAAAGTCGGATTCGCCTAGTAAAGCCACCCCGCTCGATCCGTCGTTTTTCTTGCTCTGCTAACACTAAATCTCGATCAATATCACATAGATTCATAATTGTATCAATGACCTCATACAGGTCAGCCAATTCTGTCACTAGTTCTTGAGGTTCTGCTGTTGCAGCTTCTTGCGCTTCTTCAAGAAGTTTTTCTCGCAATGCCTGATGATACTCGGATTCTGACATTTCCATAAATTCGCATTCACTCCCATGTCTGCGAATAATTTCAGGAATGCGATCGCGCACCAGCTTGTTATACTCTTTACGCATAATGTTTTTCTTTAATATCTCACCAGCACTAGTCTTGTAATTCTCATTTGTCAGGAAATTGCTGTCAACATACATAATTGAATTTGTGAATCAACATATAAATGACAGATATTGATTTTTGTCATTTGTCTGCTACACTAGATTCATCATAAAAGAAAAAAGAAAAAAATCACTATGTTGTCACGTCAACTAGGTGCGAACGGACCAACGGTATCGGCAATTGGACTTGGCTGCATGGGCATGTCTGATTTTTATGGTCCAGCTGATCGCACAGAAAGTATTGCGACAATTCATACAGCACTGGATGCAGGTATTACCTTGCTCGATACAGGCGATTTCTATGGCATGGGACACAATGAAATGTTGCTGCACGAAGCCCTCAGTGGAAGGCGGCGGGAAGATGTCTTCATTGCCGTCAAATTTGGGGCGCAGCGATCGCCTGATGGTAGTTTTATTGGCTTTGATGGTCGTCCAGCCGCAGTCAAGACTGCCCTGGCGTATACCTTGAAACGTTTAGGGACTGATTACATTGACCTTTACCAGCCAGCGCGCGTCGATCCCACAGTGCCGATAGAAGAAACCATTGGAGCGATTAGTGAAATGGTTAAAGCTGGGTATGTGCGCCACATTGGGTTATCTGAAGCGGGTGTAGATACAATTCGGCGTGCCCATGCAATTCATCCAATCACCTGGCTACAAATTGAATACTCGCTTTTGAGCCGGGGAATCGAAGCGGAAATTCTGCCAACAGTCCGCGAACTGGGAATTGCAGTCACGGCGTATGGTGTGCTTTCGCGGGGGTTGTTGAGTGGTCATTGGTCAAAGGAACGCTCTGAGCAAGCACAGGATTTTCGGGGACATTTGCCGCGTTTTTCTGGAGAGAATTTGGAGCAAAACTTGTCACTGGTCGAAGCCTTGCGCCAAATTGCCCAAGAACAGAATGCGACAGTTGCTCAGGTGGCGATCGCCTGGGTGCTATCTCGGGGTAAAGATATTATTCCACTGATTGGCGCACGGCGTCGCGAACGATTGCATGAGGCCTTGGGTGCGTTGGATCTGCACTTGAGCGAAGATGAACTTGCTCGGATTGAGACAGCCGTCCCACCAGATGCAGTCGCTGGCGATCGCTATGATCCAGGGCAAATGGGGATGCTGGATAGTGAGAAAAGGTAATAGACTGGTAGCATGAGTGATTCAACGTTGACACCAGAGCGAATTCTAGATGCAGCCGAAGAAGTTTTACGCCGTTACGGTCCAGCAAAAGCGACGGTTGTAGATGTAGCTCGCTTTCTTGAGGTTAGTCACGGTACAATTTATCGACATTTTCCCAGCAAAGCAGCTTTGCGTGATGCGGTGGCCCAAAGGTGGCTGCATCGGGTTTCTGCACCACTAGCAGTGATTGCAAAAGAACAAGGTTCTGCTGTTGAACGGTTGCAACGATGGTTTCAAAAACTCATGACCCTCAAGCGTCAAAAAGTGCTGGACGATCCGGAGTTGTTTGCTACGTATAGTGCGATCGCACACGAAGCGCGAGGGGTGGTTCAAGCTCACGTTGACGAACTGGTGAGTCAACTGGCTATGATCATTGAAAGTGGTATTTCCAGCCAAGAGTTTCAGGTTGCTGATGCACATGGAGCAGCCAAGGCAATCTTTGATGCAACAATCCGGTTTCATCATCCTGCTCACGCTGCTGAATGGAGCAATCCAGATATTAACACCGACTTTGCCCAGGTCTGGCGTTTTGTAATCGCTGGTCTTGTGGTTGGTGATAAACTCTTTAACCCGGATTTCTCACCAATCTTGAAGGAGCAATACTAGCAAGTGGAAGTGATGATCCAGACTGGTAGCAGTGCCTAACTACTTATCCAAAAATTCTTGAACAGTCAGAATCTCAATACTCCTCCAGGGGTTTAACACTAACAAATCATTAATCTCCGGTAACAACACACTCTGCTTGACCACTCACGGCCAATTCCAAATACTTGTTATCTTTTGGGTCTCGGCATTCTTCAATCTGTTCATTTACATCAATAAACTGAGCAGTTTCTGTTAACTCTGCTAGCAATTCTTGCCGTCTTTTTCCAATAAAATATTTATCAAATTTTGGACGATATAAGACTTCTCTTAACTCTGAGAAGACAGAAATGGAGATTATGAGAATGCCAATATCTTGAGCTTTGTCGAATGCCTGACGTGGCTTGCTTTGATTAAATAAAAATGCACTAATTAGCACATTAGTATCAAAAACAAACCTTCGATTATTCATCATTACTCAAAATTGATTCTAATATCTCAGGCGTTAATCCTCGCTCTTGTGCTTCTTGGCTTGCTTTATCCATTGTGTTTCTCAGACGGGCGATCGCCTCTTTTCTTTTCGTTGTGAATTGAGACTGCATAATTGCCGCAATCTTGAGTTGCAATTGTTCGCGTTCTTCTTCAGTGGCATTACGGTATGCCTCTGCTACCTCAAAGGGAACTTTGATAGTAATTTCTTCTTTAGTAATCATGGTCTGTTCCCTTCCATAACAGCACGATAAGACTTCTCACTGCTAGCATCGTATATAGGTAAGATTGTTACTGTTGTCATTTAAAACCTCCACGGGACTCTCACCATATCTGTGCTCAGACTCACTGGTGGATAGTTTACGTTCCACTTTAAAGGCGCTTATTTATTAAATTATAGTGGAATGACACGCTCGATAAGCGGAAACACCCATCATTTAAGCAGTTTGTAATTGCTGGCTAGCAGTACAGCCTTATATCCCTGGTGCGGGTGATTGAGTTGCTCTGGATATTTGAGTTCTAACAAACCTTCGTCCAACATTGGGTTTATGTAATGAGTTCTCAGAGTGTCTGGGCTGCGTTGGACTAGTTCGGCTAATGTTTTAAGAAGTAAATATTCTTCTAAACAAAGTTTGAGTATAGTAGCCCGCATTAATTCTGGACTAACTCGTTTTTTATTTCTGACTGGAGCGGCTATTTCCAATAATGGCACAGTTTTATTATGCTCGGAGCTTGGCTCGTTATGCTCGGAGCTTGGCTCGTTATGCTCGGAGCTTGGCTCGTTATGCTCGGAGCTTGGCTCGTTATGCTCGGAGCTTGGCTCGTTATGCTCAGAAGGGGTTGATAGTAATGGCAGTAAATGATCTGATTTTTCTTTGTTCGACAAAGTATAATATGTTCCACGAGCACGACCAAAACTTTTAAGCCAACCTTGGGTTACCAGATGCTTGAGACATTCACCTATATCTTTTGGATGCTCGTTACGGTAACGTTGAACATCTGTATTGCAAATTCTATCTAATTTGTGTGCCAGAACCAGAATAATTCGCTCTATCTCTGTGAGTTGACAATAATTATCACCAACAATTTCTTTTAGTTCTCGCTCCACTTCTTGAGGAATTAGGCTTACCATCGGTAAAATCACAGATGTTAATTCTATATCTAATTTTTCTGATACTAATGGAATAAACCATTGTTGTTCCCTCCAGGCACGAAGAATTCCGCTAAAACCAGAGCCAGCCTTCTCTCCCAACCCAAGCATTTGAAACATTTTTTGTAGATTCGGGTTTCGTGGATCGCTAACACCTCCTTCATAGAGTTGATCGATAGAAATTCTCAGACGACCAGGATTAGAAAATAAAAAACTATCAGGAAACTTGACCACTGATAGGGGACGAGATGAAAGATGATCTGCATGAATTAACGTATTTACTAAAGCTTCGCGCAATGCTTCGTGTACATGAGTTTCTCCTTTTCGCACTGCTTCTTTGTTTAGTTGAAAAGGTATCTCTATATCGTTTACTAAACGGTTATATACGCGATAATAAAAATTCAATAAATTTGGTTCCCATTCTCCATCTAAAGTTAACCGGAAAGTCCAACGTGTATCTGGGTTATGAGATAATCGCTCTTGGTAATCAAGGTGGTAATGAGGAAAGGCATCTAAAATACTACGTTCGCGACCAAACATCAACAGTCCTGCTGTTGTTAGTCCTTCTTGATTTATTTCGCGATCGCGTCGCCAGCCACCTAGTTGAATTAGTAGTTCTTTATCATCTAATGCTAACCAAGCATGATCAGGTTTCCTAGAACGAAAACGCTGACGAAATGACTTGAGCGTATCTGAATCAAGATCATTCAAATCAAATTTATCAAGCATCTGATAGTCTTGGGGCTCAGAACTAGCATCTCTAAGCATCTGTTGCACTTCTTCCTTTGTGCAACGATAATCTCCTTCATAATTGCGTTTATATGTACCAGTTAGTGGATTACCATTTATATATACAGGTCGCTGCGACCTTGCTGCTCTCAGCACTTTTATCAGTATTATTTTTTGTCCCTCGATTTCTCTAGCTTCAACATGAGAGTTAGAGCAAATTGGCGTGCTGAGTTTTTGCTCATTGTTGTGACTATCCCAAAAGGTTTTCAGTATTACATTTAGATTGCGTATACCAGAAACTTCAAATTCATGTTTATTTTGGCTGACACCAAGTACAATGTAACCTCCGTCAGTATTGGCAAACGCGGATAAGGTTTCCCACACATCTCTTGGGAATCCACCGTTGGCGGCTTTAAACTCAATGTCTTCATCTTCTCCGAGGTTTATTTTTTGAAGAAGCGTTTCCGCATCCATTGCTGTATCTCAATGATTTTACTTAGAACTGATATTAATCATAGTAATATTTCACTGACTGGCAATTTCTGCCATGATAAGAATGATAAGTTAATCAGGTAACGAGGCGTGAAAAGCATAAATATTTCTCTGCCTGACTCTATGCGAGCTTATGTAGAGGAACAGGTAGCAAGTGGCGGTTACAGCAGCGTTAGTGAGTACTTCCGTTGTCCCGTGTAGGAGAACTTTCAGACAGTGAGATTGAAGCCATTATGTTGGCAAAACCCTTTGAAAAATTCGAGCGCCGTAAATTCGTTAGTCGGTTGAAAGAAATAACAGTTCTGCAATTTGCAAAACCTCTGTGGAAAAGTCTTAACGAACAGGATAAGGTAGAACTAGAAAGGTTGGCAGAAGCGGCTTTGCAAAAATATTTCGCAAGAATTTAACAGTTGTAATATTGCCAAGTTAATTGAGGCGAGTGCTGACTTCAAACGCTAGTTCAGCCCGATAGAAACAAACATCGAACGCTTGAAAGAAATTTGTTTGTCCTAGGATTAATGGTGCATTGCGATCACTCGTCCAGGCAAAGGCTAAATCGACTGGCTCAAAGTTGGCGATTTGGGCTTTTAGGATGATGGCTTTTGCTTCAGAACTAGCTAAGTTACCACCTAGAGGAATAATCAGGTTTTGAGCTTCCCAAGTCAGTCCTAATTCTAGACCTACTTCATAAGGCAAAACATTGACGCTAGCTCCGGTATCAAGTAGACCAACAAGCTCAAGGGAAGGACTTTGATAAGTTAGCTTGATGGGAATGTAAGCAAAGGCACTAAGCGCCCCCATACGTGAGTCTCTTTCAGTGAAGGGGAATCTAATTTTCTGAACCATTTTTGCGAGACTGATGCTCTGCTAAAGCTTGGGTCAGAATGGATGCAGCTTCAGCCGATGTCCGTAGTGCAGTAATTTGATCTGGTGGTTGGTTTTCTCTTGAGGCGGCAGTCTGTCTGGTCTGGAGTCTAGATTGAAAAAGTTTCTGGTCTTCGGGAGAGAGGTTTAGTACCACTTCCACAAGGGAGTTAACAAGCTCTACATTCATGGTTTAGGTGCTGGTTGACTATTCATTTTTATGATTTTTTTGGGAAAACAAAAAAAGAATTTGGTTTCTTTTTTTTACATAATACTTATTCTATTCTAGGGCAAGTGATGAAAAAGCCAGTGGTTAGCTTTTCTCATGCTGAAACTAATCCAAGAGTTACTGTTGCAAGGCTGATAATGGATGGGCAGTATCAAAGGGCGGCTATTTTAGGCTGTCATGTTGCTTTTTAGAGAATTGGTTAAAGAACTTGCAGCTTACAAACAAGGCTACAACTCAGCACTTAACCCAGACCTAGAGGTCTAAGTACTAAAAGCGAGTGTCATTCCACACTCGTTTTATTTCCATTTCCAGTGGGGATTCATTCGGATTTTTTGTGGGCTGAGGACGGCTCCAATTATTGACTTCGCTAAATCCTAAGCTGTACAGTGTGTGAATTATCTTGGAGATTGCTCTGTGAGAACCAGTCAGAGTCAGTTTGACAGACTCAATACCTGAAGTGTTTGCAGTAGTAGTCACAATGCTGTTGGACATTTGGTTTTACCTATTTGAGCTAAAAAACAAAAGTTATCACATATGATAACTTTTTCTAAAATTAAGTTATCATATACAGTAACAGATTTGATACGCGCTTTTTTAGCACATATATATGGGACAGGCAGGCAAAGCACTTAGACAAGTACTAGAAGCCTACGGCATTAGTCAGAGCAGTTTAGCAGCAGCATTAGGGGTTGAACGCCCTATTGTATTCCGCTGGTTTCATGAACACACAGATCCCACAGCTGAGACTGTTGCGGGTATTGTTAAAGTACTTGAACAGATTAATTCAACGGCAGCAAAGGAATTTATCAAACTCTATCTGTGTGATCTAACTCAAGATAGAGAAATTAGTTTAATAACAGATACACCTTACGAATTGCCCCAGTCTAAAACAGTAAATATTTCTGTACTGTCCGGGTTATTTACAAATACAACAAACTCTTACAAATATCTTTTTTTTCTTTCACTTCTTGATATCTTAAAAAGACGAGAATTTGAGATTTTATCTCCTATTAGTTTTAGAGAAATAATCATTGAGATGCTAGCTAACGCTTGGTATCCTCATACGTATTTTAAATTATCTTTTGGAACACAAGACAAAATTGCAGAAAAGCTAGACTCTTTGAAACTAGAAATTAGTGAACCTATATTAAAATTCACGGACACAGATAAAAAATTATTACGTAAGACGATTGGAAATCAGGATATAGATGATATAATTACCTTTATTAGAAGATATGTACCTTTTCGACTGGTTAGACCCTTTTTTGAACAAGAGCTAAGAGGATTAAAGGATAGTGAAGTAGATCAAAAAATTCCCGGTTTATCAAGAGAGCAATTTGAAGTTAAAAAACCGCTTTACTGTTTTGATGCTAGTCTTTATAAAGATTGTAAATCTATAATACTTCATTCTGAATGGGTTTCATATATAGAAGCTAACTATTCAATTATTCGCGCATGGGCATCTTGGGAATGGCTTAAATATATGCAAAAACGTAATCCCAATATTCCTGCTGTTGCTAACAAGCTATTTCCACCTCATGAGCGAGGGCGACTAAATCAACAAAAATCTTACTGGAAACTGATTCTCACAAAGACTGACATAAAGTGTATTTATTCTAATCAACCTGTGTACGCTGATAGTTTTTCACTCGACCACTATTTGCCTTGGTCATTTGTAGCTCACGATCAACCTTGGAATTTAATTCCTACTTTTCCTGAAGTTAATTCATCAAAATCTAATCATATTCCTAATAATAATTATTTTGATAAATTTGTAAGCCTACAGCATTTAGGGCTTTTTATATTACAAAGAAATCTGAGTAAACAACAATGGAGTAATTATGTAGAATCATATATAAATGATTTAAGAATTATTAAGGAGGATAATCTTCTTGACTTACAAATTCTTAAATCAGCTTACGAATTAACCCTCACTCCTTTAATATCTATAGCTTTAGGACAAGGGTTTACTAAATGGTCTTATAGATAGTTACCTAGAGAAGATTCATATTTGATTTCCTCTGTTATCAGGACTTAATTTAATGATTTCAAAATAACCTTTACCTCCTTGCTTACTAAGTCTAACAAGTTCTCATTACCCCAAGGCAAGTGTTCAAGCGATCCTACTCTGTCTGAAATTTAAGGAGGGACAACTTTGTGTTATCCTCCCTGCTTGACTAAAAAAAGTATGACATCTTCTCCCTACAATTCAATTGTCACTGAAAAAGTAGACTGCTGCACTGAGGTCCATAGTACAGACTGTCTGCCATGGGTTTCTCTCAAAGCAATATAGCCTACCAAAATAACGACAAATCAAACAGGCAAACTTAGATATGTTGGAATTGTCTGCAGCGATTGGAAGTGGAGCCGAGACCTAGATTTTTGTTAGATATTTTAAGTCTCGGTGTTTGTTTGCCCCTTTTTCATCAATTCTCTTTAAATGTTAGTCATCCATTTTGCCTATTCTTCTTTTCAGACTCCTATCTCGTAAGCCTTTTGCACTTTTATAGCTGTCGAACTCACGCTAGGGTTAACAGTTGTTGCTTCTACAAAAGCTTCTCGACCTGTAATCAGTCGAGAGCGACGATTACGAGTGATATAGTTCCATGCCCACTGAAATACTACTAATAATTTAGTGTCAAACTCGATTAAAAAGTAAATGTGAACTACTAGCCAAAATATCCAAGCAAGGAAACCTTGGAGTTTGATGAAGCTTAAATCTACAACAGCTAAATTTTGCCCAATCATCGCCAAACTACCTACGTCATTGTAGCGGAATTGTGGAAGTGTTTGACCTTGAAGGCGTTTTTGAATGAGTTTAGCTACATACTCTCCTTCTTGTTTGGCTACGGGTGCAACACCAGGTAAGGGTTTCCCATCTTGATGGGAGAAGTTGCCTAAATCTCCGATTACAAAAATGTTTTTATAACCCTTGACCGTCAAGTCTGGTTCTACCATCACACGTCCAGAGCGATCGCACTCTACACCTGTACGGTTTGCTAAAATTTGCCCCATAGAGGAACCTTTCACACCTGCTGCCCATAATATAGTTTTTGAGGCAATTTCTTGAACTTCATCACCTTGCTTAAAAGTAACGATATCATTTTCAATATTCGTCACTCTAGTATTAGTTTGGGTAACCACACCCAACTTTTGCAAAGATACTTCTGCTACTTTTGATAACTTTGGTGCCATATGAGGGAGGATGCGATCGCCCCCTTGTAATAATAAAATCTTAGTTTCTGAGGTATCGATGTTGCGGAAATCGTCTTTGAGAGTTTTGTAAGCCAGTTCTGAGATTGCACCTGCTAATTCTACACCGGTGGGACCAGCTCCTACAATTACAAAAGTCAACCAAGCACGACGTAATTCTGGATCAGTTTCTTTTTCTGCTGCTTCAAATGCCGAAAATATCCGGCGACGTATTTCTATGGCGTCTTCAACAGTTTTCAAGCCTGGAGCCATTGGCCTCCAGTTATCATGACCATAGTACGAATGGTTAGCACCTGTGGCAACAACTAATGTATCGTAGGGTACTGTTCTATCACCCAAGATAACTTGTTGGGATTCTGGATCAATATCGTTTACTTCTCCCAACAGCACTTTCGTATTCTTGCTTTTTCTGAATACAGCTCGTAATGGTGAGGAAATATCAGAGGGTGATAACGTACCTGTCGCAACTTGATATAAAAGCGGCTGAAATAAATGAAAGTTACGTTTATCGATAAGAGTAACATTGACATTCGCGTTGGCAAGAGTCTTTGCTGTATACAGTCCACCAAAGCCACCACCAATGATGACAACGTGATGTAGTGCATTATTCTCATGTACAACTACCATAAGAACTATTTCCTTTTGTTAAGAGAGTTGTAACTTTTCTTAACAAAGATCTAACAAAAGTATGATCAAAATTGCCGTTTATTTAGAACAATTGAAAAAAACACAAAAGTAGTCAAAGTTACTATGTATTATGCTGCATAATTTAAAATCAAATGCTGTATTAGAGTAATCATTGCCTCAGCAACAGACTCACGTTGTGTTGGATCGACCTTGATCATAGGAGGTCGGTGAAACTTATTCAGGTAGCCAATTGCAATATACACATCTTCAACAGACCAAGCTCCTGGACAATCGGTATGTGTAAGACCAATGACCATAGGAATATGTACACGCTCTTCCATAAAGTTAACAATTTTATGCGCTTGGCGGAATTCTCTAGGTCGATGAGCCCCTACCAGTAAGATATAGGCGTGAGCCTTGCGAATCAACATATCCCACATAAAATCAAAGCGAGACTGACCAGGTGTACCATGAAGATGTAGTACCATGTCTGGACCAAATTGCAGACGACCAAAGTCGAAAGCCACAGTTGTTCTTGGTTTTAGTAATGCTGTTTCGTCAGTTGCACGTGTATCTGTATCTACAACTTTAATCTCACTGATAGAACGGATGAAAGTTGATTTACCAGCGCCTACTGTTCCCGTGACAACTAGTCGCATTATTTCCATGTTGATTTACTCCCTACTCTTCTGCTAGTTTTACCGCGCGAACAACCTGCTTTGGTTAAGGCGATCGCATAAGCCTTATGTCTGATGACCTCTTCCATACCTAAAATTGCTACTTTAAAGCAGAGAATACTATTAAAATTGCTTAGTTCTTGTCGCAATACATGTGGCATATCTCAACCTCAACTTGTAGTTTGATAACTAGAGTCTGGCAACCCAATTCTAAAAAATACAATCTCTAGATGGATACGCCAAAATCCAATTTTCAAACTATGTTTTCATTCACGTTCCAGTCAGAAGGGAACTCCATAATATAGATTCTTATCTAAACCTTCCTCTTTTACTAAATTATGTTTGACTAAAAGAAATGGCATACCGAGAAATCACTGATTTTTTCTTATTGGTTATATAAGGTAAGCAGATATTTTAAGATAAATATATCTTTTGTAAGATAAATGTATATTTATTACTAACAACATGTATTTACTATGAACCTAACTTAAAAATTACTATATCTAACCACAGACCATGCTGTTCTCACAGTCTGGTCTTATATATTTAGAAATTCTTTAAAGACAATTTGTAGGGTTTACCGTACTAAAAAATATCAACTTCTACACCTAAAAATACACTCACTTTCTGGGTCGGTAATCATCATTTTAATTGTACTCAAAACAGAATTTACACCTTTTTAGGTAATAACTAATATGAGATTAAAGCAAGCAATTAAACTCTGAATTAAACAAGATAAGACAAAGGATCAATTTTTGTACAGTGGATACACCAAATTGCTTGACTTAATTTGTCAGTCATGTCACCGATTGAGCCAACAAGACAGCTTTCTTGCCAAAAATGGCATGATCCAGTAGCTCTGGATGACAACTAACGCCGTTGTTACAAGCAATCCAACGAGTAAGCCTGCTGTTAATTGGGGTTTCATCTGGGGCAATTATAATGACACCAGAGATTACATCGGTGCAGATGTGTGGTGGTTTAGCTTCATTATAGGTAAGTGCCTTGCTTTACTAAGCTCAAGGATTTCCGGACTGATTGATTTTTAAAAGATCATATGACATAATGCTTAACGATAAACTTAATATACTATAAACCTATCGACTTAAAGTACTTAATGAGGTGATGAAAATTTATTGGATTGGTTTTCTCACATTGGTTTCAGCAGAAAACTACCCCACTGACTTATCCTCCCAATCACTTGATTCCCCATTGAGCAAATGTTTGCCTTGACCAGTTCATAACCTCGTTTGTTCACCCTAATTTATGAGTTTGGAGAACTTTGTATGACAGCCATAACATTAAGCGTATCTACTGTTAAGCCTCTGGGCGATCGCGTCTTCATTAAGGTCAGTGAATCTGAGGAGAAAACAGTGGGCGGCATTCTTCTACCTGATAGCGCTAAGGAGAAGCCGCAGGTCGGTGAAATTGTTGCCGTGGGTCCTGGCAAGCGCAATGATGACGGCACCCGTCAAGAGATTGATATTGCAGTTGGCAATCAGGTCCTCTACTCCAAGTATGCTGGCACCGATATCAAGCTTGGTACGCAGGAGTATGTGCTGTTGTCTGAAAAGGACATTCTGGCAATTGTTTCATAGTTGATTGCCGTATTAACTGATCCACTTACACACTATAGGGAAAACTCGAATCACTATGGCTAAGCGCATCATTTACAACGAAAATGCTCGTCGTGCTCTGGAAAAAGGAATTGACATTCTTGCTGAAGCAGTAGCAGTGACTCTGGGTCCTAAAGGTCGTAACGTTGTTTTGGAAAAGAAGTTTGGTGCTCCTCAAATCGTCAATGACGGAGTCACCATCGCTAAAGAAATTGAACTGGAAGACCACGTTGAAAACACGGGTGTAGCTCTAATCCGTCAAGCCGCTTCCAAAACCAACGATGCTGCCGGAGATGGCACCACAACTGCAACGGTTCTAGCTCACGCCATTGTCAAAGAAGGATTACGGAATGTAGCTGCAGGTGCAAATGCAATTCAACTCAAGCGTGGTATCGACAAAGCTACAAGTTTTTTGGTAGACAAGATCAAAGAACATGCTCGCTCCGTGGAAGACTCTAAGGCGATCGCTCAGGTCGCTGCCATCTCTGCGGGAAACGATGAAGTTGTGGGTGCTTTGATTGCAGAAGCATTAGATAAGGTTGGCCGTGAGGGAGTGATTTCTCTGGAAGAAGGCAAGTCGGTCACCACTGAACTGGAAGTCACAGAAGGGTTGAACTTCGACAAGGGCTATATCTCTCCCTATTTTGCGACAGATGCCGAGCGGTTAGAAGCAGTGCTGGATGAGCCATTCCTACTGATTAAGGATAAAAAGATTACTCTAGTGCAAGATCTGGTACCTGTGCTCGAGCAGGTTGCTCGTGCAGGTCGCCCGTTGCTGATCATCGCAGAAGATATTGAAAAAGAGGCACTAGCAACGCTGGTCGTGAATCGGCTACGGGGGGTGTTGAATGTGGCAGCAGTGAAAGCACCTGGGTTTGGCGATCGCCGTAAGGCTATCCTGGAAGATATTGCCATTCTTACAGGGGGGCAAGTCATTACGGAAGATGCTGGTCTGAAGTTGGATGCAACCAAACTTGACCAACTCGGTAAAGCTCGCCGAGTCACTATCACAAAGGATAATACGACCCTCGTTGCCGATGGTAACGAAGCCTCTGTGAAAGCTCGGGTGGAGCAAATCCGTCGGCAAATTGAAGAAACCGAGTCTTCGTATGACAAAGAGAAGTTGCAAGAGCGTTTAGCAAAACTATCAGGTGGTGTTGCAGTTGTCAAAGTCGGTGCTGCTACTGAAACCGAACTCAAAGACCGTAAACTGCGTCTAGAAGATGCTATTAATGCTACTAAAGCTGCTGTCGAAGAGGGTATTGTTCCTGGTGGTGGTACGACGCTGGCTCATCTGGCTCCTGGATTGGAAAGCTGGGCAAAGTCTACTCTAGTGGGTGAAGAGTTAACGGGGGCGTTGATTGTGTCTCGGGCACTCACTGCACCTCTAAAGCGGATTGCAGAAAATGCTGGTCAAAACGGTGCAGTTATTGCGGAGCGAGTCAAAGAGAAGGACTTCAATGTGGGCTACGATGCAACGAATGATGAGTTCGTCGATTTGTTTGAAGCAGGGATTGTTGACCCCGCTAAGGTGACCCGTTCAGCAGTGCAGAATGCAGCTTCAATTGCAGGTATGGTACTGACCACTGAAGCAATTGTAGTTGATAAGCCGGAACCGAAGGATGTTGCTCCTGCTGCTCCTGGTGCTGGTGGCTTTGGTGGCGACTTCGATTACTAGAGCCATCTTTGTAACGGCGAAAGTTTTTGCATTTTTACTTAATTTGAAGGGGTGATCTTAACATTTGGGATGATCACCTCTTCTTTCTTATTTTCAAGTTTTTCTGCATGAGTACTGTGACTTAATCTGGCTTGTAAGTAGTTATCAACAACACCTTAAGCAGTGGTGAAAAAATCTACCTTATAGAATATTGAATTGAGAGTTGCAGTTGATCTCCTGATAGAGAAGAAGGCTGAGTTGTTGAGCTAGCCTTACTTCTATAAACTTACTTGTATTACTCTGTTAACTGCCAAATTATACGGTTATTACTTAATAAACAAAAAGAATTCTTTTAAAAAAGATACATTTTGATAGGAGTTTATTGATAATGGAAGTTCCAAATGCACTCTTAAATCTAGTTTTAGACTACTTATTGCGTCAAGCCGATACTGGTGATCAAGAAGCAGAAGCATTGCTGGATGAATTAAACGAATTGAATATACCTATACAGGCAAAAGAATTGACATCAAGGTAGGTCATTATGCAAGGCTTTCGGTTAGGTTCTATTTTTGGTTTTGAGATCCGGGTTGACCTGTCTTGGTTCATTATTTTCTTTCTTATACTCTGGACTTTAACAGTCAACATATTTCCATACGACTTTCCAGGATTGTCTAACAGCACTTATATTCTCATGGGTATAGCAGGAACACTGCTGTTCTTCATATCGCTGATATTGCATGAACTGTCCCACTCTCTAGTTGCACAAACTAAGGGAATCCCAGTGGAAGGCATCACCTTGTTTGCCTTTGGTGGAGTATCACACACACGCATGGATGCTGAGACTCCTGGTGATGAATTTCAGATTGCTGTTGTCGGACCATTGACAAGTTTATTGCTTGCTGCTTTTTTCAGTCTGCTTTGGTGGATTGGCTCCAATGCAGGGTGGAGTGTGGCTATAACAGGAGTAGCTGCTTATCTTTCCTCCATCAATGTTATTCTGGCAGGCTTTAATCTGCTGCCTGGTTTTCCTCTCGATGGGGGTCGGCTGTTCCGTTCAATTGTTTGGAAAGTAACTGGCAATCTTACTAAAGCTACCCGCCTTGCCACAACTGGTGGCAGAGTGTTGGGTTACCTGCTAATTGGTTTGGGTATCTGGCAGGTTTTTGGGACAAATCTGCTTGGCGGACTTTGGTTTATCTTAATTGGTTGGTTCTTGAACAATGCTGCAGAATTCAGCTATCAAGAACTTATTCTGCGCAAAGGCTTAGCGGGTTTGCATGCTCAACAACTGATGACTCCAAGACCAGAAACAGTACCCTCTAATCTCAAACTCCAAGAGTTTGTCGATGAGTATTTGCTGAAACGTCACTATCAAGCATTTCCCGTGACTCAAGACGGTCATCCGATTGGGATCATCACCCTCAATCAGGTTAAGGACGTGCCGCGACAAGAGTGGATACAACACACAGTTGAGGAGACTATGACTCCCACACAACCAGGCATCACCGCTCGTCCAGAAGAGGATATGTCTCAGGTATTGCAAAAGATGCAAGAATCAGGGTCAAGTCGGGTACTTGTAACATCTAACGGAAAACTAGAGGGCATCATCACGGCTAGCGATATTGCAAACTGGCTGCAACGCAGACAGGATTTGGGGATGCAGGAAGGGTGATCAAAGGATTTATAAAGTAATCAAATCATCAGAATGGAATCAAAGACTATGTGTAGCCAGAGCAATCCCACAAATCTGAGTTTAAATCATTACCAGTTTCCCACAACAGTTAGTAAATGTTGGTGGCAGAGGTTTGCAAAGTGCTTGTTCATCCTGTTAATGAGCATAAGTATTGGGCTGGTTAATGGTTGGTCAATCTCCGCTCAAGCCTTGCCATTTCAGCAGAGGTTAACTCCTAAAAGTGAGGCTAGCGCGGAAGCTAACTTTGTCACCAAAGCTGTGAATGATGTGGAGGGTGCTGTTGTTCAGGTGAATGTATCCCGCACCTTAACAGAAGATGTGCCAGCTTTTTTAAAGCCTTTCTTAGGTGGAGGACAACCATTGCCACCCTCTACCCCCGTTTTACGTGGTATTGGCTCTGGTTTTGTTATCGATCCGTCTGGGCTGATTCTTACGAATGCTCATGTGGTAGACAAAGCAGATACAGTAACAGTATCTTTTCAAAATGGTCATATTTTACGAGGTAAAGTTCTAGGAAAAGATCCAGTGACGGATGTGGCAGTGATTCAGGTGCCAGCAAAAAACTTGCCTACAGTAACGATTGGAAATTCTGACCAAGTTAGGCAGGGACAATGGGCGATCGCAATTGGAAATCCCTTGGGTTTACAGGAAACTGTGACAGTCGGCGTCATTAGCGGTACTGACCGTTCCAGCCTAGCGATTGGTATACCCGATAAACGCATAGGCTTTCTTCAAACTGATGCCGCAATTAACCCTGGTAATTCTGGCGGACCTTTGTTAAATGCAAAAGGAGAAGTCATCGGTATCAACACGGCTATTATTGGAGGAGCACAAGGGCTTGGCTTTGCCATTCCCATCAATACGGCACAACACATTGCACAACAGATCATTACAAAAGGATGGGTTGAACATCCTTACATTGGGATTCAGATGGTTGCCCTCAATCCTCAAGTCAAGCAGTTTATCAACTCTTCTCCTAATAGTGGCATGCAGGTTGAGGAAGACGAAGGAATCTTGGTAGTTCAAGTTGGAAGAGACTCACCAGCTGCTAAAGCCGGATTACGCCCAGGTGATGTCATTGAGGCGATCAATAATCAACGGGTAACCAACGCCAATAAAGTTCAGCAGCTTGTAGATCAGGCTGGTGTTGGTAGCCAGTTACAGGTGAAAGTGCGGCGAAATGGGCGGACTGCATCAGTTGCGCTCAAACCAGAACAACTTCCCGAAATTTCAACCCGCTAGCTTGACCGAAAAGGAGCTTTTTATGGGGCAATCGGGTAAATACTCCACGCGCAATAGTTCTGCTCCTTCTACTTTAGAAGGAATGGATTTTTCCAATGCTGAGCATCGCCTGGTTGTTATTATCGGTGCTGGGCCAGCGGGATTCACTGCTGCTATCTATACAGCACGAGCCAATCTCGCTCCACTGCTATTACGAGGACCTATACCAGGGGGGCAGTTAGTATTGACTACAGATGTAGAAAACTATCCAGGTTTTGCGAGTGGCGTTTTGGGTCCTGAACTAATGCAAATATTTGAGGCGCAAGCTGTTCGATTTGGCACAGATTTACGAGATGGCACTGTGACATCTGTAGATTTTTCGCAACGACCATTTCGTCTATGCATAGATAACAAGCAACCTTTAGTCGCTGATGCTGTCATTATCGCAACGGGTGCGACAGCAAAATCACTTGGGTTGGCAAATGAACTGCGTTTGAGGGGTCGAGGTGTATCCTCTTGTGCAACTTGCGATGGTGCTTTCTTCCGAAATCAGGAAGTTGCTGTTGTTGGTGGTGGAGATACAGCTGTGGAAGATGCACTCTTCTTGGTACGTTTTGCTGAACGAGTTTATGTAATTCACCGTCGAAACCAACTACGAGCCTCAAAAATTTTGCAACAGCGAGCGTTTGCCAAGGAAAAGATTACTTTTATTTGGAACACTGTGGTGGACGATGTGCTAGGAGACAATGAAGTTGAGGGATTAATCTTGAAAAATGTGACTACTGAAGAAACATCGACTCTAGACGTCAAGGGATTGTTCGTAGCGATTAGCTATCAACCTAATACAGAAATTTTCAAGGGATGGCTAGAGATGAACAAGCTGGGATATATCCGGACTCGGTGTGATTCAACATATACTAGCATTGATGGTGTCTTTGCGTGTGGAGATGCACAGGATCATGTATATCGACAAGCCATCACAGCAGCTGGCACGGGTTGTATGGCAGCGATTGATGCTGAGCGTTGGTTGACTCGAGAATCTCAAGGAGAGGAAATTGTGACCGAACAAAAATACACTTGTGGGTGATGTCAAAATTGAGAATGGTTTGATACGCTTAACCCAATCCATTGGCGTCCCCCCTTTCCAGAGGGGACTAGAAGGAGTTCTATGAAAGCCAATTGCGGCTGAGACTTATGCTCCCACAGGTTGAACAGATGTTGGGAGCATGGATGGGTCGATCGCAATTCCCAAGCCTTCTGCTACACGGCGACCGTAGTTCACATCTGCTCGGAAGAAATGGCAGAGTTGACGCATTTGAATATCAGATCGTGCCTGACTCAAACTGCCCACAATGTTTTTGATGAGACGCTCCTGTTGATCGGGTGTCATCAGCCGATACAGCTCTCCCGCTTGGGTGTAATCGTCATTTCCTGCACGGTGATCATAGCGATCAACTTTGACATTGCCTAAATCCAAAGCTGGCTCTGCATATGCAGGATTTTGCTTGGGTGTGTCCTCATAGCTGTTGGGTTCATAGTTGGGTGTATTGCCTCCGTTGGTACCTAATGCCATAGCACCATCACGCTGGTAGTGCATCACAGGGCACTTTGGTTGATTGACAGGTAATTGCTGATAATTTGCACCGATACGATAGCGGTGAGCATCAGGATAAGATAGGATGCGAGCTTGTAATACTTTATCGGGAGAGAAGCCAATACCAGGAACGATGTTAGAAGGAGAAAAAGCAGCTTGCTCAACTTCAGCAAAGTAGTTTTGAGGATTCCGGTTGAGTTCGAGAATACCTACGTCAATCAATGGATATTCTGAGTGTTTCCAAACCTTCGTTAAGTCAAACGGATTATCCCGATGGCGCGCTGCCTGTTCCTCAGTCATGACCTGAATACAGACTCTCCATTGAGGATAGTCTTGACGCTCAATCGCTTCAAACAAGTCACGGGTTGCATGGTCAGGATCTTCACCTTTAACTCGGACTGCTTCTTCTGCTGTAAAATTTTCAATACCCTGACGGGTTTTGAAATGGAATTTGCACCACACTCGTTCTCCTTGAGCATTGATTAGGCTAAACGTGTGACTACCGTAGCCGTTCATGTGTCGATAGCTTTTGGGAGTACCGCGATCGGAAAACAGAATTGTGACCTGATGCAAAGCCTCTGGACTCAGTGACCAGAAATCCCATATGGCATTGGGATCTTTATAATTTGTCTGCGGATTGCGTTTTTGCGTGTGAATGAAATCCGGAAACTTGAGGGGATCACGAATAAAGAAAACCGGCGTATTGTTGCCTGTCAAATCCCAGTTGCCTTCTTCAGTATAGAACTTAACAGCAAATCCTCTAGGGTCACGCTCAGCGTCAGCTGAACCTTTTTCTCCTCCCACAGTAGAGAACCGTAACAGAACTGGGGTTTCTTTCCCAATCTCTGAAAAAACTTTGGCCTTACTGTAACGAGTAATGTCGTGAGTGACAGTGAACTTGCCAAACGCAGCGGCTCCTTTTGCATGAACAACACGCTCAGGAATCCGTTCCCGGTTGAAGTGAGCTAGTTTCTCTATCAGGTGAAAATCCTGCATCAGCACTGGACCACGATCACCTGCTGTTAACGAGTTCTGATTATCTGCAACCGGAATTCCATCAGCAGTCGTCAATGTTTTAGGGTCTGCCATAGTGGTGCTTTCTCCATCAATTTACTGAGATGTTGTCATGACTGCTCAGTAGGTCGAGCTTAAACTCATGAATAACAATATTATTCATAGTCGTTATGAGTTTACTTTAATATCGTAGTCGAAATGACTTTGAGATAGCAGGCTCTAAACAAAGACTGTAATAAATTGTAATATTTGCTCCAGGTCTAAAAAAAAGCTAGCGCAACTAGTATCTGCTAGACAATGGTAGAAACAATTCTGAAAGGGGAATAATTTTTCGTAACGCACAAAATATTAGTGGGCTAAGTGCATGACAATTAAGATCTTACTTACATCATTAGTCAAGTGTGCCTAGCCCTCGCCACATCTACATCATAGGTTCTAGTAGATAGGTAAAATTCTTCTAGCACGTAACCACACCTGAGGTGCGGAGTCGTTTACCAATTATTGCTATATGCGCTGTAACCATAGGCTAAAGTTTCTTTCATCGTGGCTGATGGTTTGAGGCTTCTATTGATGGTTGTAGCAAAAGGCACAGGAATTCCTTTAATTTTCTGCGGTAAGATTGCATACTCTTGTGTTGGTTCAACAGTATATTGTGGACACTTGGTTGTGATTCCAGAAGCAGTTAACATTGCTTTGATTTCATCTGCCGAATATTGCTTTAGATAAACTGGATTTTGCTTGACTGGATTTAGCCTTCTCACAAAATTATGGATCTGATGAGAAGGACAAGATTTATTGTGGAAAGAATGATTAAAAATAAAAATACCACCTGGCTTAAGAACACGTGATATTTCCACTAAGAGGTTTCTAATTTGTGCATCTGGTATGTGCATAAATACACAGTTAGAAATCACCAAGTCTATAGAATTATCTTCTATAGGTAGTAGTTCTGCGGAAGCACAGATGACATGAAATTCCGCACCAGGGAAAAAATCGTATTCTTGCTTACACTTAAGTAATCGACGCAACAGAGATTCAGAAATATCAATACCATAATATCTCTGACAGCGCAGATTTTTGTCTTTAGAAAGAAATAAAGGAATCCTACCGTAACCACAGCCAATTTCAAGAATAGAATCAACCGATTTGTTGACAGGAAATTTAAGCCAAGTGCCACCCGGTCTGCCAGTTAAAAGTGTATAGTCTTGTTTTATTGGTGATGTTTCTGCAGCTTGCTCAATCTTTTGAGAGCCATAGTATGTCTTGCCGATTTTGTCCCATCGTTGCTTTTGTTCAGTACTGTTCAACTGTTGATAGTCTTTCGGAAAATAAATGCCATCCCGAAGCAGAAAGTCATTCAGACTGATTTTGGTGTTAAATAGCGAACTCATGAAATGATTCCTGATGAAGAGCGAAGTCTATTTTACTTGTTCTAAGTTATACTCCGAACTCAAGATTAACCGCAAGTGTTCCATGAGTGGGTTGAAAATTTAATGAGACTAAACACCAGGTAAACAACCTAGCGATAAGACTATTTGTTGCTTCGAGTGCTTTTATGGTTAAATAGTTAATTATTATAGATTTAACTATTTCAAAAACTCGGTTTCCGCATGGGTTTTGGGTTGAAACCAGATCTATTGTCGCAGAAACCGAGTTTGTTTGTGCTAGTCCTATTTGTAGTGGAACGAAAACCTGAGGCTGATATGTCGGAAGTGTCACAAGGGAAACGAGTGGTAGTTGTGGGTGCTGGTTGGGCTGGTTTAGGAGCATCCTACCATTTGGCAAAACAAGGTTACGATGTGACACTTCTAGAAGCAGGTTCCTATCCTGGTGGATTAGTAGCAGGCTGGAAAACATCTGCAGGACGTTCTGTAGAAGCAGGTATTCATGGTTTTTGGTTTCCTTATAGAAACATTTTTTCTCTAATAAATGAATTAGGAATTAGTCCTTTCACGACTTGGACTCGTTCCGCTCAATATTCTCCTTTAGGGTTGGAAGTTGAATCACCCATTTTTCAGAACTTGCCACGACTCCCAACACCTTTGGGGACTTTTCTCTACACCCAGTTTAAGCGCCTACCATTGGTTGACCGTCTTAGCGCCCTGCCTTTACTTTATGCCGTTATTGATTTTGACAATTCCAGTGAAGCTTGGCGACGTTATGACTTTGTAACTGCACGGGAATTGTTCAAAGATTTTGGTGTATCTGCACGATTGTATCGTGACTCTTTCGAGCCAATGTTACTGGTAGGCTTGTTTGCCCCTGGAGAACAGTGTTCTGCAGCGGCTGCGTTAGGGATGCTTTATTTTTTCATTCTGGCGCACCAACATGATTTTGATGTAGTTTGGTGTCGAGGAACCGTAGGAGAAAAAATCTTTCGTCCTTGGTTGGAACGCATTGAAAAAGCTGGAGCAAGAGTTTTTACAAACCATAGAGTTACTGATTTGATTGTTGGTAGTGATAATCAGGTAACAGGGGTCGTCTGTGGTAGTGAAGTGTTTGATGCTGATGCAGTGATTTTTGCAGTTGGCATCACTGCCATGAAAAAGATTTTATTCGGCAGTCCCAGCTTACAAAGCCGGAATGAGTTTCGTGATTTGAGTAATTTGGGAGCAATTGACGTTCTGGCGACTCGGTTATGGTTTGACCGTAAAGTTCATATTCCTCGTCCCTCTAATGCTTGTTTTGGCTTTGATCAAACCACAGGATGGACATTTTTTGATTTAAACACGCTGCACGATGAATATCAGCATGAACCAGGAACAGTTGTGGAGGCCGATTTTTATCACGCCAACCAATTTATACATCTTGATGATGTGCAGATTGTGTCAATTATCCAGCGCTATTTAGCAAGTTGTGTACCAGAGTTCCGATATGCAAAAGTCATTGACCGTAGCGTGATTCGTTTACCGCAGGCAGTATCTCACTTTGCGCCTGGTAGCTATCGTTATATGTTGCCAGGAAAAACCAGTTTTAAAAATGTCTTTATGAGTGGAGACTGGATTGCCAACCACCATGGGTCATGGTCACAAGAAAAGGCTTATTTGACTGGCTTAGAAGCAGCAAATTTAGTTATTTCTCATTTAGGAAAAGGGTCGCCAGCAAAAATTTTACCTGTTGAAACAGATGAAATGCATATTCAATTTGCACGGATGTTAAATACAACCGTACGCCAGCTTGGAAAATCTATCGTGCCTGATTTTTGGTTGCCCTAGTGGAGACGTTGCATGCAACGTCTCCACACCTACATGATTTATCTTCGTTTGGGATGTAATGCATCGAGTCCTTGCTTTATCCAACACAAGCACTCATATTCTGATTTAAATAATTTTGGTGGTGCAATATTGTTCAATGAGTCAGGTGGATAATGATCGTAAAAATATTTACCATCCTGTCGGAAGAGAATTATCAAATTATTGTTGTAGATGTAGCGGAACTTAAAATTATCCTTTTGACTAACAAATTCTGCATGTTTGTCAATATGTTCTTTAGCAATATCAATGATATTATCGATACTACTGCCGCAAATTCCCGCTGGGTTTTCTGCTTTATGAAAACGGCTTTGACGTCCGATTTCAGATAGCAATTTGTACGAATAAATTTCGTAGCTATCAACTTTCCCAAAAACAAACGGAACAATGAGATACCCCTGATATGAAACGGAGTGTTCGTAAAGATGACGACTCATCTTATCTCCTTTAGTTGTAGTACAAAACATTATTCTGTCATTGACAGAATAATATGCGGATTTAATAACTTCATGAGACTATTTGAGAAGCAACATACCTAGTTAGGAGAGGCATTTTTAAGAAGAAGCCGGAAATTTGATCTAGTAAGCTTACTTCTTAGTTGCTTATAGCTTCTTTTTATCAGCTTAGCATAACTCGTTAAATAACAAAACTCTTCCTATTATTACGTTTATTTCCGTAAGGTTACAACTTAGTTAAAAACCTCGAATTGTCTATTTAAATTATAGTTTATTTAAATATGTCTAACATTTGGCTCAAAAAACACTACCCTTACTTACCACAGACTGAGTTGCTGAGGAGGGTTGTTAAGATCATTCCAAGGTAGAGAAGGAACTGCTACACCACTCTGTTCTAACAAATTTTGAAAGTAACGGGCTGTATTGGGCGATCGCTCTTCTAGAGGACAGTGAACAAAGAAGTATATCTGCGTTCCCTGGCGTAACCACTGCTGAATGTGATTCACCCACTCTTCCATAAAAGGCTGATTCACAGACAAATTAGGATGAGAAATAAAGCGAATTAAGCTAAAAGGCGCTGTGACGCTGAATTTTACTGGCAATTTGGGTTTGCGTCGCTCAGATTGTAATTGAGGATCATCATCTCCAGTATAAATCGGACGGGAGTCTAGCAAGACTCTGCCAACACTGAGCTTTTCTAAAAGTGCTGTCAACTCACTAGCATAGGGCTCTGTAAACCAGTTTTGATGACGAACTTCTAAAGCCAAAGGAGCTTGATTTTGTGGCCAAGCTTCAAGAAACGCCGTCAGATCGTCTATTGATGTAGGTGCATAACTAGGCGGTAGCTGAGCAAAGATAGGTCCAAGACGATTACCCAAAGGACTCATCCCTTGTAGAAATTGCAAAGCGTCAGGTATACAAGGTTGAAGTTTTCCCTTGTGGGTGATATCTCGTGGCAATTTCAGGCAAAATTTAAAACCTGATGGTGTCTCAGCCGCCCAACGGGTGACAGTCTCCTGATTAGGTACAGCATAAAACGTGGTGTTGCCTTCAACTGTAGAGAAGCGTCGGCTATAAAGATGCAAAAAGTCCGCAGAACGAGTCCCTTGGGGATAAAGTTCGCCTACCCAACCTTTGTATGCCCAAACAGCACAACCAATAAAAAAGCTCACAACTATTCATCCCAATAAGTGTTCATTCTTCAATGATGAACGCTTTAGAGAGATTTTTACTAGTCTAGTGGATATATTGTATGGGATACTAATTGTTAGACTAGCTAATTATCAGGTGCAAATTTGAATCCATGAAGGAACTGATACAACAGGACGGATCTCAACAACTCACTACTGAGAGAGCCGTTGCGTTAGAGGTAAACTCACTTACTCGCCACTATGGGAAGGTGACAGCAGTAGATGCTTTAAGCTTTACTGTAGAACGTGGTGAGGTGTTTGGCTTACTCGGACCCAACGGTGCAGGCAAGAGTACGGTCATTAAAATGCTGACAACCCTACTGCCTCCAAGTTCTGGACAGGCAGTGATTGCCGGATTTGATGTCACTCATCAAGCAACAAGAGTAAGACGTATTATTGGCTATATTCCTCAAGCACTTTCTGCGGATGGTAGTCTGACTGGTTATGAAAATCTGCTGATTTTTGCCAAGTTATACGATATTCCCCGATCCAAGCGGGAGCAGCGTATCCGGGAGGCTCTAATCTTTATGGGTCTACAGGATGCAGCAGATAGATTGGTACGAAATTACTCAGGGGGAATGATTCGAAAGTTGGAAATTGCACAGTCCATTTTGCATTACCCTCAGATTCTGTTTCTTGATGAGCCAACTGTGGGTTTAGACCCAATAGCACGTAGTCAGGTATGGGAGCTTGTGCAACAACTGCGTACGGAATATGGCACTACTGTACTTTTAACCACTCATTTTTTAGACGAAGCAGACAGTTTGTGTCATCGAGTGGCAATTATGCATCGGGGTAAGCTTGTAGTGACTGGTACACCAACAGAATTGAAAGCTTCCTTAGATAATACTCATGCCACGTTGGATGACGTTTTTATCAAATATACAGGTGATCTACTAACATCAGGAGCCAGTTACCGTGAGACATCAAAAATCAGACGTGCTGCTCGCCGATTGGGTTAACAGGCGACCAACTTATTTTGCAAGTTTGCTAGTTGCAATCTCAGAGTTGATAAAAAAGACGGGTGTCATTGTTGAGTTAGAAGTACGTAAGTTACTCCATGATCCCAGTGACATATTATTACGTACTGCACAACCAGTGCTATGGCTGCTGATTTTTGGACAAGTGTTTACTCGGGTGCGTGCTATTCCTACGAATGGGATACCCTACCTAGACTTCATGTCTGCCGGAATTCTGGCTCAGAGTGTGCTATTCATGGCAATTTTCACTGGTGGTATGTCGATTATTTGGGAGCGCGACTTAGGAATTGTCCACAAACTCATGGCGAGTCCGACTCCTCGTGTAGCACTCATTCTAGGCAAATCTATTGCCTCTGGAATCCGAAGCTTATTTCAGGTCATCATTGTCTATGGGCTATCGCTACTATTAGGTGTGAAGTTGAATTTTCATCCCTTATCCCTGTTGGCTGTGATCTTGATTGTCCTTCTGGGAGCACTTTGTTTCTCAACTTTTTCAATGATCATTGCCTGTCTGGTGAAGACACGCGATCGCTTTACAGGAATTGGGCAGTTATTAACCATGCCATTGTTTTTTGCGAGTAACGCAATCTATCCTATTTCATTAATGCCAGGATGGTTAAAAGTGGTTTCACATCTCAATCCTTTAACATACCAGGTTGATGCTCTGCGAGGTACGATGCTGACAAATGGGCATAGTACATATGGGTTGTCTGTGGACTTTGCAGTTTTGTTATTTGTGGTAGTCGTTCTAACTCTCATCTGTGGACGACTTTATCCACGAGTAGCGATGTAATATTAAGCGTTTTTTAGTCTGTTAATAGAATCACAAATGTTTTTTCTTTGTGACTTTTCTGTTAGTTTTTGTTAATTGAAAAGTAAGGGTACAAAAACTGTACTCTTATTTTTTTGAAGCATGTTCTTATGATTTTGTCTATTTATTAATAGATGTTTTTACATAAAATTTATAATGCTTTTACACAATGTTTTTATTTTAGAATAAATCGCGTATTTAAACAAAAATTAACCTTTCTTTAAGCACTCCTTTACTGTTTAAATATTAGTTTTGTATTATTTTTTGTATTGTTCTACTCTTGATGAAACAATCATTTTCATCTAAGTAAAGCAAAAATATTAAATCTTGAAAAGAGTTATTAACTAACACAAAAAAAGTGTTAATAGGCTTAACAGTAAGATGTTTCTTTTATAGGAAAAGCCTTTTGCTAATAATTCTTTTGAATCGGAGTATTATTGATTGACATGAAAGACATCAGGTTTCCCAAATTAACTCTGCAAGTTATACCAGCTTTGGTCAGTTTCCTGTTAGTAAATGCTTTAAGTATTAGTGGATTAACAACTAATCAACGAGCTTATGCTAAAGATTCTGAGTCTCACGATCAGCCCAACAATAAGCATGTACTGATACTTTCAATTGATGGGCTGCATCAAGCAGATTTAGAGGACTCTAAACTAGCAGGAGACTTTAGCAATATTTTTGCTCTGGCTCGTCGTGGGATCTCTTACACGAATGCTTCTACTAGCGAACCATCAGATTCTTTTCCTGGAACTCTGGCGTACTTAACAGGTGCTGGTCCGAAAACCACAGGTGTTTACTACGATGACAGCTATGCTCGCAACTTGATTGCACCAGGAGGTAATACAAACACACCTCCAGGTACAGAAGCCCAATTTGCTGAGAATATTGATAAGAACTCGGATCTACTAAGTGGCGGTGGAGATTTTAGTGTTGGCAGCATTGACCCAGCTAAGTTACCACTAGATAGCAATGGCAATCCTGTATATCCTCACCAATACCTCAAGGTCAATACAATCTTTAATGTTGCTCACGATGCGGGTTTGTACACAGCTTTCTCCGATAAGCATCCAGCTTACGACATTGCCAATGGTCCTAGTGGCAATGGAATAGATGATTTCTATGCCCCAGAAATCAACGCCCTAGTAGCACTCGAAGATGGCAAGTTGGTTGATAAATCTACAGCCAAAGACCCCAGCAAGCTGACTTTCAAGACAACGACTAACGATTACAAACTGACTGAAGCTTACGATGATCTGAAGGTCAATGCAATCATCAACGAAATTAACGGTTTGAACTCCAAAGGCACATCTGCTAAGGTCGTACCTGCTATCTTTGCAATGAACTTCCAAGCAGTCAGTGTTGCACAGAAGGACTTAGCAAATGGGGGTATTGCATCGGATGGTACTCCTTCAACTGAGTTGGAAGATGCCATTAAGCACACCGATACCAGCATTGGTAAGATTATCAATGCACTCAAACAAAGACATCTACTAGACTCAACCTTAGTCATATTAACCGCTAAACATGGTCAAAGTCCCCGTATAGGTGCAGCGACTCTGATCAAGGACAATATTTATACAGATCCACTCACTCAAGCAGGTATCAAAGTAGCACAGGCAACACAGGATGATGTAGCGTTGCTGTGGTTAGACAAATCCAGTCAAGCAAATGATGCCGCCAAGATTCTCAACTCTCTCAAAGATTCCAACCCTAACTCAGGAATTGACACTGTTTTAGTAGGCGACGCTTTGCGGACAGCAGGTTTTGGTGATCCTAGTGATGGACGGACACCAGACTTAATTGTGAAACTCAAGCCAGGGTTTGTGCTAGTTGGTAATCCCGCTACATCCAACAAACGAGCAGAGCATGGTGGTTTATCAGAAGATGATACCCATGTGCCATTGATCATCAGTGGAGACAATCTGACCAAAAAACTGCAAGGAACGACGCAAACACAACCAGTGAAGACAACTCAAATTGCAGTAACAGTACTCGAAGCACTAGGGTTAGACCCTGACAATCTACAAGGTGCAGTGGCAGAAAGTACCCGACCACTACCAGGCCTAAAGATCAAGGAATCACGTAAATATAGTTGGTAAAAAAGATATCTTTAATACCACCACACTAGCAAAGAACCCCAGTTTCTTCAAGAAACCGGGGTTCTGACTAATTTCTGAGAGAATCCTTCCTTTTGCCATAAAAACTTAATCTTTTATGATCTTGTATTCAGTTTTGCTGTATTCCTAAAGTTTTGCTCCTTTTTCCAAGTGTCAGATAAACGTGGTGGCAATGTAGTGCTAGCAGCACTAGTATCTGAAATCTTCCCATCTACTGAGCTAGAGTTATTGCTGTTAGAAGTCGCAGGTTTTTTCTTCTCTATATAAAATGCTTCTTGTGGTGGAACCGATATCACTTCAACCTTAGGAGCCGATTCAGCATTTGCTCGAGTGTAACCTCCAACTAAAAGCAAGAGTGTCAATGTGATTAGACTCAGCTTGAGAAAGTTATAAGGATTGAATTTAAGGTGAATTGGCATAAAGGTGTTCATAGCAGATAGGATTAGAGTTTATAAAGATAGAGAAAAAGTGATTCAGTAATTTATTCAATTAAATCCCAGTCTTTATAGATCCACACTGGAAGTTACGGTTAATTCGGATAAAACATAGAAAGTTCATCTTTAGTATGTAAGAACTTAACACTGTCCGTTGGACGAGCACCTCACGTGTTAGCTACAAGTCTATAAGTTGCTTTTGTGGTTATCATTTATTTTTTTAATGTCAAGACAACTTGCTAGTCTGTAACATTTTTGTTATCCTCTTTTACATAAGTTAATATTTAAAAAACTGTTTTTTAAAGTACTGCTGCTGTATAGCTGCTAATCCACAACTATCTAACTTGCCTAGTATTTTTATTAGCATTTAGGTTTCTCCCAACACTTACCTCGGTTCACTGCACCGAGGTTTTTTGTTACTGTTTCTGTGGGAAGCTTAGAATCTCAGACGATTTTACCCTCGATCTCATGAACAGGTGCGTTACCCTGAAGAAGAGCCATTGTGGATCTTAAGCGTGTCTGAGAGAAACTAGCATGAGAAGGGCACTTCCTCATCTCAGTTTCTTTAACGGCAATTGCTTCAACAGAGGAAACTCCGCAAAGCATAAACTTCCTGTTGAGGAAAGTGTCTGTGGTATCTATTGTCTGTGTGGCTCGCTACCTTGAAAAACTCGCTGCTGTCCTCGCCTTGAACAAAGTAAGGTGGGATAGTTTATGTATTGATCTTTGGGGTAGAATTTCCAACTTGCACATTTACAAATTGCAGTGAAATAAGATAAAGAAAAGTAATAACCAAATGCGCTTAGACCAACCTTCTCAAAGAAAAACTTCTCAGGATTGTGCCGCGAGGCTGATGGAAACAATCCCATTAGTCATGAGAGTGATCCGGGCGGATATGCGTGCTCAAGGTGCTTCTACAATGTCTGTTCCACAATTTCGAGCACTAGCATTTCTTGATCGTCATCCTGGCGCTTCACTCTCTGAGGTTGCAGAACACGTAGGAGTCACACGTGCTACTGCATCAGCAACAATTGAACGACTTGTACAGCGAGATTTTGTGCATCGTAGTCATGACCCTCAAGAGCGACGGCGCGTTGTTCTCAGTCTAACTGAAGCAGGTCAGCATCATCTTCAGCAAGCTCGGGAGCATACTCGTACTCACATTGCTTACCTTCTCAAAAATCTTACAGAAGAACAGATCCTCTTAGTAGAAGAAGGATTAACTCTGTTAAAGCAAGTTTTTGAACCGATTAGTCATTCGTAACTCGTAATCAGCAACGCAATTACGAGTTATGAATTAACAATTAGGCATTATTTAGGGCTTGATAACGACCAAGTGCTATTAAAGGAAAGTACTGTTGATAGAGGTGATACTTCAGGTAAAAATGACTGGGAAAGCCAGTACCTGTGAATTCTACCTCGTTCCAACTACCATCTGAGTGTTGGGTTTCTAACAGGTAATCAACACCTCGTTCAATAGCAAGCTTTGCCAATTTGCCAGTTGCTTTACCTGCATCCATCAAGCCGATTAAAGCCCATGCTGTTTGAGATGCAGTACTCGGTCCTTGTCCTTTGAGGGTTGGATCATCATAGCTTCGGCAAG
>JAJPJF010000247.1 GCA_021324415.1 Nostocales cyanobacterium Centralia_MAG_434
CTTGTGGTAACCCTTTCCAGTCTCCCTGTTCTAAATTTACTCCCCGGCGATCGCTATTTTTGTCAGGTAAAGTTGGACAACCTGTCCAGAATCTTCTTCAAGTCACATGTTGCAACAGAACTAAACAAAATCAGTCGAACGGCGCGAGTGCGGAGGCCATATCTATGCAGCCAGTTCAGCAGCACCTGTAAACGATTGCGCAAACCTGGCAAATACACTAGATGAACGCTCAACCACATTAGCCACGGCAAGAAACCCGTGAGTAGAAAGGGGCCAATCTTACCAACACCTGCATAGCAACCAATAATTGCTAGACGTCCTTTATTGAAGTATTTGAAAGGCTTGGGAGCTTTGCCTTGAATTTGTCGGCTGATGTTTCGTGAGACGGCAACACCTTGCTGTAGCGCTTCTGGTGCTACACCTGAGAGCGGTTTTCTCTTGTCTTGAAAATAGGCTAAGTCACCAATGGCGTAAACATTGGCGTATTCATTGAGTTGCAACGTGGGCTGCACCATTAGCTTATTCTTGTGAGCTATTTGAGATTTCACATCAGTCTTAGGGAGAGAAGCTTCGAGTCCTGCGACCCAAATCACCGTCGCGGTAGCAAGGGATGAACCATCCAGAAACTCAACCGCACTCTGGGTGACACGGCTAACCCTCGCCTCTAAATACACCTTCACCCCAAGCTGACTCAGTTTTCGAGTAGTATACCGACCTAGACTCTCAGGTAGTTCGGTTAAGATAGTCTTGCGCGACTGCACTAAGATAATTTGTATTTCTTTCAACTCAATATCGAAGTAATCCTTCTTAAGGGTTTGCTTCAGATCAACTAGTGCGCCCGCTATCTCAACACCAGTGGCACCACCGCCGACAATAACAAATGTGAGTAGCTGTTGACGTTGAATAGGGTCATTCTCCCAGATGGCTTGCTCAAGGCAATGGAAAATATGATTGCGCAGTCTCACAGCCTGAGCCAAAGTCTTCAGAGGAAATGCATTTTCGGCGGCACCTAAAACACCTAGAAATTTTGTCTGACTGCCGGTTGCCATAACTAGATAGTCGTAAGGAATAACAGCGTTGTTAACTTCAACGACCTGATGCGTGAAATCAATATGCTTAACCTCAGCCATCAAAAAGCGTGTATTAGTCGCGCGACCTAGTATTGTGCGAATCGGGTAGGCAATCATTTCAGGTTCAATTTGGGCCGTTGCCACCTGGTATAACAACGGGATAAATAAATTGTAGTTGTTGCGGTCAATCAGTAAGACTTCCGCACTTTTCCTCGATAACGATTGAGCTGTTTGCATTCCCCCGAATCCTGCACCGAGGATAATGACCCTTGGATATTTTCGCATAGGTTTTCACACTCTAAATATACTCTAAATGGTAGAAGTGTTGGATTTTAATAAAAGCCAAATAAAAATGGGTTCTACCGTTCCCATAATGATATTTCCAGCAATACTATAGCTATAAGTCATGTATTGCCTCAGTTTTAGGTCTTGATACCCGCAGTAACAGAGTTTTCCATGTTTTTCAGGCTCAAACTCAATTGGAGTAAGAGTTGTAGCTGTATAAAAGGTCGAAATAACAGAAAGAATTCAAAGCTACGATTTATCAATACTCTTAGTAGTTTTGTCAGTCAACTAGGGTGCAAGATATGACTTAGGTTCCCGGAAATGTCTATTGGGTATACAAAGGGGTTTTTTAACCCTGTTGTGTCACTTTGGGGGAACCCAATCCCCAAAACAGTTACGGGGCTTTAATTTCCACGTTTTGTCTACAAATTTTAGTTTCTGTTAAAAAATAAAGTCCCAAACCACCACTAAATCATAGTTTCAGAAATTGGGTTCGATTATTGTTTTCCGAGAGTGACACAACAGGGTTAACCTAAAAACCGAGATTTCAATTCTGGGGTAGGCAAACGACACTCTTTCTGTTTGCCAAACCAGCGATATCTGTTTCGTGCAACGAAGGCGTATATTATGTTTCGCAGTGGTGTCGGCAGAATAAAAAAAAGGGCAAAAAGCGGCCAAGGCCATTTCAAGCGTTTGGCGATGTTTAATACAGCCGTAGATCTCAAGAAAATCCGATTTCCTCGAATGATCGCGATGCTGTCGAAATTGTCGCAGTCGAGTTTGTGTTCTCGAAGCTTGCCTTGACCATATTTTGACTGAAGTGGAGCAAAGAAAAATCGTCGTTTTGGGTCATGATCAATCACAAATAACACAAAAGCGTTACACAAATTGCAGACCCCATCGAAAAGAATAATGTCCTGTGCTGGCTCTGGCGTCTTCTTCATTGCACTCCACCTACGTTTTTTTCAGTTCTAACAATGGTGATAACCTGATCTGACAGTTCAATTAATACAGGGTTCTGCGATACTACAATCCATGCCGCATTACTCTTGGCTCGGATGGTTTCCCAGATGCGACGAGCCGTAGAAGGGTCAAGTGAAGAATCGCAGTCATCGACCAAGAACAATTCGGCTGGCCTAACGAGCATACGTGCTAGCGCAAGGCGCTGACGTTGGCCACCCGAGAGTCGGTCTGCGCCGCCAGAGTCAAGTTGAGTGTCTGCCCCCTGAAGCAGCTCAGCGGAGCCTGGCTCAAGTTGGACGTAGCGCATCACAGTTTCTATGTCTACTGATGAGAGTTGAGAATAGCCAAGTTTTATATTTTCTCCTAGGCTTCCTTGCAAAAAATGGGGAGACTGACTAGCGTAAGCAACTCGCGGCGAACGCATCCACTGGTGGTTTCCCGTGACGTCAATTCCGTTCCAAAAAACTTTGCCAACAACGCCTGAATTTAACCCAAGTAAGCTGTGCAATAGTCGGCTTTTACCCGCTCCAATTTCACCCGTGATTGCAACCAGTTCACCTGGCCGAACTTTAAACGTGATGGGTACAGGAGCAGAAATTCCCGGAAGGGCATTATAAGTTAAGCCTTCAACAACAAGCTCGTGCAGAGGTTCTGTAACTTCGGGCGCAGGTGGAAATTGTTCTTGCTCATCAACATACAATTGATTCAACCTGTTAAAAGCAACTTTGCCATTTTGGTATCGCGCCAGGATTTTGCCAAAGAAGTACATCTGCTGACCAAGCCAAGAGGAATAGGTGAGAAAAAGTATAAGTTTACCCACTTCAAAGCCGCTACTTTTAACCCGGAGGCTCATGGTGAGAAGGATAATCGATGTGCCAAGCAGCACTAAATTTCGGAATAGATCGGATAGCAAATCGGCAAACAATTGCTGCCGCAAAAGGACACCGCGTCGTTCAGTGAATTTCTGCTCTAGGCGGTTCATATAATTTTCTACAGTACCAGCAAGACGCAAATCACGAATTCCCACAAGTGTGTCTGTGATTAGTGCTCCAATGCGACCTTGCTGAGAACGGGTTTCAAATTGCAGTGCAGCCACTTTGTTTTTCAGCACAATCGAAACCAAGAGTCCACTCAGCAACAGCAAAAGCGGAATGGCCATAGCTAAATCAGTCGTAGCTAAAACTGTGACTGAGAAAATTGAAAGAATGGAACGATAAATGAGATCAGTTGTCCACTCTAACAAACCACCAAGTTCGTGAGTGTCGTCGCGCAAACGGTTTAGTATTTCGCCGCTACTAGTGCGGATGATCTGCTCATTAGGCCGCGCCAGCAAGCGGTCAAGAATGTCGATTTTAATCCAAGCGCTGGTTTTAAAAATCAATTCGAAAGTGAGTTGGAGTGCGCTCAGGAGCAGAACAGCCCGAATGACCATGAACCCAACAATGGCTATGAGCAGCCACCATGCATGAGAATCCACGGGCTTACCGCTGACCTCATCAATTAATGTTGCAGTCATGGAACCAATGAGGAGAGGAAGCGCATAAACACCACTCCATGATACTAAGGAAGAAAGGTATAGTCCTTTGATACGAACAGCTTGTTGAAAAAGAAAACTGATTAGACCTGAGCCAATCGCCGCAGTAGGTACGAGTCTCATAGCATTTCCTCCTTATGGTTCAACGTCCTGGAACGTGTTTTGTATTCAATTATCCGTCCGTTCTCTATCACGATCACTTCGTCTGCCTCTCGGATAGCAGTATGCCGATGTTCAACCATAATCACGGTGAGACCTTTGGACACTGTCTCAATCAGTTTTGTCCAACTCAGTTCTGATTGCACGTCCATTACTGAAGTGCCTTCATCAATGATGAGTAGATTGCTGGGGCGAAGCAATACTCGAACACCCATGAGCAGCTGCATTTCGCCCTTGGAAAGGACACGCCCGCCTGAGCCTATCATGGTGTCGAGACCCTGGGGGAGATCCTTAATCCAGCGAGCAGCATCAAGTTTTTCCAAAATTTCCCAAAGTTGGTTATCACTAATTTGCGTAGAAAAGAGAGATATGTTGTCCCTCACCGAGGCGGAAAATACATGGGAGCGCTGACTGAGCACTGCGACTCGACTCACGAAAACTGGTGGTGGTATCAATGAAGCATCTACGCCACCAATAAGTACACGCCCAACGTTGGGTGCGACAAGCCCACAAAGTAAATTGATGATTGTGCTTTTGCCGACTCCTGTTCTGCCAATGATGCCAACCTTCTTTCCAGGCGCTACGTCAAACGTAACATTGCGTAAAACCGACGAAGCCGGGTCGTAGCCAAATGTTACATTCTCGAATGACACTGGCAGTGCTCCGGCAGTCAAAGGTTGTGTAGACCATTCTTGGTTCTGCTGCTCCTCAAGTGCTGCAGCTGTCATGGAAAGCACAGCCATCATCTGCTGCAATTCACCAGCTAGGGAGGATGTCTCCTCGAGTGGTTTTTGCAGTAGGTCAATATAAAGGTAAATGGCGGTAATTGTGCCAACAGTAATGGAGCTAAGTTCAAGTTGACGCAGTCCATAGGCAAATCCGAGTCCGAAGGAAGTAGCGACAAACAGCTGTGTCACTGGCCAAAAGGCACGCCCTCTGGTGTAAGCACGGTTTTCAATTTGATAAAGTTTATCAATGATTCTACGAGTATGTTCAACAGCCCAGACCAAACCATTGAGGATGTGCAAATCATCGCGAGCAGCTAACAGGTCACCCATGAAACCAAAAAGCTCGGCTTGTTTATAACGTGCATTTTTCCAGAATTTTACTGAAATTCGACTGAGTCTACTTAAAACGAAAAAATTTACAATCAAGAGGATGGAGATGCCCACTCCTGCGGCTGGGATGGTTTTTAGTAGAACTAGGGTCGTACTAATGATGAGCGCTGCATTGCCGACTAATTTAAAACCTGAGTCAGAAATGGAACGACCGATAATGTCGGCGTTGCCTTCAATCTGCTCTAGCAGATCGCCGACGGGCCTCCTTTCAATCTCAAGCACAGGGTTCTCAACAGCGATACGCCTCAAGAGCTGAATTCTTAGTCTATCGGCAATTTGCCACCCTGTTTTCACACTTAGATAGTTGGCTACTACGCGAGCAACTCCACCAAATAAAGCGACGGTAAAGTAAGTCAGCGCAATTGACGAGAGGTAACTTGAGGTTCCGTTGACAACGGCTTTGTCCACAAAATGCTTCACAAGCATGGGTCCGCTTAAAGTCGCCAGCACACTTAGCATCAAAACGCATAGTGTAGCAGCAGTGATGAATTTGACCCGTCCAAATTCACTTAAAAGAAGCTCGATGCCTTGGATGCGAGCGGGCAGGCTTGAGTGAGGCTTTTGCCTCGTTGCAAGATTGTGCCTACTCATTTCGTTTCTCCAGTATTACCTTGCTCGTTTTGATTTGCTGCTGGTGTATATGTAAATGGCTGAGTGTGCGTGAGAAACTCAAAACCAAGCCCTCTGAAAATAGGTTCAGAGGTGGGAAGCGCATCAACAAGCACTGCTCTGCAACCACGTGCTGCTGCCTCATTGAGAAAATGCTTAATTAATGCAGTGAAAAAACCTTTCTTGCGGTAGGTCGATTTTGTCCGTCCACCAGCCAATTCAGCAAAAATGCTGTTGGTTGGATAGTAAGCGCGCAGACAAGAAACTGGTTCTCCATTTACACTTAAAACACATATACTTAGCTGATCGGGTATCGTCTTCAAAATTTCAGAGAGTGCCTGTTTTTCCTTATCTACGTTGCGACGCCCAATTTGGTGTGATATCTGTGCAACGGCTTCAAGACCATTTTCGTCAACCACAATTACGATTTTACTGCCATCAGGCAAGGTTAAGTTGTTCACACTTTGGATGTTTAAGTTGGCAATGGGATAGACAAGGACACTTTCTTGTTCTTCGGCTTTGAAACCCGCCGCGAGAAGGCTGTTGACTAGGTTCTCGTGGCCGTCATGATCATAGACTTTCCACTCTACGTCATAACCGTTTTTGTCGGCCAAAGCCTTTTCGGCAGCGATCAGTGAGGCAATCTCCCCAGGATTTGACCGTACGGCGATGATGCGGCATTCCGAGAGGTTCGGGGAATACTCTCTTGCCACCTCCCCTTTATCTGCAACGCTCCATCTTTCGGCGTCCAGTTTTTCCAGAAATCGCATCTTCTCAACTTCGTTCATATAACTCACCGTTCGCGTAATAGAATTTGATTAAGAGGAATTATCTACAAGATTGCTATAAATATCAGGTGGAAGACCGAGCAAACTAATAATTTCCTTTTGTAGAGGGTTTAAAGGAGGGACATAGCCAAAACGCTCACCCCGGTACACTCTACACAACTCTCTTTCTCACACAAGGTATGCCAAAAACGATCACCTACAGTGGGCAGAACGCCATCGCCTGCTTAGATACTTTCCCTTATTTCATCTATTTCACTAAACTCATCCTCGATTGCGCAAACGGTAAGATATAATCCTTCCCAACTCCAAAATTTCTTCTATTGAGCGTCCTTCCACCATAGCAGTGAGAATTTCGCCCACCTGTTCTGCATAGCGACATGCCAAGTTAGGTGAGAAGATATCAACATTATAGGTGAGGGCAAGTTGCAAAGAATCATTTGTACGCCCAAATGCAAATAACAAGTCCGCCTCCTTAGAACGACGTGGCAGATCCATTACTTCTAACCAAAGTAGACTTTCTCGATTCTCCTTTTGCTCTGAACTTAAATCGTCTAAAGCGACCATTATATCAAACAGAGGACTGCGGTCTACGCCTCTTTGCCACCCAAGGTCTCCCATCGTCCACCCATAGGGGTATGCCTGGTGTTCAAAGGCTTTGAGTAAATTACCATATAAACGATTAAGCAGTTCATGCAGACTCTCTTCTGGTTGTAGTTGCAGGCGAAGTGGAACTGTATTGATGTTAAAGCCAATTTGGTTCTCTAGCTCGAGGCGATCGCGTCCCCGAGTATATGTGCCTATAGTTACGTCCTGTTCACCCGTGCATGCTAAAGCCAGTAAAGATACTGCAGCCTGAACTACAACGAATTCCGTGCATCCGACGTGGCGAGCCAGGGCGGCAAATTTCTGCGTCAGGACATCTGGATAACGTATGTACAACCGACTGCCGTTGATGGTTGCCATCTGCGGACGTACTCGGTCGATGGGAAGCTCAACCATCGATGTTGCTCCGGCTAATTGTGACATCCAGAAAGTCCACAGCTGTTTCTTTTTCTCCTGAGATAAATTCTGTCGCTGCCAAGTTGCTGTGTCTTTAGGTTGTACCAGAGGAGTACGGGGGGGTAGTGAACGGTTGTGAAATACAGCTTCGTAATGTCTGAGCAAATCTTCTTCAAACACCTGTGCAGACCGACCATCAGAAATGAGTTGATGTAGTGAAATCAGCAGAGTAAAAATGCCCGGATTTGTCTTAATCAGATCAATGCGCACCAAGGGTTCTTTATAGATGTTGAAAGGGATTTTTATCTGATGTTCGACCAACTGTTTCAGAGCCGCCTCAGAGTCTTCTGTATGGGAAAAGTCATGGGTTCGCAGGGGCAAGGGCAGCACGCCAGCCTCATGTACTACCTGAACAGGCTCACCGGATTGCATGTGGAAGGTTGTTCGCAGTGCTTCATGCTGCTTAATCAGATTTGCAACAGCCTTGGTAAAGATTTTCTCGTCGAACTGACCGTGAACCCTGTACAGGTCGTTACGATTGAATGCTGCCCGCTCGACGTAATCTCGCTCAATCTGGAGCAGCAATTCTTGCGTCAGTGCAATTGGATAGGTGCCAGATCCCCCAAGTGACTCAATACGTTCAACATCTGTTGGCTTGCTTTGCACTATCCTCTCAGCCAGCTTGGAGAGGCTGGGTTGGAGGAAAATTGCTTCAATTGGCAGGTCTACTTGCAAATGATTGCGAATGCGTGCGAGCACTTGAATTGCTCGCAGGGAGTTGCCTCCAAGGTCGAAAAAACTGTCGTTAATGTCAAAATCTTTGCGTTTCAGCACTTCCTCCCAAATCTCTCGAAGCATCTGTAATGCTGATTGATGGGAAATGAAATCTGCGGATGAGGCAGAACGGGAATTGACATTTGCAAGCCCATTGTTATAACTATTACCCGCGCTAACACGTTTGGCAAGGGTTTTTCGATCAATTTTCCCATTATTTGTCAAAGGAAGCTTGTCAATTTCCCAGAATATCCCTGGAACCATATGATTTGGCAGACGCTGCATCAAGAATATACGGCAGTTATCAATCGAGCCTTGGAAATGAAGCACGACAAAGGCACAGAGCTGATCTTTTTCTTCAGCAGCAGTCACAACGGCAGCACTTTTCACGTCTGGGCATTCAATTAGACAACGTTCGATTTCGCCTAGGTCGATGCGAAATCCTCGCACTTTGACTTGGTTGTCCTTGCGACCGTAAAATTCCAGGGTTAATTCGGAAGTCCAGCGCCCTTGATCGCCTGTGCGATACATCCGACGACCGGGCTCAAAAGGATCTTCAGTAAAGACTCTATTTGTTTGCTCTGGGTCGTCAAGATAACCATGTCCCACGCAAATCCCCGATACATAAATATCGCCGATACTCCCCTCTGGGAGCACGCGGCGTTCCGCGTCTAGGATATAGATATACGAGTTGAGAATAGGTCGGCCCACTGGCACAGAACTGTGATCGATTGGTTTGGTAATAATATGATGCGTGATGTCATCTGAAGCTTCAGTAGGGCCGTAGGCGTTGACGATTGACACATTGGGAAACTGATGCAGCCAACGGTTAACCAGATGGGGATGCACTTCTTCGCCCGTAACTAGGAGGTACTTAAGGGCATTGAACTTAGGATAAGAGCCAACCTGTTTCCAAACGTCGAGCATTGTACTAAGATAGGACGGAACAACTTCCAGTACTGTCACAGCATCAGCTTCGATCTGGTTACTAAATAGTTGCGGATCAAGCTGAACACATTGGGGATAAATAACGCTGCGTCCACCTATGAAGGGTGCGGCAAACATCTGCCAAATAGAAATGTCAAAACTGCTGCGTGCATTTTGGGCGACAATGCTCTGTTCAGAAAGTTGAATATCTATGACTTTTGTATGCAAATGGTTTAGCATGCCCAGATGTTCAATCATCACGCCTTTTGGAGTACCCGTCGAACCTGATGTGAAGATTACATAAGCCAAATCAATTTCTGCCACATTTAAGTCCAAGTTACTAGTGTTTTCCTGCTCACCGCTTTTTTCCGTCAAAGCAACTACCTTGTGTCCAGCAGCAGCAAGGTGATTGGCGGCAGTTGCCTCAAGTTGGCGAGGGTCATACATTGCCATCTTCACTTGGGCAGAGCCAAACATAGAGGTCATGAATGTGGACGGGTAGCCAGGGTCAACAGGCATGTATGCGGCACCACATTTCCATACGGCAAGAATGGATTCAACTAGAAGTTTGCTGCAATCCATGACAAGTGCAATAATGTCGCCTGAGCTTATGCCATAATGATATCGGAACATGTGTGCCAGTTGATTGGCACGGCGGTTCAACTGGGAGAATGTCGATGTGCCGTCCGGATAGGATAAGCATTCCCTATCAGGCCAAGTAGCAGCGTATCTTTCGATTTCTTGATGGACGAGCCGACTGGGATCGAATGAATGTGAACGGTAACCCAAAGTGCGGACGCGCTGTGCTTCTGCTGCTGTCAGTAGTGGCAACTTGCCTATGGGTTGGTTTTGATGATCGAGCAGGACTTGCATCAACTCCACGAAGTCGTGCCACATACGTTCAATCAGCTTTTGATCAAACTGTCTTTTATCGAATCGGAAAACAGCGTGAAAGCTGTCAGGTTGTTCAGACAGCATGATGTTAAGTGGAAAAACACTTGTATCAAGATGAACTTCCAAAGGCTCAACTTCAATTCCAGAGCCTGCGAGAAATGTACTAGCTACCTTTCCCACCTCACCGAACTGCTCGAACTCAATCAGGACATTGAAAAGATTGGCTGAGTTAAGTTTTCCTTCCCTTTGCAGTTCTTGAATGAGTTCTTCATAGGGGTAAAATCGATGACGCACAGCCTCACTAAATGTGGCTAGAACTTGTGTATGCAATTCGCGCAGGGATGCAGTGGGTAGGACTGCGAATCGCAGCGGCACAGTTTGCACGAGCATACTCACAAGCTGCTCAACTGCTTTTCCACCCCTATCAATGAGGGAGGTGCCTAATATTAGCTGACCGTCTTCAGTATACCTGGAGAAGTAAGCCGCAAACAGAGCTAGGAGTGCGGTGAAGCTGGTGCCACTATTCTTCCGAGAAAACTCCTTCAAGCGGGTTCCGAGCGGAGTAGGAAGTTGGCAATCGAGATAAGCTCCCTGAAAAGCAGCCTTATGTCTTTGGGAACTGGTAGGAAGTTCAATCAGAGATGGAACCTGGGCGAATTGAGTAAGCCAGTAGGCTTTAGAGGCCGTCCCCCCTTCCTGACGCCCCTTTTCCATGGTCATGAATTGCTGACGATAGCTTGTGGTGATTGTAGGCAGAAAAGCACTATCATTGATCAGCAAAAAATTTAAATCTCGAATCAGCAAATCAAGAGACCAACCATCTACTACGATGTGGTGTGTGCTGAGCGTGAGAATGTGTGTGTTCTCTGCCAGGGAGACGATCTGGACTCTGAACAAGGGACCATTCTTTAAGTCGAACGGTCGGGCTGCAAATTCCAGCACGCACTTTTGGGCGTAATCCTTTGACTGGGAGTTATCAAGTTGAACATATTCCAGCAGCATCTTGACTTCAGAAGTGGGAGCAATCCTTTGCATTAGTGTTTCGTCAATCAAACGAAAGGTTGCTCGCAGTGCTTCGTGCCTAGATACAAGTACATTGATCGCACATTGTAGTTTCTCCACGTTGAATTGTCCTGTCAGTTTAAAGCAGCGTGTGAGGTTAAAAGCGACAGAACCTCCTTCAAATTGGGCAGCTAGCCAAATTTGCAGCTGCGCCTGCGAACAAGGAAACAACTCCTGAGCAGCTGTTTTTGATGTCGTAGGTTGTTGTTGAGAAATATATTTATCAGCGTCCTGTGTTGTTGCAGTTGCTGCACGCAGTTTTTCTACGACCTCAACCAGATCTAAAAGTGTAGAATGATCGAAGATGGCAAAATGATCTAGTTGAATGCCAAAAAGTGCATTGATGGAATTGGCAAGTTGCAGTCCGGCGATCGAGTCCCCACCAAGGGAGAAAAATGAAGCCGTGGGGTCTAATTCTTCTAAACCAAGAATCTCTTGCAAAAGGCGGCTAACCTCGGGAGCAGTATCCACCAAAGGTGCGGTTTTGCCGACATCGAGGTTTTCATCTGTTTGTACCGTCGTGCTTTGTTCTTTGACATCATCAAGCCAACAGCGATGTTTTTCAAACTGATAACCAGGCAATTCGATACGCCGACCCTCCCCAGCAGTTTTGGCGAAGTTCCAATTCAAACCATTAAGGTAGAGGGTGGAGAGAAAACTGGGGAAATCGATTGCCTCTGGGTTCATGGCAATAACATCGTATTCAACCGCTAGCTCTGTGGAATGCACCGTTGCCAAAAAGTCTTTTTCTTGTAATAATGCCGACAATGTGGAGAGTGGACCTGCTTCAATGAAGATGAGTCTTTGCCCTTTAAATCCAGATAGGAAGCGCAAAACTCGCGTGCTTAAGGGAAGGTCATCCGGCTTATGGTTGCAGCTTTCTCTGATTGCATCTGCAAGAGTTGCTCTGCCCAGAATAGCGGCTACAACCTGGCGGCCTTGGCCCTCGCTCAGGAGATGAGCAAATTTGAAACCCAATTCCCGCAGCAAACCATGCATCGCAAACTGAAATGCAAACTGTGCGACTTGAGGATGAGAAAGACCTGCCGAAGCACTTTCACACTGAGTATACAGGTGATCAAAATGGGTGTACACTCCCCTAAGTGCTTTTACTATATCTGGTGATACCTGGCATTTCCCTGAAAACAGCAGGGCGACTCCATCATCTTCTCTGTCTTGGAATTTGACGCGTTCTAGATGCGGGTTGTAACTTGCCAATGCCAGCATGAGTTGCTGAAGATTGGTAGCTGTCGCACTAAAGCGGTGTTCAAAGTGGTTCCGTCCCTCAACGAGAGTTCGCTGGACATCTGCACAATCTAGATGGATTCGCGCCTGTAACCAGGAGAGTAATGCACTAATATTTGATTCTAAGGCAGCTGCGCTCCGCGCTGACATAGGAAACCAATACTTTCGCTCCTCGCATGAGTTGGCTGAGGAAGCAATATGTGGCGATGCATTTGCTTCTTCGAGTATGGCGTGAGCGTTGGTACCCATCACCCCAAAGGAACTCACCCCTACACAACGCACTCCACAAGATGGGTTCCAGGGTTTACACTCTTGGGTGACCGTAACAGCGGAGTTGGCGAAATCGATCAGTGGACTCAAATTGCTGGTGTGTAGGTTGGGAAAAAGTTGGCGATGCCGCAAAGCAAGAACTGCTTTGACCACACCAACCAGCCCCGAAGCACTCCATGTGTGTCCTAAGTTGCTCTTGACAGAGGAAATTTCGCAAAATTGCTTTTCTGTAGTGACTTTTGCGAAAGCCTGGTTAATAGCTTCAATCTCGATGGGGTCACCTAGACGTGTGGCTGTACCATGAGCTTCAATGTAGCTAACAGTCAAAGGATCAATCCTTGCCTGTTTCCAGGCTCGTTCGATACACTCAGCTTGTGACTCTGCGTTTGGTGCCGTTAGGGTACTAGCTCGCCCTCCCACATGATTGACTGCCACGCTTTTCAAGATAGCGTGAATTAAGTCACCGTCCCGTTGAGCATCTTCCAGCCTTTTTAGAACAGCCACGACAATAGCTTCGCCAGATCCTGTTCCGGAAGCGTCGGCGGAAAAACACCGTGTTTTGCCGTCGGGTGAACGGATACCAATGTCAACATCTCCCGTCAGGCGACCTGCAAACAGATTCAGGCTTGCAGCGCCGACCAAAGCAATATCAGACTCACCATATACAAGGTCATTCATCGCAAAATGCATAGCAACCAACGATGAGGAACATGCGGTGTCAATCATTGCGGCAGGTCCACAAAATCCGAAAAATCGGGAAATCCGACCAGCCATTGCCGAGACGTGGCTTCCCATTAACAGCGTCGGTTCAGGCACCCTCGCCAGACTGTCGTAACCAATCTTTGTGTCGGCGATGTAAACGGAAGTCCGTGAACCCTTCCATGACATAGGGTTGTAACCGGAATTTTCGATCGCATGATAGGATGTCTGCAGAAGCAAACGATGTTGAGGAGACATGGTCTTCGCCTCTCCTTTGGATAGGTTAAAGAAGGCGAAGTCAAACATATCAATATCATCTAAAAAGCCTATCATTTGGTAGGTTTCGTTGAGCGGCAAAGACGTCCTTGTGATGCGGGCGTTAGTGAGAGATCGAATACTGTCACGGCCAGACCGTAGGTTATGCAAAAATGTGTCCAAAGTATCTGCTTCAGGCAGCCGCACGGCTAACCCGATAATAGCCACATCGGTTTTCTCACGAGGCGAAATGGCGGGTTCGGTGGTGTTATAGTTCATGCACTGTCACCTCATCATAGAGTTGTTCTGCCGCATCCGATTCAATCAGCTGCGCCTGTTCGGCGATAGTCGGGGAACTAAAAAGTTGTGCTACACGAATCATGTCTGGGAAACGTAGGTTCAAGCAATGATGAAGTCTCAGCAGTTTCAAGGATGTTCCACCCAGTTCAAAGAAGTTATCCGATGTACCGAAGACAGGATGCTCGAGTACTTCAGCCCAGATTGAGGCAATTTCTTTTTGAATGCTCGTGCTAGGAAGTTCACTTTTGCGCGCCTCAGAATTACTGATTGATAAGGGTGAAGGCAGCGCTGCACGGTCAATTTTGCCATTGGCTGTCATTGGTAGCACATTGATGCGGATGAATTGCCCCGGCACCAAGGCTTGAGGAAGGCGTTGACTGACGTAGGTGCGGATTTGCTCTGTGAAATTCGGGTTGGTATCTTTGGAAACAACATAAGCCACAAGTCTGGGTTCGCTGTTTGGCTCCTTGAATGGAATAACCGTGCATGCATAAACCAAAGGATGTCCACTAAGTACCTTTTCTACTTCCGCAGGCTGAATACGTACACCATTGATTTTAATTTCATCATCAATGCGGCCTAGTACCTCCAACATCCCATCTGGTCGCCAACGTCCAAAGTCGCCAGTTCTATAAATGATATCGTCAGTTGTTTTTGTATAAGGGTTCTGAATAAAGCCACTGACATTCACTTGTCCATCAAGATACCCGAGAGTGGAGAATGGCGTGCGAATCACGATTTCACCAGGCTCGCCAACGGAACAAAACGCATCTCCCCTCATGACAAAGCCCTGACACTGCGGTAGTGGTTTGCCTACAGGTAAAACGTCTGGTAGTGGGGTATGTGGAATTTCGTAGGCGAATTTCGCCATTGTTGTTTCCGTTGGTCCATAGAGGTTGACAATTCGTTTGATACCAGGGAATCGAGTTCTAATGCTTTTAACTAATGACGCACGTAGCGGTTCACCAGCAAAGAACAATGAGTGCAATGCATCCAATCGAACATACTCAGGTGCATCGAGTAACCAGGTGTGGAACACTGTAGGCACCGTATGTAAAAGGGTGATTTTTTTCTTGTCTAGCCAAGGAAAAACAGCTGCGCCACCTAGTTCGTCCTGAGATTGGGGAATCACCACTGTGCCGCCCGATACTAGTGCCAGCAGTGTGTCCCGTAGCATGACATCAAACGACACACTTGTAGTTTGAGAGCAACGGTCAGTTGCCAAAATCGCAAATGTCTGCTGTTGCCACTCTAAGAAATGAGTCAAGGCACCATGCCATCCCAGAACACCCCGTGGTGCGCCAGTGGTTCCTGATGTGAAAAAGATATAGGCTGCCCCAGATGATTGAACACTAGGTAATTCGACACTCTTAGTAGACGCAGACTGCTGAATCGGAACACCAGATTTTGCTTCAATCAGCAAACGAGGAATATCCTGGAAATCAGCTGCTAATTGCAAATCGTTTCTTTCATAGACTAAGACTGCGCGCATCGGTTTACCGATGGTCAAGATCTGTTGACGGCGCAAATTGGGTAGTGCCGGATTCACTGGCAACACTACTGCGCCACAGCGGAGAATTGCCAGCATCCCAACTACAAATCCAATTCCACGTGAACCACTCAATGCCACCGTTTCGCCAGGTCTGCATCCATTAGCAACAAGGGAACAGGCTAGTATTTGAATACGATGTGCTAACTCAGCATAAGTAATGTGCACATCGCTCTGCTCCAAGGCAATTGATTCACCATCTGTCGCAGCCCAAGCTAAAATAGTTTCGATGACCATTCGCTTCTCGCTTTTTTCAATTGGCGCGGAAATCTCAGCAATGGTGGCAGCCCTCTCGCTTTTATCTAGCAGAGAAAATGTAGAACAACGTGCCTGAGGTGACTGGACAACCTGCTCTAGAATGGCGCGCAACTGGGAAAGCATTTTGGACGAGCGCATAGGGGAAAATAGGTCAGTTCTGGGAACCAGTTCAAAGCGCAGACCTCCATTCTCCTCGCTGACATAAACCGTGAGCAAGTATTTAGCTGCAATCTCTAAGTCGTTGGTAATTACTTTAACGTTTACCCCTTTGATGTGAAATTTCTTTTCCAGTCCACTTTGGTAATTCAAAAGCACATCGAAAATTGGTGTCCTGTTAAGACGACGGACGGGGTTCACTTCTTGGACAACCTGCTCAAAAGGAATGTGCTGATGCTCATATGCCTCATGAATACCAGCACTCACTCGAGCCAGTAGCTGTGTGAAGGTTGGGTCACCACTGAGGTCTGTACGCAGTGCGAGGGCGCTAAGGAACAATCCGACTACAGATTCCAAGCCAGGGAAATGTCGATTCGCCATGGGAAAGCCAACTACAATATCTTGTTGGTTACTCAAACGGAACAACAGAAGATTAAGCGCTGCCATGATGACTTCAAAAGCTGTGGTTGAAGTGGATTTGGCAAGTTGCTTTATGCTTTCGGTAGTCTCCTTTGGCAAAACAAATGAGAAAACAGAAGGTGATGATGCTGATTCTGGCAAAGGTAAATCTGTTGGTAAATCTAGGAGGGGGCAATTCCTCAATCGTTCGCGCCAATAGTTAAGGTTTTTCATTATGATGGTAGGCGCATACTCTAGTTGCGCCAACGACTCGGAATAGTCAATATATTGTAGTGGTAACTGCGGCAGTGTAGCACTGGCTCCCTTGAGTTTCAGTTCGTAAAGAAGTGATAGTTCATGCAGGAGTACACGCATAGACCAAGCGTCACCTGCGATGTGATGAAGGACGATAAGGAAGGTATGTTCAGTGGCACTTGCGCGGAACAGGACAAACCGAACGGGCATCTCTGTTTCCAGGCGGAAAGGGCAATTTACAAGTTCCTCAGCTTGAGATGGGATTTGCTTGCCGGCATTGGCTATACCGCTCAAATCCCTTATTTCTAATAAAGTGGGCAAGTCTTTATGTGGCACTTGATATATCTGACCGTCCTGACTAATATAAGTTGTCCGCAGCACTTCGTGACGAGAAACCAATTCATTAATCGCAGCTTGGAAAGCGTAGGTATTGATCTCCCCAGTCAACAAACCTTGGAAACGAATATTATAGGCAGAGCTATCGGGTTCCAAAATGTAAAATAACCACATCCGCTCCTGTGCTGGAGAAACACGATGGCGTGATTTGCGAGGATGGGCACTGAGAGTGAGCTTAGGTTCCGTGGGATTTTGCCATTTCGCTTCAATCAACCGCACTTGTTCTCTGATTGTTCGATTGCGGAAAATTTCAGCCACCCTCATCGACACTCCGAACTTTTTCATAATTCGCGCTGCGAGTTGCACAGCAGCAAGGGAGTTTCCCCCAACCTTAAAGAAATCGTTGGTAAAATTTAAAGTTGTACTGGGAAGCAGCGAATGCCAGATTGCCAGCAGTTCAGCTTCAGCTTGCCCAGAAGGCGGCACGCAGTCTTGTACTGTTGTGAAGTTCCTAGGCATTGTCGCCAATGCTTTGCGGTCAACCTTTCCATTCCTGGTTACAGGAAATGCCTCAAGATAGATGAAATGCGCCGGAATCATGTACTCAGGCAGACGAACTGCCATGCTTTCCCGCAGTTTTGGCTCTGACGGGAAGCTAGTACTGGTGATATATCCACAGAGGTAATCACCACTTTCGCTGTGATGGTGCTTGAGGACAACAGCATTATCCACACCTTTGCAGCTAATTAGGGCGTGCTCAATCTCACCAAGGTCAATACGAAAACCTCTGAGCTTCACTTGGCTGTCTTTGCGACCTAAGTAATAAATTTCGCCAGAAGGCAACCATCTAGCCAGATCTCCTGTGAGGTACATTTGCTCACCGGGATGAAACGGATCGTTAACATAACGCTCAGCATTGAGCTGCGGGCGATTCAAATAGCCACGTCCCAACTGAATTCCTGCGATGTATAAATCCCCAGTCACTCCAATGGGGCAGGGATGTCTTCTAGCATCAAGAACATAGAATCGATTGTTGGGTGCAGGATGACCAATAGTCACTGGATCTGACCCTATCTCAACACGACAACGACTCACATCTACTGTTGCTTCGGTTGGCCCATAGTAATTGTGAAGTTGTGTTCCTGCATCACCTACTGTTGACAGAAATCGGTTTGCAAGGTCGCGATCAAGAGCTTCGCCGCTACAAACGCAATGCCTGACTCCTTTAAATCCAGCTTCAACTACCGAGAGATACTGATTGAGCATAGCTGGGACAAAATGCACAAGTGTAGTCTGGTGAGTTTCAATTACAGACTTAATGACCGCTGGATCGGACTCACTCCCTGGACGTAGCATAATCTGCTTTGCACCAACAATAAGTGGCAGGAAAATCTCCCACACTGAAACGTCAAAGCTATAAGACGTTTTCTGCAGGATAACATCCTCTTGCGTGATGCTAAGGTCGTCAATCATCCAGAAGAGGCGGTTAGCTACTGCGGAGTGTTCCACAACCACACCATTAGGAATTCCCGTGGAACCTGAAGTGTAGATACAATAAATTGCATCATTTCCCGTGGCAATGCAACCTGGATTTTCCGGCGAACCATGTATATGCTGCCGCAAATCTACAATTGGCACTGTGTCTCCCAGCTGTTGTTGTGCCCAATCAGCGTTTAAAAGCGTCACAGCAGGAGAACTGTCACTGAGAATTGTATGCAGTCGCTCCCGAGGGTCTTTCGGATTCAGTGGCAGATAAGCACCGCCAGCTTTCAAAATGCCTAGTATGGCGACTATTAGTTGCACTGACCTTTCCATGAGCAAAGCGACAATCACGTTTGGTCCCACTCCATGGTCACATCGCAGCATATCTGCAAGTACGTTGGCTCTTTCATTCAACGCTGCATAGGTAAGTTGTTCATATTCATCCACCGTTGCTAAGCGTTGTGGAGTCCGAGCTACCTGAAGTTCAAACAGTTGATGAATCGGAGTACTTAAATTATAATTAACCAATGTATCGTTGAACTTCTTAAGTACGAGTTCCTGTTCTGCAATGGGCAAAAGGAGTAATTCGCAAATTTCAGCATCTGGAGTTGCCGTTGCGGATTGCAAAAGTGTTTCCAACTGCGCCAGCATCCTCTCTAGGCGATCAATGTCGAAAATTGCTGTGGAAAATTCTGCTAGTAATTCCAGACCTTGGGAGGTTTCCCGGAAGAACAGGGTGAGATCGAACTTACTATAGTTAATGGGTGGGATCAGGCGAGAAACCTTAATGCCATCCAGTTTCTTAGAGAAGTCTCCCCGGCCTGGGTCTAATTGAACCATGACTTCAAAAAGCGGATTTCTCTTAGATCCAGTTGTGCATTTGAGGTCGGTTACTAGCTCATCAAAGGGATAAGCGTCATGCTCCATAGCTTTGAGCAACGTTGTTGCTGTTGCTGTGAGCAATTCCCGAAAAGTCATGGTTGGTGTCACTTGATCGCGCAGAGCAACGACGTTTGTATAGTGACCGATCTGCTCCGCAAGTTCCGGCACTGGACGTCCAAGTGTTGTAGTCCCAAGTATAAAATCTGATTGCTCTGTGAGACGATAAAATAGTGCTCGCAACGCTGCGCAAAGACCCGTATATAAAGTCACCTGCTCTTTATGACATAGTTGTTTGAGTGCATTGAGTGATTGTGTGGAAAAATTTCTTAGGAGAGTGCGACCTTGGAATGTGCGAATGCCAGGACGTGGGCGGTCAGTCGACAAATCAAGGATTTCGACATCACCGGAGAGCTTTTGTAACCAATAACTGCGGGCCTTTGCTGTGGTGACAGTTTTGAGCCTACTCTGCTGCCAATAGCAAAAATCTTTGTATTGAATCCCCAGACAAACTGCCTGAGGAGAAAGACCGTGCTTGAATGTGTTATAAGCACTGAAGATTTGGTCGATAATCAGAGTGAAAGACCAGCTATCGCAAGCAATGTGGTGGATGGCAATGGTAAAGATGTGTTTTTCAGGTGCCAAACGAATCAGCAGTGTGCGTAAGAGATCACCACTGGTGAGGTCAAAATCACGTTCTACAAATTGGCTGATGATAGTTTGGGCAGCGGCGGAATCATCTGCTTTAGTTTGCATCCAGTCGAGCCGAGGCGGTACTGGTCGTTGCTTCGGCACGCCATCAATTTCACGAATTGCCATTCTCAGGGATTCATGCCGTTCTAGTAAACTTTCAACCGCCTTATACAAGGCAGCTGTATCTAATTTTCCAGACAGTTCATAGCACAAAGTCTCAACATAGGCGGCATGCCTCACCCCAGCGCGTTCCAATAGCCAAAGCGCACGTTGTCCTGAAGCCAGAGGATACCATTCCATATTTGGTGCTACTGCAATCCTCGCCGCAGCATCCTCATTTTGCTCCAACATCGCAGCTATTTCGGCGATTGTTTGGTTACGTAACAAGAGCTCAATTGGCAGATCTTGTGACAGCTGTTGACGGATTAAGAAGGCAATGCGTATTGCCTTGAGGATATCACCACCAAGGTCTAGGAAGCGATCGCTTGTTCCCACGCAATGCCAACCCAATATGTTGGCAAAGATTTGACACAAAGCTTCCTCAGTTGAGTTGGTGGGAGGCATTAGATCGCCAATATCAGGCACTGAATTAAAGTCAGGCAGAGGTAATTGGGAACGTTGCACCTTGCCGCTTGCAGTTAACGGAAAACTCTCAAGATGCATGAAACGTGCAGGAATCATGTACTTGGGCAAAGTCCGGCGAAGCCCTGCTATAAGTGTTTGCTGCTCCGCAGTGCCGATAAAATACGCAACAAGAGTGACATCACCGTTAATTTCCCTGCTAACAACTACTGCATCCTTTACTCCCTCAAAAGCCATGAGAGAAGCCTCTATTTCGCCCAATTCGATGCGGTATCCACAAATCTTGACCTGATAATCCGTACGACCTAGGACATTAATCTCGCCGTTGGGCAGCCATTTGCCCAGATCACCGCTACGGTAACACCAACCTGACCGTCCAGCAACACTCTCGCGAAAACGTTTAACTGTCAGATCTGCTCGATTCAAATAGCCACGGCTCTCACCCGCACCACCAATCCAAAGCTCACCCACTTCGCCATGGGGAACTTTTTCACCCCGTTCGTCAACTACTTCCACCCAGTTGCCTGTAAGTGGTACACCTACCGTAATCGGGCCTGTGCGAGGCACTAATGCCGCCGTAGCATAAATCGTTGTTTCGGTTGGACCATAGAGGTTGTAAAGATGAGCACTAAATACTTTGGCGTAAAACTCATCACGCAACGCAGGCTTGAGCAGCTCTTTGGCGCATAAACAGCGTGTGACACCAGGCAGTGGGTCTGTACCAAGAACTGATAAATAAGTTACAAGCCCTGATGGTGTGAACTGGATTGTTGTAACATGATTTTTTACAATAGCTGCATTAATTGCGATTGGCGAACGTTCGTCCCCAGGCTGGAGGAGAACAAGGAGTGCTCCCGATGTGAGGGGCAAAAATAACTCCAGGATGGAAATATCGAAAGTGAAAGTTGTACTCAGAAGAATGACATCGTCAGTTTGAATCGCGAAATAATTCCGCGCCCAATTCAGTACATTAACAATTCCTGTTTCTCTCAGTAGAACACCTTTTGGTCTACCCGTGGAACCTGATGTGTAAAAACAGTAAATCAGCCTATCGCAATCCTGCGCTGACGGTTGAATTTGCGGCAGTGTCGTCAGTTTCGTTAGGCTATTGCTGCTTGATACCTCTGCATATTCTCGCAGATCAATTACATTGTGCCCTTGGCGCAGGTCAGAGTCAATATCGAGATTCGTGACAAGCAGACCAGCTTGGCTATCCTCAAGAATGAGCTGAATGTGCTCGACGGGATGATCAGGGTCCAGTGGCATACAGATGCCACCCGCAGCCATCACTGCTAGGATAGCGATCAGCATATCAAATGACCGCGTTAGGAAAAGTGGTACGAGAACATCTTGCCCAACTCCGTAATCAATGCACAAGCGTAGAGAAAGCGCTTGCACGCGGTTTAAGAGATCGCCGTAAGTTAAACGACGCTGCTCTTGGACAACTGCTATGCGCTCAGGATTTGCTTGGGCTATGTGCTGAAATAACTCATAAATCATTTTTAATCACCGTCATTAAAGGAAGCAGATCCGATTACCAAAGGTCCTTCCGAAGTTTGGCAAATGAGATCAAGACGGCTATAGTCCCTGGCAGTAGGAAGCTGAGCCTTTAATAAGGTAACAAGCCGCCGCAGGAATTTTGCAGATGGAAAGTCTGCTCCCGTCTCGCCTGGAGAAGCGACTGGCTTAGCAGCAAGATCTTTAATTGCAACGGCACGAACCACCTTTGCCCATTGAGACCAGCGAGCAAAGCTCATACCATTTTCAGACAAAACTTCAAACAAAGGTCTGACTGATCCACCGTCCACCGGAACAATCATAATTTCTTCATTCGTCTCGGTAGAAACCCAAGGCCGATGCCACTCAGTTACTTTGCCTTTAGAAGCAGCTACAGCCTTGGCATGTAATTTTGAAATTGCAGGAAGTTTCCTTTCGGAAGGGGTAAGCCCATTTGAGTACATGGGAACACTGGTGAATGGCCACTCTTCCACGTGGCGCAGAAAAACTATCAATAACGTCAAACAATAAATAACGAAAAAAATAGTAAGAATTGAAGCCAGAAACCCTTTGCTATCAGCAGCTGACCAGGAAAGTAAACTTTCATTCCCTATCAAACCATTCCAATCGATGAGTAAAGTATAGCACCACATTTGAATCCAATAATCAGGCATCATCACCAGCAGGATGCCGATGTGAAGGCAGCACCAACCCAAAACAACGTAAGGAATGAGATGCACGTCAAATAAAGTAATTACTCCAGAAATTTCAGTGATGACAGACATCGTTGCTAGCAAGCTGCATAAAGGCAACCCGAACAAATGAGGGTTTGCCCTCAGGATGCTGGATACCAAGGGGCTGCGGGCGAATCTCTTAGACTCCTCCAAATAAAAATGAAGGGCCCGTCCATTCAACCATCGGATTCCACCATAGCGCAACTTTGAAAGGCCACCCGCAAGCATCACATAGACCATCGTGATTTGCACTAATTTCACAGCAAAGCCAGATTCAAGCACAGAATTTGGAGGAAAAAGTTGCGGCCATAGTAATTTTTCATGCAGGACGCTATCCAACGAGAACCCGTCATCAGAAATAGAAAAACAGAGTGCAAAAAGTGTATAAAGCGCTGCATGGGTAGAGTGGTTTGAGCCTAAGGCTCCTGAGTTTACTGCATGCAGAAAGGCAAAACATGAAAAAGTGAGTATACCTGAGATTGGCTGCAGTAGACCTACAGCTGACATAATCCAAAAGACAATCGTCAAAATTCGGACAAATTTGAGGGCCTTTAAATTTGGCATTCCGAATCCAAACAAGCGCAGTATCTTTGGGGGCGTGTAGAATGGTGCTGCCATTCGCCTCATGATGGAAGGAGAGTTAAATGGAGTAGGGCTGTCGTATAGACAAAGCGCGAGCAGTCCCAAACAGAAGACTAATCTCTGAATGCCGGAAATCGGGGGAAAATCAGTGAAGATGGTCGAAAGATTTATTAGCATGAAACCTCATCTAAGAGCGATATTCATAACAACTCGTTAAATAAAACAAAAAGTCTCTCCCATAGCATTGGCTTCTGAGGCTTGAAAATTTGGTGGAGGTTTTAAACCCTTGCTCTATAAGGCTGCGTAGACGGTTCGGGCACTCAAGAGAAGGGATAAATCGCTTTTGCCTTCTAGCTTGAAAAAGTGATGTGAGGGTATAAGGGTGTGGGGGAAGGAACTTTTTTCATGCGGAGGCAGTGAAACTTGTTTCATTAGACTTGTCTGCAAACTCCAAAGCCAGACTGTTCAAAGCTTTGGGGCAAAACTTTGATGTCTTCGGAAAAACGGAGCTATAAGGGTTTGAGATAGTTAGTGATAGTTTAGAGGCATAAAAATTAACTCTTATTTTCTGAGAGTTAATGATTATTACTAATAGCTAAATTGGAAGAATTAAGCTAACAATTCTTAATTTAACTAGTTCACAAACTGTAAAAAAAAGCTCGTAATTGTCAATTTTTAGTCGAAAACTTTGTGAAGTAATTCGAAATATTTTAAGTAATTGAATCAAATGTTCGATGAATATCCGATTAATAGATAAAGCTTTGTTTTCATTCTTTTGCTGCTGAGTTAGTTCTCGTTTTGGTTTTCTTTTATGAGGGGTAATAATGTTTTTACCTCCTTGAAAGCCTTTATTGCCAGAAAAAGGTTGAGACTTATCAAACTGTTCCTGAGATTTACGAAACAATTTTATATCAGCTGTTGGCCCAGGAACACCTACTTCAACTTCAACAATATCCTTACTTTCTGGCATCCCAATCATTAAACTTTTTAAGGTATGTTGTCTCTTCTTACCAGAAAAATATTTTTGTTGCTCTTTTTGGTCAAAATTCCTATAAATTGGCTGTTCTAGGCTATCTACTAATAGCCTAAAATTGGTTAATACTTCCTGAACAAAGAGTAAGTCGTTTTCATTATTTGAGACTTGTTCTAATAAACTAGCGGGTAAAATATCTCGTAACATTGGTATTCAATAATGAAAAGTATCGTTAGGCTCTGTCTTAGATACCTCAAATAACATTCCTAATACTTGAAATGTTGGCATCTATCTGTCTGAGATAAAATAGGCATAAATATACTTGTTCTTCGGTTGATAACTTTTCGGGACGACCACCACAAGATGCATTAATTCTTATTTTTTGACTCTCCTGTTTAGTTTTGATGTCTTGATGTCGTTTTAAGGCGCAATTTAGCAGTGATTGCAATTGTTCGTAACTAATCCCTAAAATCTGTTTTGTTCGTAGTGGATACTTTCGGATATAGTCAAAAACCATAACTAATTGCGAAAAATAGTAGGTACTCAATTCAACGTTTTACTATTTTTCCTTTCCTAAGTTAATATTTCGGACAAGTCTATTGCACTTCATGAGTAATTGATACCGTTCCGCTTCCGTCAAAATCGGCAACTCACAAATGCACTTATTCGGGTCAGCAATCACCTCCTCCAGCAAAGTATGTAAATGACCCACCATTCGGGCAATCGTCGCGTCATCAAATAAATCAGTGTTGTACGTAAATGTTCCAATTAGTTCTTGTTCAGTTTCCGTCAGGGACAAAGTCAAATCAAGCTTTGTCGTTTTATTGTCAACCTCTAAAGGACTTAAGGTCAACTCGGAAAATTCCCAACCTGGCATTGGGGCATTCTGAAATACGAACATTACCTGAAACAGGGGGTTATAGCTCAAATTTCGTTCTGGTTGTAGTTCCTCCACCATCCTCTCAAACGGCATATCCTGATGATCATAAGCCTCCAAAGCTACCTTACGCACTCGACTTAACAATTCCCGAAAACTGGGAGACCCACCCAGATCAGACCGCAGTACTAAAGTATTGACAAAAAAGCCAATTAGTCCCTCAACTTCAGCCCGGTTGCGTTTAGCAATGGGAGAACCAACAATAACGTCTTCCTGCCCCGTATAGCAGTAAAGTAACATCTTGAACGCGGCCAACAGAGTCATAAACAAAGTAACCTTTTCCTGCTGGCTCAGCACGTTAAGAGCATCCGTTAACTCCTTCGATAGCTCAAACGACTGCCTTGACCCCTGATATGTTTGCACTGGAGGACGTGGACGATCAGTCGGTAATTCCAGTATAGGTAACTCCCCTCCTAGCTGCTTCTTCCAGTAAGCAATGTTCGACTCCAGCGCCTCTCCAGAGAACCACTCCCTCTGCCAAATGGCAAAATCAGCATATTGAATCGGCAACTCTGGTAACGCAATTGGTAAATCGTTGCATACAGCTTGGTAGACTATTGCTAACTCACGCACCAAAACGCCCATTGACCATCCATCTGAAACTATGTGGTGCATCACTAGTAGTAGGACATGTTCTGCTTCATCCAAACGCAGAAGCTTAGTGCGCAGTAACAGTCCTTGAGTTAAATCAAAAGGCTGTTTAGCTTCCTCTGTAGCCAACCTCTGGACCTGAGCATCTAGCTCTGTCTTATATGTTTCCCGGAGGTCTACTACTCGTAACCTTAAGTCTATCTCTGGAGAGATCAGCTGAATTGGTTGCCCATCCACATCTCTAAAAGTTGTGCGCAAAACTTCATGGCGGCGTACAATTTCACATAGGCTCTGCTCCAATGCCTTTACATTTAACTGACCCGTGACCCGATAAGCAAGGGGGATGTTATATGTTGGTGTATTAGGCACAAACTGATCGAGAAACCAAAGTCGCTGCTGAGCAAAAGATAATGGTATATCTTCATTTTGCGTTCTAGGTAGAATTGATATTGCTTGCAGACCAAGCTGCAACACAACCTGATTTTGTGTCAGCATCTCGGACAAACCCATGATGGTAGGTGCTTTAAAGAATTTCGATAAGGGAATATCTACCTGTAAAACTGCGAAAAGACGCGAAATAACTTGGGTTGCGCTGAGAGAGTCGCCGCCCAAGGTGAAGAAATTGTCGTAAACTCCTACCTGCTGAACACCAAGAACTTCAGTCCAAATTTCTGCTAGCACTTTTTCTACCTTAGTTGTAGGTGCGACGAAAGGTGCCGTCAGTTCTGTCACCAGTTTCTGGGCTAAATTAATACGCTGTATTTTCCCTGTGGAACTTTTGGGAATTTCGTCAACAAACACTACCTGAGATGGTATTTTGAAATCAGCCAGTTTAGCTGCGGCAAATTCACGAATTTCTCTTTCATTGATAGTAACGTTCTGCCGCAACACAACGACTGCTGCCACATCTTCGTTGAGAGTAGGATGGGGAACTGCAAAGCTAACTGCCTGTGCCACCTTTGGGTGCTCCAGTAGTACTTCGTCAATTTCACGAGGGGAAATTTTTTTCCCTCCTCGGTTGATGATTTCTTTCAGACGACCTGTGATGAAAAGATAGCCATCACTATCTAAATATCCTTGGTCACCTGTCCTAAACCAGCCGTTTCTGAAGGCATTTTGATTAGCTGCTGGATTGTTTTCGTACTCAGAGATCACGTTATCACCCCGAACTACAATCTCTCCAATTTCACCAGATGCCAGTAAGTGTCCCATTTCATTCATAATGCCAACTTCTAGCCCTGCGGCTATTCCTACTGAACCTGGTTTGCGTAGGCGTGGCGGTAAACAGTTACTTGATATTACGCTACCAGTCTCAGTCATCCCGTAAGTTTCTATCACCACAGTACTAAACAACTCCTCTAAAGCTGCCAATACCTTGGGTGGTAAAGCAGCACCAGCAGAACGAATAAATCGCAGTGGTGTAAAGTGATCAAATTCATCGCAATGATCTACAGATGCTGCTAAAACTGCTTGATGGACAGTGGGTACTGCTGTGTACCAAGTTGGTTGCATTGCTTGGAGCCAAGCAAAAAACTTAGAGGCATCAAATCCAGGAGTGCAAATAACACTGGCTCCTGCTGCTATAGAGGCAATTGTTGAAATTAAGCCCTGTACATGAAACAGCGGCATGACGTTCAGGTAGCGATCACTCTGACACAATTCTAGTGCCGTTTTAATGTTATGAACTGAGACACTCAAATTAACCTGGCTCAGAGGTATTATTTTAGGACGGGAAGTAGTTCCTGACGTATGCAGAACTAGGGCAACATCCTCAGATTGTGCAAACCCCTTGTCAATAGGAGGTAACTTAGTATCTCCCACAAGCTGAAAAATTCCTGCCTCTGCTTGTTGTATTGATACCAACTCAATAATCTTAATATTACGAGCCATTGCCACTGCTCTAGCAGGGGAATCTATTTCCGATTGCACAATCAGGGCTTTCGCATTCAAATCGCCGAGGTAAAAGTCAAACTCAGAAGTAAGATAAGCTGGATTTAGGGGTGCACATGTGGCACAGTTGGCTACCGCTAGGAATGCCACCGCCATCTCCGGACCATTGGGTAGCACTAATGCAATACGATCATCTCGACCAAGCCCCATTGCATTTAAGGTTTTTGCCGTATCATGGATGTGGGTGTATAGGCGCCGGTAGCTCAGGGGCAGGCGATTAGGAGCAGTAATCGCTATTCCATAAGGATTTTGTTCAGCTTGTTCTGTAAGCAACTGATTAATAGTCAAATTCTGTAAAGTTCTGCTAGTTAGATGCATCTGAGTTTTTCCACTATATAAACAACAATTGCTAATTCTATAAATAAGTAGCTGTCATAAAATACGTGCGTTAGGATGTGCAAAAAATGAATAAAAGAAACACTATTTCCTTGAACGCTTTCTCTACAAAAATTTCAGTAAGTGTTTCTTGATAGAAGGCTATTTATATAAAAAACACTTTTACAATCCCGCCAAATCTTGCAACATCACCCTTTTTCTGACAATACGATTATACTTAGTACATCATTTGTGAATCTTTATAAAATTTAAATTCTAATAAATTATTAGATGGATCTTTTAAAAAAAAAGTCAAATGTTCCTCTAATTTTCCTGCAAACCTCACCGTAGGCTTCTGAAAAAAATCAATACCTTGCTCTTTTGCTCTTGTTAATAAGGCATCAAATTCCTCTTTTCGTTTAAAGGTTATACCAAAATGCCTAGGATACATTTTTGGTGATATCTCTATTTCATTAGGAGAAAGGTGACAAACTAACTGATTTCCAAAAAAATTTAGAGTAACTCTATCTGCATATCTGCGAGCTAGTTTACACCCTAGCTTTTCAACATAGAAATGCTGAGCTTCATTGACTTCTTTACAAGGTATAGCTAAGTGAAAAATATTTTCTGAATTTCTCATTATTCCTCACATTTCCTCAAATAAGTTAAATGTTTCATAACGTAGACAAAGCCTCAAAGTTTCAAGGCCAATAATATCAGAAAATGCAATATTTGCTAAATTAACATTTGTACCTAACTCTTTGACAAAGTAAACCTGTAGTTGCTTGTTAGGAGCTTCAAAAATTATATCTTCAATCTTGATTCCTGAATTGAAAATTTTTTGTGTTATTTCGCATCTGATCTCCCCATTGGCTGAACAAATTCCACTCATTCCACTCTCGCGAGATTCTGTAATGACTTTTACTGCTCCTGCATCCAGATCTTCTAACATATATTCGATCCACTCTTCTGAAGACAATTTTAGTGATTTTTGTGGTTCTTTGTACCCAACCTCGCTCAAAACCTTAAATTCTCTAGAAAAATCTGAAATATACTTTGCTTTTTCTTTATTTGCTAAATCAATTGTTCCATTTGATATTTCTATATATTTACAGCTGTAATGCTTAAAATAAGTATAGAGAGAATCCACCTGGTTTTGCTGCACCGCTTTTTCAAAGAGAGTTCCTCCAAAGTAAAAATCTATCCCTTGGGCTGAAGCATATGCTATTTTATTCGCAATATTTTTTGAAATTATAGAAGTGCACCAGCCAAATTTTATTAAATCAATAAATTCACCGTAACTCTTAAGAACATCATAAAAGTAATCTGTAGAAATTCCATTATCTATTAAAATTGTTAATCCATTTACACGTGGTTTAACTTCTCTCCTAGGTAACTTAAGAAATGTTTTTTTTTCGCTAAAGTCTAGTGTATTTTTGTTTTTCATAAACAATAAGTGACGGTAAGTTGTATCACGGTATGGCTGGGCAATTTGAATGATTAAGCGACCTAGAATGGAAGTTATTTGAAGATACATTTCCCAAGGAAGCAGAAAACGGAGGGGAGGAATGCCTCATGCGCTGTTTCGTTATGTAGTTAATACCTTACTGTACATATATATTGATAACCGGATGTCGTTCGTGTAATGTACCCAAGGGAGAAATCTGGGAAAAGTAAGGGAATTTTAATACATACCTCGACAGATGGTAATGGTCTGCCTTTGGCTAATCGCACAACCTTAGCTAACGGTAGTGAAAGAGATCAAGTTATACCATTGTTAGATAGTGTCAAGGTTAAAATGAATAGATCCGGTAAATCTCGCAAACGAGTCAAAATATTAGCTGCTGACAAAGGCAACGCTGATTTAATGAGCCAATGGCAACAACATGATGTTCATAATGCAGCATTTCGTAAATAGAAATCTCAATCCCGTAGCTAGGCTCATACATAGCTTTTCAAAATCTTTTAATTGGCAATTGGCAGTTAATTTTAAATTTTTTAAGCCTTAAAATGCGTTAACTTGACCAATGAACTGTATCTCCTAAAAAAGATAGTTGCATATATGGCTATAAAAAACAAGGGGCGTTGCTGAATCAAATTATGAATGTGCAATCTACGGTTGTGTAGAGACGTAGCAATGCTACGTCTCTACAAGGATTTGGGTTTTGGCTACAAAAATACTACAAAGACAATTCATACCTAAATTCAGCAACGCCAAACAAGGGGTGATATTCTCAAGCTCGCTTCTTTAGATGAACTATGGTAGGTTCATGTCTAATAATACAGTAAATCAACTGATTTATCGTAGTTTAATACAAAATGTTACTAACCCAGTTGAAAGAGTTGCTGTGCCAGATAGGCATTGAGCCGAGATCCTTGTAAAATCATGCAAGATGGTCTAGAAAGCCTTACTATGTCTGAGATACAGACATTTTCATAAAATTTAGGTTACATAAGTTTTTGTGCAAATACGGTTGACAAAGAAACGAATCTTCAGAAATCTCTTGGTCATCAAGAATAGCAAAAGTAGGAAAGCTTGCTATATCTTGCGTTTTAGCTATTTTTATAGGCAAAACCACAAAAAGGACAGAAACGGTATTTGAGCGAAGCAACCAATTCACCACAGTTGACACAGTGGGAACGCAGAGGAGTACCACAGATAAAACAATGTCTAGAGCGTACGTCTGTCCATATAGGATCTGCCGCAGTTCCAGGAGTCCAACATTGAGGACAAAACTTGACGGCGGCGACAAATTTAACTTCCTCTCCCTTGCAAATAGCCTCCAAATATTCTTGAGGAATAGATAAGGCTACTGCCAGACCCTGAAGAGTTTTGCGATTCAATCTGGTAGTTTTACCCCGTTCAATCTTGCTGTATGTGTGGGGATGAATGCCACAAGCAGCTGCCAACTCCAATTGACTCATCTGTAAATTCAGACGAATGCGCTTGACGTAGTCCGCTAAGGATTCAAGCTTTAAAGGAACTGAAGAAGTTGGCATGAAAAGTTGTCATAATCTTGTGAAAAAGGATATATGATTTAAGAAATATTTACCTTGATAAAATTACAGAAATTGGCATTCAAGTGTCTGTCACTTTAGCCACTGTTACTACTGAATTTCTAGAACGTCCTGGGCTAGCAAAGAGTACTAGGCGTACATATGAATTGGTTCTATTACCTTTGCTACAGGAGTATGGATGGTGGTCAGTTGAAATTCTGAGCCGTCAGATATTGATTGAATATCTACATAGTTTGAGCCATTTAAAATACACTACTCATCACAAACATCAAGCAATATTACAAAGCTTGATGAGTTTTGCGGTAGAACAAGGTTATATAAAATCCAATCCAATCAGGGGATTAAAACAACGTCAACCAGACAAAGAAAAGGGAGAACACCATACAGAGGAAGTCATACGCTTTCTGATTCCAGAACAATTAAATGTACTGTACAAAGCTGTAGCCAGTAACTTACGGATGAGTGCAATTGTACATTTATTGCATCGGACAGGATGCCGAATTTCTGAGCTTTTGGCATTAGATATCTCCAATGTGGATTTAGATAAGCAGAAGTTTCAAGTAATTGGTAAAGGGAACAAACAGCGTTGGTGTTTTTACAGTTTAGATGCTGCTAATGCACTCAATAAATATCTTAAACAAGAGCGATACAATAACTGTCCTGCTTTATTTACAGCACAACAACCAGTTACAAAAGTGGTTAATAGGATTAGCTATCGTACTGTGCATGACAATTGGAGAGAATTGATTGAGCCATATCCTCAACTGCAAGGTGTACGCATCCACGATTTACGTCATACCTTTGCTACAGAACGAGTTGGTTTGATGGGAATTGTGGAGCTAGGAGCATTGATGGGGCATGGAAGTATTCAAACAACACTTCGTTATCAAAAAGTTACATCAGCAAGGGCAGAAGAAATTGCACGTAAAGCACTTTCCCACTTAATTAATACAAATGTAGACAGGAATTGAGAAAGCACACAAAAGTAATAAAATGTCCTACCTTATGACATGAAGCTGTTAGAATACTGCCACTGGTCACGCTTTATAGTGTAAAACGCCCATTCCATCTCATAGAGTTGAATGTTTTTGTGAAATTGCATCCCTATTTTCTCCATCACACGAACTGATGCAAGATTTTCTGGTTTTGCTAGCGCTATCAATCGTTCAAATTGCAAGATTTTAAAACCATAGCTGACTATAGCAATTGCCGACTCTGTTGCTAATCCCTGCCCCCAGTACTTACTCGATAACAAGTAATTCACTTCAACTTCGTCAAGAGTTGCTATGTACTCCAATCCGCAATGTCCAATCAACTGCTGTGACGCTTTGTAAATCGTTGCCCATCGACCAAACCCGTGTTGCTCCCAGTGTGACAGATAGGATGCCAAAAACTTCTGAGTTTGTTTGAATGAAGCTGGTTGCGAAAATAAGCGATATCTCATCACCTCAGGAGCTCTATATATTTGGGCTAAATCATCCAAATCTGTCTGTGCAATTGGACGCAATAGCAGACGCGGAGTTTCTATCGTAGTCATACATTGAACGTTTTGTGCATCCTTACTTATTAAAGTATAGGCACCAGTATTTTTAGTCTTTTAAAAGATCTATGGTGAAAAGAAGATAAAATACTCTGCACCAGGCAACTGAGGGATGTCCAAGATACGGGTACAACTCTCTAAGGCTTTTACGTTGTAAATATTACTTGAATGACCGTAATTGAACGTACAGCTTATCCTCGCTTTAAACAATATCCGTCGCCTAAGGAGTTGGCTGAATTTTATACACCAACACCAGAAGAAATCAAGTTCGTTAAACCCCGTGTCAAAAGCCATGAAGGGTTGCTGAGTTTTATGGTCATGCTGAAATCATTTCAACGGCTTGGTTATTTTCCGCATCCAGAACAGGTACCTATTGCTGTCATCAAACATTTACGAACGTGTTTAAAGCTACGTGAGTGGATTAAGGCAATTCCCTCTGAGCGTCAACGACGTAATTATGAGCAGGCAATACGTTCCCACCTGAAGGTAAAGCCTTACCGAGGGTCTTTCTAGAGAGGAGGGCAACCTTAAAAGCCCCACGATTCATCTTGAGGACAGACGACTATCTCCTGAAGGTTGCCCTCCTCTCCAGACAAAGTGCGTTACGACAAAGTTGCCCAAAAGCTCGTAGCTATAGTTGTTGCTACATCCGCACAAGTCAAAGACCATCCTGCTGACTTAATCAATATTGCTATTGAAGAATTAATCAAGGAACGATATGAGTTACCTGCCTTCAGCACCCTGGATCGACTGGTGAGTCATGTGCGTTCCGTTACTAATTATCGACTTTTTTTACGTGTTTCGCGCTTATTATCAACAGAGGAAAAAGCTTTTTTAGACCAACTGTTGTTAGGAGAAACTTCTGAATCAAATGCGACTCTTAATTTACTGAAGTCTCCACCTAAAAGTGCTAAACTGTCGCATATGCAGCAGTTGCAGAAAAAGTTTAATCAGTTGATGACTTTTGGTGATGCAAAACGATTACTATCATCACTTGCTCCTGCCAAAGTCAAATATTTAGCGGCACAAGCGGCAGCTTTAGATATATCAGAATTTCAAGATATCAAACTTTCAAAACGTCGTACCTTGTTGCTATGTCTGTTATATCAGGCACAAGTGAAAACTCGCGACCATCTGGTAGAGATGTTTCTTAAGCGTATCCAAAAGATTATTAATAACGCCAAGACTAGACTGAGAGAATTACGAGAGAAGCATCTGGAGCAAACAGAAGAATTACTAGGTATTCTGGCACAAATTTTAGCTGTATCAAATGAAACTGAAGACAAGACAACTTTAGGGCATCAAGTACAAACTCTATTTGCGGAACATGGTGGTTCAGAATTGCTGTTGAAGCAATATGAGGAAATTGCTGCTTACAATAGTAACAATCACTTGCCTTTGATGTGGCACTTTTACTCGCGTTATCGTAAGCTATTGTTTGAATTAGTAAGTTCATTAGATATTCACTCAACCTCTGCCGATGATTCACTGATAAATGCTTTAGCATTTGTATTAAAAAACGAACACAGACGTACCAAATACTTATCAGCAGATATTGATTTAAGTTTTATTAGCAATCAATGGCGTTCCTTGGTTTTTACTCGGATTGAAAACACCGAGATGTTGGTAAGACAACAACTAGAAATTTGTGTCTTTTCTTACCTAGCTACTGAATTAAAAACAGGAGATGCTTGTGTAGTTGGTTCAGAGAGCTATGCAGATTTCCGTGACCAGTTGTTGAGCGCTTCGGAATGTACCCCAATGATTGAACAGTATTGTAACGAACTTGGTTTTCCCTCCAACCCAGAAGACTTTGTTGAACATTTGCGTAACTCCTTAGTGCTTGTCGCGGAGTCCGTAGACCAAATCTGCTCAGATGGTAAACAAGTCACAATTAGCAAAGATGGCGAACCCATACTGAAACGGATTGCACCATCACCTGCCCCAGAAGGGGTTGAGGAATTAGAAGAGGCAATCCGTCAGAAAATACCAGAACGCAGTATTTTGGATATTCTTTGTAATGTTGAACACTGGTTAAACTGGACACGGCATTTTGGTCCTCTGTCTGGGAACGAACCCAAAATGCAGCACGCAAGCGAACGTTATATCCTTACTGCCTTTGGTTATGGATGCAACCTTGGACCCAATCAAACTGCCCGCCATACTAGGGGCGTTGTTACTTCTCACATGATTTCTTACACTAACCGCCGCCACATCAGTGTACAAAATTTGGAAGCGGCAGTTCGAGATATGATTAACGCCTACAACCGTTTTCATCTACCAACTATGTGGGGTACTGGGAAAAGAGCCGCTGCAGATGGTAGTAAGTTTGAGGTTTATGAGAATAACTTACAAAGCGAGTATCACATCCGTTATGGAGGTTACGGTGGTATTGCTTATCACCTTGTTTCGGATCTGACGGGGTGACCAAGGATGCTGAAAGGCTTGAAATGCAAAGAGTGTAGCAATTTATGGTAAAAAAAGTAGGTCTAGCTTTGTCAACAAGACCCACTTATTGA
>JAJPJF010000287.1 GCA_021324415.1 Nostocales cyanobacterium Centralia_MAG_434
CAGTGCGCTCTTGCGGGTTCCCCGCGTTGTAGACGCAAGGGAGGGCGGCTTCCCGTTCGCTGAAAGCGTTCCCGCAGGGTAGGGTAGCAACTGGCGTGCAACTGGTATGGACAAGGAGGCAATTTAAATCTTTAAATTAGATTGCCAATGAATAGGGTGATGATGTAAAAATATACAGCAAAGCTATTTAACGTTTAACTTGCATTCTTTGCATTTTAGTTGTTTGCTGTAGTGTCAACCATTAACTTTACCAAATCAGATTATGCTGCATAGTGATAAGTGGTAGCTTAGTTACAATGAGATTGTCAGTTGGTTACTGAATTCCACCACCTAAGAGGTACAACGCTTTCAGAGGAAGGCTTTTCTAGACAGTTCGTATAGCTACAGCATTAACAGACCAGAGTCAAAAGTACAAAACCCTTGAACTTTATACCTAATCACATAGACAGCAATATAGGAGTTAAATTTATTTGTGTATAGTTCAAAATACCATTTACTGCCATCATTGCAACCTAGCATATTAGAGCCTATTTAGCAAAGAGTCTTTCCCCATTTGAAATATAGAGGTATCATGGTTTTTTTTACTCAACAAATAGATAATAATAGATTACCTAGGGCACAGGCGCATTGGCAAGGACAAAGCCATATTGATTCTGGTCTCGAAGATGAAGACACTAAGATGCAAGATCCTCTGGGATCATGTTGCATGTTCCATAGCTCAAATCGCGGTCGAGTTGCTATTTTTATTGATGGTGCAAACCTATTTTATGCAGCTTTACAACTCGGTATTGAAATTGACTATGCTAAATTGCTGTGCTATTTAACTGATAGTGGCAGACTTTTGCGTGCTTTCTTCTATACTGGAGTAGATCGCACAAACGAAAAACAACAGGGTTTTCTGCTTTGGATGCGTCGTAATGGTTATCGTGTCGTCACCAAAGATTTAGTTCAACTTCCAGATGGTTCTAAAAAAGCAAATTTGGATGTAGAAATTGCTGTAGATATGATGAATCTCGCTCCCTATTACGATACTGCAGTTTTAGTGAGTGGAGATGGAGATCTTGCCTATGCTGTAAATGCTGTAAGTTATCAAGGAGTTCGGGTTGAAGTCGTTAGTGTACGAGCAATGACTAGCGATAGCTTAATTGATGTTGCCGACTTCTTCATTGATCTGGATTCTATAAAAGAACATATCCAAAAGGATTCTCATTCAGGCTACACCTACCGACCGCTATCTAATAGTAGCTTGTAATATAAATTCAAAAGGAGAAGCCTAGAGTCTTGCGCTTCTCCTTCTTTTTTGGCTAATCATCCTTATTTTCAAAATGGATATTTTAATTGTTGAAGATGAACCTGAAATTGCTCAGTTAATTCAACTTGCTTTAGAAAAAGAAGGGTTTTCCTGTCGCGTCAGTCGTGATGGCATACATGCTTTACAAATGTTTCAGGAGCAGCCACCAGATTTAATTATCCTTGACTTAATGATTCCCAGTTTAGATGGACTGGAGGTTTGTGCTAGAGTCCGTCAGAAACCAGGTGCAAAAGATCCTTATATTTTGATGCTCACTGCTAAGGGTGAGGAAATAGATCGGGTTATTGGCTTATCCACTGGTGCTGATGATTATATGGTAAAACCTTTCAGCCCTAGAGAATTAGTTGCGCGGGTACGCGCTCTTCTGCGGCGTAGTCTTCGCCAGGGAGGACAACATCAGATCTACCGTACCCAACATTTCATAGTGGATTTAGAGCAACGCGTTGTAAGTCGCCAGCTAGATTCTCAGCTATTAGAAACCTTGGAGTTAACAACTCTAGAGTTTAACCTGTTAAGTACTTTTGTAAGCAATCCTGGTCGAGTTTGGAACCGCACTCAGCTGATTGACAAACTTTGGGGAGATAACTTTTTCGGGGATGAGCGAGTGGTAGATACTCATATAGCAAGGTTGCGGAAAAAAATTGAGCCTGATCCTGCTAATCCCACTTTTGTTAAAACTATAGTTGGAGTCGGTTATAAGTTTGAAGACCCAACTGTTTTGTGAAAATTATGAAGATGAACTGGCGTTGGTCCAAGTCTTGGTCTTTAGCATCACGCCTATTTTTTTCTCACCTTGTAGTGATGATTGTAGGAGTAGCAAGTCTTGTCATCATCAGTAAAATCTCTTCTCCTCGCTTTTTTAGACTGCATTTAGAAAGATTAGAACATAAAGGATGGGATTTGATTCGTGTTCACGCTGATTTGGTGGATGGATTCGAAATTGCGTGGAGACGAAGCACTTTTTGGTCAGTCTTGGTAGGTGCCACAGCAGCGGGAGGCTTGAGTTATTGGGTCTCCATACGAATAGTACAGCAGTTAACTGAAATGGAGCAAATAACTCAAAAGTTTGCTGCAGGCGAACTTAACGCACGATTACCCAAAAGTAATATTCCAGAACTGAATCGTTTGGGTGTTAGTTTCAACAGCATGGCAGCAAGTTTAGAAGGAGTCGAGGCGCGACGACGAGAACTTATTGGAGATATGACCCATGAATTAAGGACGCCACTCACTATCGTTCGTGGTTATTTAGAACAGCTGGTTGATGGGGAAATTCAACCATCACCTGAGATTTATCAACAGTTAGTAAGAGAAACTAGACGCCTAGAGCGATTGGTTAATGACTTGCAAGAGCTTTCCAAAGTCGAAGCAGGCTATTTGCCAATTAAGATACAGCCACTAAATCTACGTCCTTTGTTACAGTCTTTAGTGCAGAGGTTTGCTGACCAATTACTAGAAGATGGTCCAGTTTTACAACTAGAGTGTCCAGCACAACTTCCACCTGTGCTAGCAGATATTGATCGCATAGAACAGGTGCTAGTGAACTTAGTGGGTAATGCAATTCGCTATACCACCACAGGTTCAATCACTCTCCGTGTTTGGATTGAACTTAGTAAACTCTGGATTGCTGTGATTGATACAGGTATGGGAATTGCCGCAGAAGATTTACCTCATGTGTTTGAACGCTTCTGGCGCGCAGATAAATCTAGAGATCGTCATTCTGGCGGAACTGGCATTGGTTTAACCATCTCTTATCGCTTAGTTGAGCTTCAAGGTGGTCAGCTAGAGGTTGAAAGTGAGCTTGGAAAGGGTAGTACGTTTCGTTTTTTTCTGCCCTTAGCTTAAGTTCAATATTATGTTTATTGCACTCATGTAGAGACAAGCAATTGACATAAGGCATTCACAGTCATGTCATATCAAGTTGGTAGGTTGAAAATATCAATGATAAGGGTTTTGCGCCAGATACTACCAGTCACACTTTATTTAAGTCATTAAGCTGCAATATATGTATTATGTACACTGTTATCTTTAGTGCACTGTTGATTAGTCTTTTAACCATAGCTGGTGGTATGGCTGTTGCCTATCTATTTCCTCAGAATCATTCCCAAGATTAAGTCGTTGGACAAAATAAACTTCATTCATTGAGATAGGGAACAAGGAGCAAAAAAACAATTTGTGTAATTCATTCTGTCTAAGTCTTCAATATTCATTCTTTTTGATGCAATGAACAGTATATATGCTTTACACCTATTTCACTACTGAACTATTACTGTCAGTAGTGAAAATAAGTTTTTTTACTATCTATACCTTTTGACTTACAAGTCACCATATACAGTGACAACTCATAATATCTAATGAACTTAACAACAGACAAGCTTTCTGTGAAGTGATTCGTTGATTGAGAGTAGTACTACGGATAAGATAATTACGAGTAATACCAATTCACCATAAACTTGATAGGCTTGGCAACTAGGGAGACAAGGAGGACAAGGAGGACAAGGGGATGGATTTGTATCAAGAATTTAGTGAAATGGTATAA
>JAJPJF010000497.1 GCA_021324415.1 Nostocales cyanobacterium Centralia_MAG_434
AGCAGATTTATCCGATGCCCAACATTGAAAAAGCTCACTTCTGGATATTGCTTGCGCAACCAAGCCATCAATTCAGTTTTCCCTGTACCCATATCTGACTGTAAGCACACCAATCCCTCTTTTGGTAGTTCACGAATAACTTTTGATAAAAAGCGGGTATTTACCCTAATATCGGGCTTGTACTTCACTAATCCCCGATGACGTTTGCTGTAGAATGACCTTTTATATTCACATAGTGACTTGGCATCAGCTACAAGCGTATTAATCGCTTCATTCAGCAATTTTTTATCCAGCGCCCCTGCCCAATCATCAATTCCTTTTTCCGGTCCTGGCAGTACTGCTACTTCGCACCGAGAGCCTGTTGCTTCAATCGCTTTACCAGTACGAACAGCCGCTTGGTACACTGACCATTGGGTTTTGGGTTTGGTTTCGTAATCGAACAGGATGATGAACTTGCGTTTGTTTGCCATCGGCACTAGATCTGGGTGCAAGCGTTCGTCAAAGTCTTTTTGGCCGACACGCCCATTCCAGATCCCAGGCAGCGCAATCGCCACCAAACCCAGACTCAAAAGACACGCTGCTTTTTTCTCTCCTTCTGTCAAAATTAGTGGAATCGTGGGATTTGCCATCACCCAAGCCCAAAAGCCTACTGCTTCACCTTCTGGAGTAACGGTAACTTTCTCAGGCATTGGCAGATGATACCGACAAGCAACCATTTCCCAAATCTCAAGTGGCACTCTTAAGTAGGTGAGGCGGTTAGACATTTTGGGGGGTGACTCATATTTTGCTGGCTTTCCTTTAAGCACATCTGTTCTCGGATAGTCTGGTTTCATTCGTCCCCAGGTCATTGGCTCCCAGTTGTTAAGTGGATCTAGTCCACTTACCCACCAGCCTCCCTTCGTTATATGTGCATATAGCTTTAGATATCCATCTCTAAGTCTTCCATCATTGCGTCGCGAAATCTGAGCACTGATAAACAAGTAGTCGTATGCAGTATCTCCTGACACTGATACTAGATTTAAAGCGATAATTCTTGGATGAACAGTGCTTGCTAGCCATTCATCCCAATGCTTTAGTTCTATGTAATTTGGACGTTCTATCATTTTTGTAGCCTCCGATAGGGTTTCGTTTATCGGCGCTACTCACATTTGGAGAAAACTAGTTTGCTTCAATCCCTATATGATGCTGATTCTTCTATATTTGGAGAAAAAACAAGCAGCAAAAACTATGCTAAGGGACTTACCAGTAATAAAATGAAAGGCATCGGTTCCCCTAGGCACTTAAGGCGTAATAAAATGTCCAATTGTGCAAGAGCCACCGAAGGCTGGGTTGAGGGTCTTCCACGTAAGAAAAATGGGACAACCTTACTACAAAACTACTTAGTCAGAACACCCATAAATCAATTCAAAAAGGTTGTCCCATTTTTTTGGGGACAATGCTAGGCCCCTACACTATCAACGTGTCTGCACACCGATTAACGAGTACGGTTGGACATTTTATTTTTAAGACATTCCCATCCCTAATTTCATATGTGTGGTTGAAAGTTCAAGTTTTCTTTACACTGCATCACAGACACGCTACATTATTAAAATCATTATTTTTGTTTTGTTTTGTGTTGGTTGCTCCTGATCAAAAGCTAACCCTGCGTCAGCAATGCATGTGAGTAGCCAACCGATTTCTTAATTTGTTTACAAAAATCGGCGTATCTCCCATCCCTTCACTTAGGTGGGGATACGCCGTATATTTTTATACGAGGATAATTTAAGACAAATTGACTTTGAAAACCCGAATTCTTCACGCAACACCCCTTTTTATTCAAATCCACACACCTAGCCAATAATTTCTTCTTAATATCAATCGATATTGCAGAATATCTGCTGTCTGCAATTTCAACTTTCAACTTTTGAGTGGTAGATGCGTTTGATGATCTATTGAATTAGGAGTTGTAAGAAATTATTGGACTAGATAACTCTGAAAAGACTTTTTACTCTTCTTTAATAAAACCGGAATATACACTCTGCAACTGGCTTTGACGTGTAATTGTTCCATTGTTTACAATCTTTAAAATTTCGTCGCGTTGACTCAAAATAAATTTTTTGACCGCTGGTCGAAGTGTGTAATTAACTGTATTCGTCGTATCTCGACTAATTTCTATCAGTCCCTGCATCCGAAGATCGTTTATGGCTTCAATCAGCATTGAGTTTTGTATTTCTGGATGATTTAATTCAAAATACTGAATTATTTGATGAATCCCCAGAGGGCTTGAACTTGGATCTCTTTCCTTGAATGAGAGCGTTTCCGCAATATAAATTATCAGATGGATATGAACTTCGCTTAACTCTTGTCCATTAAATTGTTGCCTCAGCGCTACTTTAAGATGTCTACTTATTAAAGTAGTTTGATTGCTGACATATTCTTCGGCATTTCCGAAGCATGCCTTGATCATCTGAGCGATCGCTTCCAGTTCAGAAGGGTGGCCGCCATAATCTTCAATCAGCCGATCGATTGTGTCTTTATTGGCAGGCAACCCCAGAGCAAAGAGCATTTCTCTGGCTGCATACAAGTCTAGCCCTTCCAATTTGATATGCTCAATTGATCGCTTCGTTTGCAGTAAATCTTCAAGTTCAGCCGGTAGTATCCTACAAGTTAGGACCACACAGCTTTGATGTCTCTCTTCCACTAGCCGACGAAAGAATACTTGATATTCATGACGTTTATCTGAGGCTAAGCTATTCAGTAGTACATTTATATCATCTATGTCCAGAGCAATGATACAGCGATGTATATGCATCTGCTTGATCAGTAACGCAATCTTTGCCTGGAGATTTTCTGGTAGTACCTGCTTGGGTTCAAGCAGCAATTCTAGAAGTTCTGATACTAACTCTTCAAGTGATGGACCACGAGCAAGCGATTTCCATATCAATTGGCTAAATAGTGGTTGAGCATCTGTACTAATTTCTGATAGCAGCTTTGATACCAACGCACTTTTACCTATCCCTGGGATTCCCGTGAGCACAATACATTGCTGTTTTAATGCCACGCTTTTTAAGTAATTCAACTCGTTCCTTCGTCCACAAAAGCCAGCAATTTTTGGGGGTTTATCACCCTTAATCACAAGCATGTTCAGATCTGGGCTATCGTTGTAGTACTTTAGTGCTATTTTTTCTAAAAAGCCTCGTAGCCGCTTCTTATCTATCGTTTCATTTTCATCTCCCGCAATTTCTGACAGCAGATCCCAAAGCCTAGGCCCAATATTCCGTTGCAAATAATTGAGTGTGAACCTTGAGTTTTCGCTTTTGGCTATCTCCTCATAGTCTGCATCATGCCAGCCTCCCTTTAAAACGATGATTTCTGCTGGCATTAAATGTCTTTTTTCCTTAGCAAAGACCAAGCTATCAACAATCACGAGTGCTTGTTCGAACATTATTGGATCAGAACCACTCGCTTTTTGGATCTCCTGTTTTCTCTGCTTTTGCCTAAGAGAACCAGAAGCATTTGTCTGCTGCCGATTTAAATTAGAGACCATCGTTGAAGTTTCCGTATTTAACAATGCCGTAAGGTACTAGAAAATAAGCATTGTTGTTGAAAGCAACAACCGCCTTTTTCTCCTTGGAATACTTGCTTGGACAACAAAGCGCGTAAAAACAGATTTCTCGCGAAATCTTTCTTACCGTGGTAGCTTTGTTAAGGACCCTGACAAAAACCTTCCTTTTGAATTCTATAGTTAACATAAAGTATTTCCAAAAGCAATGTCTCATGAAATACATCAATACTCAAGCGAGCTTGTCTGAAAATAAATGTTATTAATGATACATGAGAACAGACTCAGTTACTTTTAATCGTGTTTTGCATGTGAGCTACTGCATTAATCCAAATTGCAATCAACGCCAAAATCCTGGTGATGCCCAGAAGTGCCTATATTGTGGCACTCCCCTCGTCATCCATGATCGCATTCGCTTAATTAAACCAATTCGCGTATTGTCTGAAGATCCCTTCGCCTATCACACTGAAGTCTTTGAAATCGACGACAGCGGAAGCCAGTGGCACAAACAGGATAATTGGCAGCGGCAGCGAATTATGAAAGTTCTCACATGGAATCGGCCAGAGCTACTGAGTCTATTCCAGCGGGAAGCTGAGGCTTTACGTCGAATCAAACATCCCAGAATTCCTTGGAGCACGATTGACGACTACTTTACCTTCACTCCTACCACTTGTCCGGAGCTTCACTGTCTGGTCATGCAAAAAATTGAAGGGCAAAATTTACATGAGTGGATACAGACTTACGGTAAGGTTTCCCAAAACCAAGCTCTCCCTTGGCTTCGACAGTTATTCGAGATTCTTGACTATGTACATAGTGCTGGCTATTTTCACCGTGATATTAAACCAAGCAACATTATTGTCCAGCCAGACGGGCAGTTGGCATTGATCGATTTCGGCGGTGTCAGGGAGGTTACTGGTACTTTTTTATCAAAACTTCGTGGAGGCGGCAAAACTGATACCATTCGGAATTATGCAGTCACTGGCGTTCGCACACCGAATTTTTCTCCATTAGAGCAATTTAATGGGGTTGCTGTGCCACAATCCGATTTTTTTGCTGTTGGACGAACTTTTGTCTACTGTCTTACTGGTACTGACCTGACCAATCTTAAGAGTGAACCAAAAACTGGCAGATTAATTTGGCGAAATAAGGCCGCTCAGATCGATTCAACATTAGCTAATTTCTTGGATGAGTTAATGGCCCCATATCCAGGAGATAGACCACAAACCACCCAAATCATCTTACATCGCCTTAAAAGTCTCCCACTCCGCTCCAAACTTGGTCGGCTCGTCAGATCTAAACCATTTATCATTAGTGCAGCACTTTTGGGCATTGCAGCTAGTTTTGGTCTCTTCAAACTCGGAACTTCCGTAATGTCTCTGTATTATTTTGACTTGGCTTATCGTAACCAGGATCGCCCTAAGCTAGCCAAAAAGTATTACGAATCAGCTATTTATTGGAACCCAAAAGATTCAATCGCATACAACAACCTTGCCTCAATTTGTCAGCAATTACACGATGACCAATGTGTCCGTAATAGCTATGAATCTTTTTTTAAACTTAACCCCAATGACTGGGTTGGTTATTACGGATTAGGGAACTTTTACGATGATCAAGGCAAATATGACTTAGCTCAACAGCAGTATGAAATAGCTATCCAAAAAGGTGGCAATGATGCCATCCTCGCTATCAATAATTTAGCAAGGTTAAAAAATAAAGTTGGTAAATATACAGATGCTATCCAGCTAGCTACTCAGGGCTTAAAGTTGGCTCAAGATTCTGATGATCAAGCTGCTTTGTATAAGAATTTAGGTTGGGCACAATTCAAGCTCAAAAACTATAACGAAGCCATAGTTAACCTACACAAAGCAACAGATCTTGATCCTCAAAGGGCAGACGCTTATTGCCTACTCGCACAATCTCTAGACGCTATTGGTAGCCACAGTGATGCCCAAAGTTATTGGGAAGTTTGCCTTATTGTTAAATCTGATTTACCAGAAGTCCAAGGTTGGCGACAAATTATCCTAAAAAAGATTTTTAATAGCAAATAACTTTATTTCAACTGCCTACAAATTGCGGGTTTGTAAACAACCAGTACTTCTATTTTCAAGTTGTTGATAAACCATCAAAGTACATGTTTAAAGTGTGTCATTATAGGTAAAATAAAAAGCCGCCATTTCTCCACTGCTCTGTTTTTAAGCAGTTGAAAAGCCATGTTTCATCGCATTCTTTCCATTGCTCCTTTGTTAACTACATTCGCTGTTTTCAGTTTAAGCAGCGCGTGGAGCCAGCCTGTTCAAAAAAGTATTGCTTGTGAACCCATCGCTCAGATTATCTCTAGTGGAGATCCTATCTATCCTCCAAAAACTCCCCTTTGCAAAAGCGATTCTATTCGTCCGTCTACTACAGTAAAGGCTGTGTGCTTCCTTAATCAGACAGTCCTGATTTTTAATCAAGGTTCTGTCTCCACACTCGATAAATGCGTCTCCCTATCTCCCCCAAGAAAATGCGCCAATAGAGCCTCTCTCAAAAATTGCTTTAACTCTAAGGCTCCAGTTTCTAATCAAAGCGAACCTACGCTTATTAGTCCTTATAATGATGCTGTATTCAGCCCCACGCCTCGACTAATCTGGCGTCCTGTCCCAGGCGCTACCAGTTATACTGTGCAAGTTGGAGGCACAGAAGTTGATTGGTTTCAGCAAGTCGATGGTACTTTCTTAGACTATCCACAGGCGCAACCAAAATTGGTTTTAGGAAATGCCTACAAAGTGAGCGTTATTGCTAATCAGGGTCGTAATCCAATTAGCGCCAGTTCTACTGTTCTCATTGTCGCTTCACAAGATGAAATACGGCAAACAAGAGACCTTGTTACAACTATTCAACAGCTGAATCTATCTCCCGATGATCAAGCAATCGATATCAGCACTGCCTACATGTCACAAGATTTCCTCACCGAAGCCATCTCTGTCCTGCAAGCTCGAATCCAAGCCGGCTCCCAGAATCCTAGAATCTTTAGATTTCTTGGCGATCGCTTTCTCGATGCCGGCCTACCTGAGCAAGCAAAACAGCAGTATACAAAGGCTTTTGCACTAGCCCAACGGCTTAATAACCAATCTGAGCTTGGTAGAGCAAAAGATGGGATCAGACAATCTCAATTGCTGACGCAGATGTAGGCTGGGACTACAGGGATAAAATGACAAAACTGACAACCAAAAGAGTGCAAAGGACAGAGGGCTAAAGAGCAAAGGGCTAAAAAGTCCTCGCCACTGCACCACCACACACCACCCGAAAACCAATGTTGCGGTAAACACTGCGGGGGTTGTAAGTGCTGCGATAAGCAGAACGGCAGTACTCAGAATTGAGGTCCCACGAACCACCACGCAGCAGCCGCACTTGACTATTACTATCAGTTAGCCATGCACTTCCATCTGTGGGTGCTCTCTCATAGCTACTATGCCAATAGTCTGCACACCATTCCCACACCTGACCATGCATATCGTATAGCCCAAAGGCATTTGCTGGAAAGCTTCCTACTGGTGTTGTTTGTTGTCGGCTAGCATTATAATTTGCTAGTTCCAATGTGATTGCTTCACCAAAATGGAAGGGTGTCGTAGTACCAGCACGGCACGCATATTCCCATTCTGCTTCACTCAGAAGACGATATTGTTTACCTGTATATTGGGATAGACGATCGCAAAATTCAACCGCATGGTACCAGGAAACTCTTTCTACTGGTAAGCTGTTTCCTTTAAAGTTCGATGGATCTGGTTCTAAGTCTCGATTAACTTTAGGTAGTTTAGCTACGGCTTTCCACTGTGCTTGTGTTACTGGATACTTACCCATGAAAAAGGATGGCACTGTAACTTCATGCTGAGGTTGTTCCCAATTAGACCCCTCCCCTTCTAAACTACCCATTATGAATGTTCCGCCTTTAATAGCAACTATATCTAGGAAGACATCATTGGGAAGTCTTTCGCTGATTTGTTCGGCTTGTTTAATTTCTCGTTTGATGATTTTGCCATGACGGTCAACAGTAATAGTTTCAAACTCAAAGAAGTTTAGCTTGTCACTTTGCTGTCTCAAAGATTGAACATCTTGAAAGGCTTCTTTTGAAGAAAAATTAGCCAAGGCTTTTCTCACTAAATTTTCTCCTTCTCTATCCTGATTTCTTTGAGCTGCTGCCAAAGCTAAAGCCAATCTCGTTAAAGGATCTTGATCCGCTTCAATCCAACGCCAATAAGGACTTAATGAAGCTGTTATCCTAGCACTCCAACAGATTTTATCTTTGCTCAGTTCATGCTCATAACCCCATTCAAGAAACAAAAAGATCGG
>JAJPJF010000055.1 GCA_021324415.1 Nostocales cyanobacterium Centralia_MAG_434
CCCCTTGTCCCCCTTGTCCCCCTTGTCCACGCCAGTTGCTCCACTTGGGGAGACCCCAAGACCGCACTGGCTCCCCTTGTCCCCTTTACTCCCCTCCCTTAAATCAAAGAAAAGAGAGGGTTTTAGCGTTAGACAAAACGGGGTGGGGTAAAGCGACGAGAATTGTGAGTGAGTATGTCTGTCATGATGTCACGTCGCTATTGCAAGTTTCCACCCTAAATTGACACATATTCAGTCTTGCTTGCCAGCTTGGCTTGCTTTGGCTGTCATTTGTCTGTAGAGACGCGTTATTTCGCGTCTTTAAGAATGAACAAACATAATTTATGTGGGAATCATTGTGGTTTGATTATTTTTTCTTGAGAGTTCTTTTCAACTACATAATCTGCATGTACATCCGCATGAATCAATTGCAAAATCAGTTGGAGTGGAATATCTACCCATTCGGGTCTATAGTTGAGTTCATTACCTAATGCGTTAATAACCTTCTCCAAGAGATAAAAGTCTAGAAGTAGTTGTAGCTCGGCTTTTTTCTCTGGTAAAAAAGAGTCTTTGCTGGCAGTTTCGAGATAACTATGCAGGAAAGTCGCACTTACCCACTTATACCAAAACTTACTCCAAGCTTCCATTACAGGCTGATTCTCTTGACGAATCATTCCTCTTTCTATTTGATTACGCAGTGATTGGGTTGCTGCATAGTTGAATGATACAAGCATTCCTGCGACATCTCGTAGAGGGGATCTTTTCATGCGTCTCTCGCTTAAACTGCGAGCTTCTCTACCTTCAAAATCAAAGATCTTGAAATCTTTACCCGTGTAAAGTACTCTTCCCAGATGATAGTCGCCATGATAACGGGTACGCATAGCGGTGATTTTCTGCTGAATGATTAATTGGAAGCGTCTCAAAATTTGTTCTTGACTATTGAGAACAGCTTTTGCTAGGGCTTGTGTTTGGGGTGGTAGAAAGTTAATGCGATCTCTTAACAACCGGAATATTTGTCCTGTCGTGTTGCGGGCATACTGATAGATAGATCGCTGATATAAGGATGAAAAGGGTTCTGGAGCAAAGTCAGGATTATCATGCTCCTCAGCAAGAGCGATGTGAACTTGTGCTGTACATTGACCCAACAGTTGAGTGCTTACCAAGTAAGAACCAATGGTTTGGTTCACTAATTCAGGACTTTCAGCTTCCTGTAAATCTAGTAAGGAAGCTGGAGGAATAGGTACCTGTGTAATCTCCGCTTGCTGTGTCGTTACCTGCTCAAAGTAGTCTTGCAAGCTGTCAAGAGTGTAGTCCCAGCCATTCCGAGTATTTGGGATGAAATCTTGCAGGATTGCTATCGTGATGTATCCCACTCCTGTCCTAGTTTGGTGACGATACTCCAATGCTCCAGCAATTGGGGCAAAGTGCTTCAAGTATTTTTTCTCACTTAGGAAGCGCCTGGTTTCTAAATCAGGGTTTATACCCTCTTCTATTTTGCGGAAGAATTTCAGAAACAGCTGGTTACCATATATGATGTATGTGTTTCTTTGTTCTCCTTTCAGCACAGTGGGCTCAAAAGATGAGTCTTCTGCAAAGAAGTCTGACAACAAGTCTGTCGATGTAGCTACCAGTTCCCCTACGATTCCTTTGTAGGAGTGATTGCGAGTAATAGCCTCTAGGGGGAAAGTGAGAAAGTCTTTGTCAGCGATCGCATCAAATAAAACCCCAACTTCTTCTTGCCCTTGCATCTGTAGGCGAGTCATCACAGCTTGTGGCATTTCTGATAAAAGTTGCATAGCTCGCTCACCTTCTGTGTAAGCTAATAGCAACATGTAAGTTTCGGGATTTCCTTGAATGTACTCAACCTGTAGCCAAACCATCATTCCAGTCTCGGATCTGCCTTCATACTCATAAGGGACTGGAATTGCTTCAGTCATCTTTGCTGATTGAACTGTCTGGGTTTTGCTGCCAAACCAACTACAGGTATACAAGTAATCCGCTAAAATGGACTCTATCTGAGACACAAAATTTCGTGCCTCTATAGATTGTGGTTGTGATAAAATGCTTTGCCATTGACCATTGACAACCAAAGTTGGCAAATCTGCCTGTGGTTTGGGTGGTTGGGTTAAGGAGAGTTTACGTTTGAGGGTAAACCAGTAAAACCCATAGGGGCTAAGGCTTAGGAAATAAGGTTCCTCTCCAATAGTGGGGAACTCTGTGGAACCAAAAATTTCTACTGGCTGCAGCCCATCAAAAATTGATAAGTCTAATTCAACAGTTTGCACAAATCGAGACAGATTGGCCACAACCAAAATATGTTCCTCTTCATAAGTGCGAGTAAAAGCAAGCACTTTACGATTATTCGGGGGTAGAAATTCGAAGTTTCCGCGTCCCAATGCTTGGAAACGTTTTCGAGTGGCAATCAGGCGCTTCATTGCATACCAAAGAGAATTGGGGTTAGCCTTTTGTGCCTCAACGTTAACTGCTTCATAGTGATATTCAGAATCTACAATTACCGGTAAATACATCCGTTGTGGATTGGTACGACTGAAACCCGCATTTCGATCAGAACTCCACTGCATCGGTGTACGTACGCCATTGCGATCGCCTACAAAGACGTTGTCTCCCATGCCGATTTCATCTCCATAGTAAAGCACAGGAGTTCCAGGTAAAGACAACAGCAAGCTAGTAAGTAGTTCAATTTGACGACGGTCATTGCCCAACAGAGGCGCTAGCCTGCGACGAATACCTAGGTTTACTCTCATCACTGGGTCTTGTGCATAAACCCGATACATGTAATCCCGGTCTTCATCCGTGACCATTTCTAGAGTGAGTTCATCATGGTTACGCAAAAATACTGCCCACTGACAGTTATCAGGAATGGGTGGAGTTTGCTGAAGAATATCAACTATTGGGAAGTTATCTTCCATCCGCAGTGCCATAAATAAGCGAGGCATGAGGGGGAAATGAAAGTTCATGTGGCACTCATCCCCATCCCCGTAATATTGGGCAGCATCTTCAGGCCATTGATTGGCTTCAGCAAGCAGCATTCGATTGGGAAAGTTTGCGTCTATATGCGCCCTGAGATCTTTGAGGAAAACATGTGTTTCTGGTAAGTTTTCACAGTTAGTTCCCTCACGCTCATAGAGATAGGGAACTGCATCCAAGCGAAGTCCATCAACACCCATCTGGAGCCAAAAATCTAGGACTTTAAATACTGCAGCACGTACTTGGGGATTGTCATAGTTAAGATCCGGCTGATGAGAGTAGAAGCGATGCCAGTAATATGATTTAGCAACTGGGTCCCAAGTCCAGTTAGAAGATTCAAAATCCTGGAAAATAATTCGAGCCTCTTGGTATTTTTCTGGAGTATCACTCCATACGTAAAAATCTCTTTCTATACTTCCTTTTGGTGCACGACGCGCTCTTTTAAACCAAGGATGCTGGTCTGAAGTATGATTGACAATTAACTCAATAATAACTCTAATTCCCCGTTCATGGGCAGATGTCAAAAACTCTTTAAAGTCTTCTAACGTTCCATAGATCGGATTGACACTTGTGTAATCAGAAATGTCATAACCATCATCCTTTAAGGGTGATGGAAAAAAAGGTAATACCCACAATGCTGTTACACCTAAGTCTTGCAAGTAATCCAGTTTTTCTGTCAACCCCCGAAAGTCACCAATTCCATCACCATTACTATCTGCAAAAGCACGAACAGGTACTTCATAAATAATTGCGTTCTTAAACCAAAGGGGGTCATCTTTCAAAATCGAGTTTTGCATTTTACCTCTCAACCGTTAATGTGGGAACACTCGCAAGATTTGACTTTCTACCTTTTTGTCAGTTTGTCAACTAAAGGTTTTATTCAGCCAACCAGCATATATAATTGCTCAGTTATTTAACTATATAAATGGTTTTTTTGAAAAAATGCACAAATCAATACATATCAGAAACTTACGCTATACTAATACTACTGCTTCGCAAAATTTCAACATTAAAAACCATTTTATTTTTTAGCATTTAACTGCAAAGATTTAATATAGTTAAGTTTACCTACGAAATAGTCTACTAAGTCAAAATTAGACTTAACTAATTAACTTGAGGTTCCAAGTCAAGCAAAATATTTTTAGTATCAAATCATAACCTTCCTCCAAGGAAAATAGGTATTTATTCAAATACAAAATGAATCCTTAAAATACTTACTACGGGATTGTAATTTTTATTTCAAACAGATTTTATTCAAAAGTCATGTAATTTAAAAAATCTTCAAAACTCAGAACAAAATAGACTGGCTAAGTTTTTTACTATTAGTACAGTCATAACTTGTTTTTAACAAAATTAAAACCTGTCGTTAGAAGGATGAATGCATATTCTCATGCTTTCTACGTGTTCTAAACGGTAGTCCCAGAAACTTAAAACATACAGCCACTAAACTTTATGCGTTCTTTATAAGTCTGATGATTTGATACCATTTGACAAAATTCTTAATGCACATAATAATTTTCCCTGTGCTTCCGCTGCATCTGGCATGTTTGTGTAATCGTCACCATATCATTGGAAGTATTGAAGTTTTGAGCATTAGTGGCGATTCATTAACACTGAATGCTCCATTTTAGAATTTTACGGTCCAAAGAACTGACGACTTTGGCACCATTAGCTATATAATCGTTTCAGCTTTTGTACTGAGTTCTCTACTGTCAACAATCATCATCTCGAGCTATATAGGGGCGATGTGCTGAAAGTCGGAATCATTACAGCCACTAACCCCATAAGGGATAAGAAATACAGATGAACCAAGATACGCCTGTTGCCTTTATGGCTGTTTCCAAAAAGGCAGACCGTACTCTATGATACATGCTTTTGGGGATACAATATCCGTTATCATTGGTCATTAGTATTACATTCGTCACTCTATATTATAGATGACTAATGAAGCTCATCTCACTTTTTTCAAGGCAGGGATAAGCTTCTACAGAAGTATTGAGTGTTCGGAACTTGTATCAAAACTACTAAATCATTAAGTACTATTATTGGGTTTTATTGGTGGCGTGTTAATGTCTATATGGCGTAAATATATCATTTTTGCGGTTGTGAACTTGAGCATCACATTTTTAGTGGCTGCTTGCAATGACAGTAAAACCACTCAATGTGAGCAATTGATTCAGGTCGTTAATAAAGGAACCGAGCTGATTGAGAAAAATAAAGGGCAACAAGTGACAACTAGCTTGCAATTGGCTCGGGATTTAGAAGCTGTTACTAAAGAAATGAAGGACTTGACATTAAACGACCCTAAGTTAAAAGACTTTCAAAGCCGTTTTGTAAAATTGTTTGAGACTTTCAGTCAATCAATTGCCAAGGCAGGTACTGCTTTGAACTTAGCAAAGACAGCAAAAGCCTCATCAGAAGGTAGGTTAATTATCCAAAAGGCAAGAGGAGATATTGACACAACCCTGACAAAGGCTACCAGTGCTGCACAGCAATCAGACTCTCTAGCATCTCAGATGAATCAATACTGTAGTAAGACAGAATGATGTACCTATACGGTAGAGACGTCTAAGATCGGTTTGGGTATACTGGTAGGTTGACTGGGTTGATTGGCGAATTTGGCAGTAACACTTTTACTGCCTAGTTTTGTCAATCAAGACAGATAGCTTAAAACTATAAAAAACTCAAAATCATCTAGATATACTCTGAGAAGACAGCTATGAAAGCAGAACCAATTCAATTGATTACTAGAGTTTTGCAGGTCTTGAGGATTAACTTAGGTTGGATGAGTTGGAATCTATTTTTGGCTTTCATCCCTCTAGCTTTGAGCATTTGGCTGTTTCGCACTGGGCGCAAACGTTCTTTGCTTTGGTGGTTAGGATTTCTAGTGTTTTATGCTTTCCTACCGAATGCACCTTATTTATTAACTGATGTAATTCATCTCATACAAGATATCCGCACAATTCAATCAGTATGGATCATTACCCTCATACTAATTCCTGTATATCTAGTTGTTATTCTAGCTGGAGTTGAAGCCTATGTAATATCTTTAATTAATTTAGGTCACTACTTACATCGTATAGGTAAGAGCCAATGGATTGTGTGGGTGGAATTAATTACTCATGCCCTCTCTGCAGTTGGTATTTATTGGGGACGGTTCTTACGTTTTAACAGTTGGGATTTTGTGACTCAACCGGATGCTTTGCTGACCAAGGGTGTGTATGAACTCATGGGTAAACAGCCCATAGTGATTATGGCCGTCACCTTTGCCATACTTACATGCTTGTACTGGATTATGAAGCGAATCAGCTTGGCTTTTTTAAAGCCGGGTCGTAGTTCAATACGTAGTTCAATAGCTGTTAAGTTAAGACGTATAAAATCAAACACATCTAAAGCAGGATAACTGATGGCTAACGACTGAATTACCTGAGATTGCCTATCAAAAGAGTGATGAAACTTAACCCTTTATTGACGTGAAATAAAGCCAGAACATAATGGCCAGCCTACCGTTTCCTCTTTGAATGACTATTAACGGTTCAGGCAAATCCATTGATTTTCATGAGGAGGGTTATTTAATGACATTAATTTCTATAGAGGAAATCAAAATACTATTAGAACAGCCAAAACAAAATAGTGTTTCAATTTACATGCCAATACAGGTTGCAGGACCTGAAGTGCGGCAAAACGCAATTCGCTTTAAAAATCTGATAAAAGAAGCAGAAGCTCACTTAATTGATGCAGGTCTAGAGCAGAATGAAGCGATGGAACTGCTAGAACAAGCTCACCAAATAGACCAACCGACTTTTTGGGAGGAAATAGGCGCGCAAGGACTCGCTATTTTTGTTTCTCAAGAGACTTTTCGCTACTATACTCTACCTGTCAATTTTGACGAACTGGTTGTGGTGACAGATCGTTTTCACATTAAGCCTTTGCTGCCCATTATAAATGGCAATGGACGTTTTTATCTCCTAGCTCTGAGTCAAAAAGATGTGAAGTTCTTTGAAGGAACACGCTACAGCCTCGAGGAGGTAGAGGTAGAAAATATGCCTAAAAGTTTGGATGCAGCTCTTGGCTATGATGAGACAGCCAAAGAAGGTCAGTTTCGGATTGCAACATCTAAAGGTAGTACATCCAATCCATTTTCACATTCACAGCCTGGTACATTTCATGGTCAAGGGAGTCCTGACAGAGATGAACACCAGAAAGATATTTTGCAATTCTTTTATATGGTTGATGAAGCATTACATGAAAAACTGCGAGAACAACAAGCACCATTGGTGCTGGCTGGCGTAGAGTACCTTTTACCACTATATAGACAAGCAAATACTTACCAGCATTTAATCCAAGAGAGTATCACAGGCAACACCAAAATTGAGAGTACCCAGGAATTGCATGAGCAAGCTTGGCCGATTGTTGAAGCCAATTTCCAACAGTCACAGCAAGAGGTCGTAGCACGATTCAATGAATTGTTTGGTAGCAACACTGGCAAAGCATCGAACAACATCAAAGAAATTATTCCGGCTGCTTATTACCAAAGGGTTGATTCACTATTAGTGACAGTTGGTCAGCAGCAATGGGGTTTGTTTGATCCAACTTCAGAAACAGTTTATCTTCACCAACAAGAAGAAACTGGCGACGAAGATTTGTTAGATTTTGCTGCTGCTCATACTTTACTAAATGGTGGTACGGTTTACGCCGTTAGTCAAGAACAGGTGCCATATAGCTCACCAGTTGCGGCAATTTTTCGCTATTAACCCAAAACAGAAGTAATAACTGGTAACTGTTCACTGATTAAGTTGTCGCCGTGCTGCTTGTAGAATCAATTTTTGCTCGGCACGGATAATTGCTTGGTACGTTTGTTCAACTGCTTCAGGTTCAACAGAAATGGAAGTGATTCCCCATTGGACGAGCTGCTCAATAATTTCAGGATACAGTGCTGGTGCTTGACCACATATAGAGCAAGGAATCCCTGCATTAGTTGCCATTTGGATAATTTGGTTGATCGCACTCATCACAGCTGGGTGACGTTCATTAAATACTGTAGCTAGATGTCCTTGCTCTCGGTCTACCCCCAGTAGCAATTGAGTCAGGTCATTTGTTCCTATAGAAATTCCGTGCACACCTGCTTTCACGTATTCTGGTAGCAGAAATAAGATGGAAGGCACCTCAGCCATAATCCACAATTGAAACTGGGGCAGTTGGTATAGCATTGCTTGCTCAACTTTTCGTCGGCAAAAGGAAAACTCTTCCACGGTGCGAACAAAAGGTAACAAGAGCTTGATATTGGTGTACCCTGCTTTTTGAAGAGTGGCTAAAGCCTCTAGTTCTAACTCAAAAATAGCTGGATTACCGATATAGCTGAAGGTACCGCGTTCGCCCAGAGTCCTTTGTGCTGAAGATTTGAGGCTATGGTTAAACGATAGCAGTTCTTGCGAACGCCAATCTAAAGACCGATAAAAAACTGGTCGTGGCGCAAAGCCTCGAGCAAATTGCATAATCAGATCACACCAACGCTCCAGAAGTTGTGTTTTACGTCCTTCCCAAAGCCAAGTGTTAGGGTGTTTTCCCTCTAAAATGTTTAGTACCATCAGTTCTGAGCGTAACAATCCTACACCATCTACAGGTAACCCTTGTACTTTTTCAATCAAGTTGGGTTGACTGAGATTAAGCAGCAACTGAGTAGCAATTGTAGGTAAAGAATTTTGGATTGTGAAGTTGGTGTGTGGGTTAGCCTGTATAGTGGCAGGGGAAAAGTCTGAGTTGGTCTTTCCTGGAGAGCCCATATCTTTGACGAACAAAACTTCGGAGTTTTCTTCTATCGGTGACTGGCGAAAGGTTTCCCCAACTTGTAGATACCCTTCAGATACCTGGCGTTTTCGCTCTTTGCGTTCGGCTTTGCCTACTTCTGGGTGCTCTTCGGCTAGCTCAGTTGGGAATATCGACCGGCGGGATTGTGGATTTAGCTCCTTGCCATCATTCAGAAAACTTTGTGTTTTGGATTTTAACTCCTCTAGTTCTCCTACTTGACCAAAGTCTGACACTCCCTTGGTGACAGGATAAATCTCTCCTTGATCGCCATCAATAAGCAGCCGTTCACCATTTTGAATAATGGTTGTAGCATCAGGAACACTGACTACCGCTGGTATACTTAATTCCCTAGCGAGAATGGCAGCATGGCTAGTTAATCCTCCCTGTTCCGTGACAATACCACTAATTTGTTGCAACACAGGTAACCAATTAGGCTCAAGCACTGATGCTACTAAAATGGCTCCCTTAGGTATTTGTGCTAGCTGTTGTGAATCAAGGGGATCGACAATAACATAAGCTGGTCCCATAACACGCCCTCTAGCAGCTCCCAATCCCTTAATAAGTTGAAAGTTTGGTGCTGGCTCTTGAGAGCTACTCATCTGTGTAATTGTCAGTTTTTTAGTTCCTGTGGCAGGAATCGTCCACTCTACAACAAAATTTGTACCCAGTTCTTTGACAAGTTGATTTGCCAGATAAATCAGTTGTTGTAGATATTCTTCTGGAAGAGCATATTGATTTTGTTGAGCTTCTTCTAGAAGTTGGACAACAAGACTCGTATGGGTGTCTGCTGTTAGTATTGGTGCATCTTGCACAGTAGTTTCTGTTGATGCTACCTCATCAACATGATAAGCTAGCATTTTATTGCCCAGTTGTTGCTCCTTTATAGCACCATTATCAGGCTGAATGTAGTAAACTTCTGGCAAGACCTCACCTTTGGTGATCGCTATTCCCAATCCCCAAGTTGCTTGAATCTCCCACTGGTCAGAACTAGCATGAAGTGAGCCACTGGCGATCGCATTCTCCAGTGGTTGTACTAAAACAGCTAGATGGATTTGTTGCAAGTCAATCCCTGAACGCTGCCAATAAAATAAACTTCTAGCACGAAACAATTCGCTCCAAGTGCATTTCAATGCCTGAGTGATCGCTTCTTCATCACATCGACAAAACTGAGATTCTAGTAAACCAGAAAGATTACCACTAGAATATTTTGCGGTTGGTACAGCAATAGTTGGTCGCAAGATCAAAAATGCAGACTTTAACTCTCTTGCTGCTTGCAGGATAGTCTTTAAAAGATTTGCTGGTACAGTGGCAGTGATAATTTCCTGACGTAGCCGACTAGCAACTTGCTGAAGTTGACGCCAATTGTTAACATCCAAATGCAAGGAAGAATCGGGTAAATCAGCAATTAATGCCTCTGAACTGTTGAGGTTTTCTAAAAATTCTCGTAAAGCCGCTGCCGAAACTACAAACCCAGGAGCAACCGGGTAGCCGCGCTGAATGAGCCTGCTTAAATGAAATGCTTTATCACCTACTTCAGCACGGTTTTGGGGTTTGATTTGGTCAAGCCAGTAGAGTCTGTCCACTCAATTTCGTCTGTTATTTGTCTTTTGTTCTTGGTAAGAGTGTCCTTTGTCCTTTGTAACCAATGACCAGTGAATGCCAGTTGGTACAAGCTAGGGAACCTGCCGAACATACAAGCTCCCAACGACTAGGGACGATTTTCACTAGTTAAATTTAATTTGTTGATCTACTAAATCTAGTGAAAGCTGAGAGTGCTATGACTAACATTTGTATACTTTGCTATCTTATCTTTCTTCTAGCTCGAGTTCTATTTTTGTAGTAGATATCAGCTAAAGTAGTTGCAGTGTATCTGTTTCTACTTATTCGTATTGTCCAGCATTTACTACCTTGCACCCCACAATTGGCTCAATATTCTTTTTCGGCTATGCCTTGCTTTGCTAGTTGGAGCAATTATTGGTTGGGAACGTCAACTTAGGCATAAACCAGCTGGTTTAAGAACTCACATGCTGGTTAGTCTGGGTTCAGCTATCTTTACCCTTATACCTTTGCAATTAACTGCTACTCAGCCAACTTTTGATGCTTTAAGTCGTGTGATTCAAGGTATTGCTGCAGGGGTAGGCTTTCTTGGCGCCGGAGAAATTGTCCGGAACTCTAACGAAGATGATCCAGAGCAACCTGCAATTCACGGGCTCACCTCAGCAGCAGCTATTTGGGTTTCAGCAGCTTTAGGAATCAGTGCTGGCTGCGGTTTATGGCAATTAGCGCTCATCAGTTCTGTGCTATCCTTATTGGTCCTCAAGGCTTTAAAAGACTTTGGCAGGAATCATTAATTAATTCTCCTTCCCTTGTCTCCCTTATCCTTCAACTAGCCAAATGTCTCAGATTTATATTGTGCTGGCATTAGCCAAAATCTCTCCTGCTTTAACTAAAAGAATCTGGGATGAATCCAACCATTGGGAATCAAAAGAATTTAAATGAGTGGTAGTGATCAACGTTTGAAAGCGATCTTGAATGGCATCAAGTAGTTGATTTTGACGGGATGAATCCAGTTCAGCCAAGACATCATCAAGCAATAGCAGGGGTGGTTCTCCAACAACTTCTTCAATAAGTTGCAATTCGGCTAGTTTTAAAGCTAGTACTAGAGTTCGTTGTTGACCTTGAGAACCATATTGACGAGCGGGGGTATAGTTGATGGTCAACTCGACTTCATCACGATGGGGACCGACAAGGGTAGTACCTTGGTATAACTCAGCAACAGATCTTTGTTGAATCTTTTCTAAAAAATTTTGTTGTACTTGTTCAGGGTTGCTTTGTTCTAAAGGGATATTCGGGGAGTACTTAACTTGTAGAATCTCTGTTCTACCACTGATATTCGTGTGCCAATTGCTAGCAATAGGAGCCAATCGTTTGATAGCGCGATCGCGTCGTCTAATCACCCTTGTACCTGCTGTCGCTAATTGTGCATCCCATATAGCCAATTCAGAATGTAAAGCCGTCGGATCTTTTGTCTCTACATTGCGTTTTAAAAAAGCATTGCGTTGCCGCAACACTTGGTTATACTGCTGCAAAATATGGGCGTAAACTGGTTCGAGTTGGATTAAGAGTGTATCTAGCCAATTACGGCGACCTTCAGGACCACCACGCACAAGATCCAAATCCAAACTAGAAAATTGTACGGCATTGAGAACACCCAGAAAGTCCATCTGACGCCGAAAATTTTCACCATTGAGCGCAACAGTGCGGCGACCATTACGACGTAGGGTTAAACTTAGTTCGCTAACGCCAGCTTGTCGTGCTACTTTAGCACAGAGCATAGCGACCTCTTCCCCTTCTCGAACTAAATCACGATCACGTGACACACGATGCGATCGCAATGTTGCCAGCAATTCTACAGCCTCCAACAAATTTGACTTTCCCTGAGCGTTATTACCAACCAAAATCGTCTTAGGAGCAGTAAAGTTAACCTGCTGTTCTTTGTAGTTGCGAAACTGTCGCAGGAGAAGGGTTTGGAGGAACATAAAAAAGTTATCTACACGTTTTTCTTGCCCATCAACCGAAAGAGTAACTTCTCCATTTCGATCCAGACAAACATCAAGGCGCTGAAACCAAAACAAATTGCCAACTCTATTGGACTGAGCCAGTGGGTGCCAAAGAAAGCTCGTAAGGGTGAGACATAAACGAGCATGAGTTGCAAAACTGTTGTAAGAATTACAGATCCTAGCACATAGGGATTTGACAAGGGATTCATCTCTATTGTCAGTCGAGAATTGGAGCGAATGGCTAGTGCATGACCCATTTGGGCAACACATAAGGCAGTGAATACCATTGTCTTCCAACGTTCCGGATCTAGTCCTGGACCTGTGACAATTTGAACATGATGATAAGCCCACTCCATGAGAATAATCGTGATGATAGCAAAGATGATACCAATACGGATGATGTAAGAACCTAAACCCCTTGCAAAAATACTTTCACGAGGGCTAAATGGGGGACGTTTCATCACATCTGGTTCAGCAGGTTCTATTGCCAATGCCAATGCTGGTAAACCATCTGTCACCAGATTCATCCACAGAATTTGTAGTGGAGTGAGGGGAACACCTCCCGTAGGCAACAAGATTGGTGCTGCTGCAATAGTGAGAACCTCACCAATATTACTACCTAGGATGTATTTGATAAAGCGACGAATATTTGTATAAACAACTCTACCTTCTTTGGTAGCAGCAACAATAGTGGCAAAGTTATCGTCAAGCAGTACCATATCACTGGCTTCTTTGCTCACGTCTGTGCCAGTAATACCCATCGCAATGCCAATATCCGCTTGTTTGAGGGCTGGAGCATCATTGACCCCGTCGCCTGTCATGGCTACAAATTTGCCTCGACGTTGTAGTGCTTGAACAATTCGCAGTTTATGTTCAGGAGCCACTCTAGCATAAATACTCACTGAATCTACGTTTTGTTCTAGCTCTTGGTCACTCATGCGTTGCAATTCCTGACCAGAAAGAACGAGATCATCAACTTGAGCAATACCTAAATCAATGGCGATCGCTTGTGCAGTTAACTGGTGGTCACCCGTGATCATCACTGGTCGAATTCCTGCTTCCCGACACTCCTGCACTGCTTTTCTAACCTCTGGACGTGGTGCATCTAGCATTCCCACTAATCCCAGCCAAACTAAGTCTTGCTCAAATATCTCATGAGAGTCTTCTCGAGGAATTTCATTGAGAGGTTTGTAAGCGAAACCCAGGACTCGTAGACCATTAGCTGCCATTTTGTCATTTTGTGCTAAGATGCTCAGGCGTTGCTGATCCGTTAACAGAATGATGTCAGTTCCCACATAAATATGTGTGCAACGTGCTAACGTTAACTCTGGAGATCCTTTTGTAAACATTAAGTAACTTTCAGATTTCAATAAGTTACTGAGCACAGGATCTACTGTTGTTAATGGCGAGATGCCTGTCTCGACTTCCTCGACCTGGCAAATCACACTCATCCGCTTGCGTTCTGAAGAAAAAGGAAATTCAGAAACACGTGGTAATTTGCTGTTCCACTGATCCTGTTCAATTCCTCCTTTTGCTGCTAGTACAATGAGTGCACCTTCTGTTGGATCTCCGATAATCTTCCATTCTCCTGCTTCTTGTTGCAGTACAGAATCATTACATAAAGCACAAGCAACCAACAGTACTTGTAATTCTAGATAATCTTGTGGTTCAATTTGTTGTCCTTGAAGCTGAAACTCGCCTGTGGGAGTGTAACCAGAACCTGTCACTCTAAACAAGTTGTTCTGGGAGCTTTCCAAAGATTGGTAGAGGGTATGGTTAGCTGGAACTTCTAAATCCCTACTACCAATAGAAACAGGTGCTGAAACCTTGGTACAAACGGATTGCACCACCATCTTGTTCTGAGTCAAAGTACCAGTTTTATCAGAACAAATGGTGGAGACAGAACCAAGGGTTTCTACAGCTGGTAGTTTGCGAATCAAGGCATGCTGACGTACCATACGCTGAGTTCCCAAAGCCAAGGCGACAGTGATGACTGCGGGTAAACCCTCTGGAACAACAGCGACTGCCATACTTAAAGAAACCTCCAAGAGTTCTTGGATTTCGCTCAAACCTCCTGTACGGAGAATGCCACCTCCCACAACAAGTGCTACTAGGATCAAAGAACTTGTCACCAAGACTTTACCCAGTTGATCCATCCGTTGCTGCAACGGTGTAGGCTCGTTTTCTACTGCCTGTAACATAGCAGCGATTTGCCCTAGTTCGGTGCGCATCCCCGTGTTGGTCACTAGAACTTTGGCTCGTCCTTGGAGAACCTCAGTACCTTGAAAGACTAAATTGATGCGATCGCCCAATCCTGTTTGTTCCGGCAAACAAATTTCTACTTGTTTGTTAACTGCTTCAGCTTCACCTGTCAGTGCTGACTCTCGTACCTGCAAGTTAGACTGTTCTACCAAGCGTCCATCTGCTGCTATGTGCACTCCTGCTTCCAAGAGCATAATATCTCCTGGCACAAGGTTCTTGGCTTCCACCTCCATTAATTTACCGTCGCGTATAACTCGTACATTAGGAGAAGCCAGTTTTTTCAGTGCTGCTAGGGCTTTTTCTGCACGACTTTCTTGGACATAGCCAAGGATGCCGTTGAGGATAACGATCGCTAAGATAGCGATCGTATCTTTGAAGGGCATTTCACCCTTTGCTAGCTTCTGTTGCCAATTGAGTAGGTCTAACACCCCAGAAACTATAGCTACAGCAATCAGCATCAATAACATCACATTCTTAAATTGGTCCAGCAGCATTTCTAGGGCACTGCGTCCACTTGTGTCCTCTAGTTCGTTTGGACCATATTTTTGCAACCGCAGTTGTACTTCTGGAAGCGGCAATCCACTGTCTGCATTTGTCGAAAGCAGTTCTAGTGCTTCATCCACTTTTAAGCTATGCCAAACAACGGTTGAATCAAGTAGAGAGTTAGCAGACATTGTGTGGTTTACAGCAAATGGTTACAGAATTTAATCATAGTTGAGTGATAGCTGAAAAAATATCAAATAAAATTACAGCTATTTGTCGTTTTTCTTCGGTCCTTTGTCCTTTGTAACTAATAACAAAGAACAACTCAACTAGTTAACTGTATTTGTACTGTCATATTTAAATGGTAACTCTTGTGTTAATGAGAAGCGGCATAACCACCAGGAATCACTAGCAACTAGCTCTAACTGACAAGATACGTGCTATTACTACTTAAGAATAATTTCATAACATAAAATTATATTGATAATAATTATGAGTAATCAAGAAGCGAAAATGTATTCTGGCTTTAAAGGAGGATGTCTCTTGAAGTCAAAAATGCCATGCTATAAACATAGCCTTTCAGCGGGATGCAAAGTGGCAGTGTGGTGAAGCAGCATCTCATCAGACCACGGCAATTTGTGATTCTTCCCTTCTCAATCACTCAAAACCTGGGCAAATACCTACTTGGTGCCGCTGAGAATGACAAACCATACCTTGGCTAAACATTTCAGACATCTTCTCCTCTTGGAATAGCTTCCTTCTGATCTCAGACAAGCTAGACCATTAAGTAAATAATTAAGCTTAATATGACTTCTACCATCCTTAATTTTCAAAATAACCTGATGTTGGCGCAAAAGACAATTCGACCGTTTGGATCTGCTGCTCTAAGTGGGATCGCTTTCATTAAAGATACACTCATCGCTATAGATACAGTTAAAGGACATCTATTGCAAATCGATCCTGAAACAGACAATACCAAAATTATCAATACTCATCAAGTCAGAGAATTTACGGATGTTACAGGTATAGCCATTTGGGAAGACACCCTTTGGGTGACAAGAGATAATAGTGTTTATTTATGCAAATTCAATTCTCTAGGTCTAGAGCATTTTGTGACTTTACCTTACACTGCTGACGGTATTGCTGTTTGGGAATCAACAATCTACGTGAGTTGCGAAAAGCTAGGTAGCATTCTCATTTTTGACCGCGATACACGAAAACAAATTACCAAGTTTTATGCTCCTGGGTTAGGGGTGGAAAATTTGGCAGTCAGTGAAGAAACCCTCTGGGTTTGTGACTCGCTTGAACAAACAGTTTACTCTCTTGACAGAGCAACAGGGGAAGTCCAATTCAGTGTATTGACGCCGTTTGAATCTCCTACAGGAATAGCAATACATAAAAATACCCAAACAGGCGAAGAAACTTTATACGTTGCTTATGCTTCCGAAGAACCTTACATCCGTGATAATCCCAATGCAGATCCAAACCATGAATTGACTTACCGCGATCGCACCTTTATCCATCCGCTACATTACTACTACGATCCAAAGAACCGCTACGCCCTCTCTAATGGCTATCTTGTTGAAATGTCTTATGTTGAGGAAATTTCACCGTTAGAAGAGGTTTATTTAACAGATGTAGAATGGCAAATAGCTTTGCCATCCGAAACTGACCGCCAAAAGGTCAAGCATGTTGAGCCTGTTGGTCTACCTTTTACCGAACGAGTTGTAGACGGTCAACGTGTAGCAGTCTTTAAATTTGATACTCTAGTTCCAGGAGAACGGCATTTGTTTGGGTGGAAAGCGATTTTGGAAGTCCGAGGCATAAAATATCGCCTCACACCCAAAGATGTGGAAGATGTTGACGACATCCCCTTAGAATTTCAATCTCGCTACTTAGTGGATGATGATGACTTGGCAATGGATACTGAGACTGTTCGTCATGCTGCTAGTGAAGCAATTGGTAATGAAACTAACATACTGCGGAAGATGTACAGTATCCGCAACTATGTTTATGATCAGTTGTCCTATGGTATTAAACCTCACATTGATACCCCAGATATCGTTTTAGATCGGGGTGTAGGTTCCTGTGGAGAATATGTAGGCGTTTTGCTTGCCTTGTGCCGTTTAAATGGTATCCCTTGTCGCACTGTTGGTCGCTATAAATGTCCTCCTTATGCTGAATATCAGCATGTTCCTCTACAACCAGACTTTAATCATGTTTGGCTAGAGTTCTATATCCCTGGTGTTGGCTGGTTACCAATGGAATCAAATCCTGATGATTTGGGGAATGGTGGACCTTATCCGACACGATTTTTTATGGGCTTGTGCTGGTATCACATTGAAATCGGCAAAGGAATTCCTTTTGAGGTTTTAATTAGTAAAGGTGAACGCTTGACAAAAGAAGAACTCTCAATTGGTGAGTTGGCGATCAATCACATTCGGTTTACCATTCTCCAAGAATTAGAGCATTTTTGAGCAAAAACAACTTGTCGTAGTTTAGGGTAGTGTAACGCGCCATGATTTATGGGCTTGGTGCGTTATGAACTTTTTGACACTCCCTCTCCATGTCTAGAAAGCTGACCTTTGCTTCTTTACTTATGCGATTTCTTACCGATTGCTTAATTTCTTAACTTGAGTTTTAGCTCATGCCATATTTCTGTAAACTTATTTTCCAATCTGCCAAAACTCTAGGAGAAATGTGTTTACCCCGTTCCTTGATTAAGGTATCAGCCATTGTTGTCACCTCTATCACTGTTTTGTGTCCTGTGTTTAGCATTTCAGCTAATAATCGCAGTGTTCTAGTGTAGGCAATATTGTATGCCTTGCAGGTTTCGACAACTAGCCCATCATCACTAGCACAAATCAGCAATTGATGACGGGCAATAGCAATCGTAGATCGATCCGCAACGCTTAGAAGAGGTGATCTAACATTAAATTCTAGAAAACTGGCAAACATCTTTACTGTGGAAAGAGTCAGAGGTGTTAAGTATTGGTTAGCCGCTTGGCGAGTTGAAGGTTCTAGTTGATCTGAGTCTAGAAGTTCCTGAGCAATGTACAACGGGCTATAGTGCTGTTGTAGCCATCCCCATTCGTTCAACCAACAAAAATCGATGAGTGCAGTTGCGTCAAGAATTGTTCCATTAAGCAACTGCATAAACCTCGTTTTCTTGACGATGCACCCGCAGTTTCTCAACAGTTAAGTTGAGTAACTCTGCTGCTTTCATTTCCGAAATCTTGCCTATTTTTAAGGATTGCCAAATTAAATATTCATAATGTTCATTTTCTGGGTATTCCTTGGCTGAGAGGGTTGGTGGTAATTCCATCGAATTTTGCAAAGCAGCACCATCATGTTGCTTTTTATAAATTCCACATATTTTGGCTTTCTCCTTAGCAAGATCAATAATTCCCATTTCTGCTAAGCGATTCAAGATAACTAAGTAACTCACTCGAAAATGCCGTTTGAGTTTGACAATATCTTGGGTAAGTGCGTACATCTGCTCAAATTCAGCTTGAGGAACAAGTAGATGGCTAGCAAAGTAATCAGCAACATGCTCTCGTGTTGTTTCTTCTTGTTTGTTTCCTTCTTCAATCAGGGTGTCTTGATACTCTACACGGTGAAAGATGAGGTGTCCAATTTCATGTGCTAGGGTAAACAATTGACGTTCAATGGTGATGTTATGGGTATTGACCAAAACAAAAGCACCTTCAATGTCGCTACAAGCACTCAAACCAAAGAAATTTTTAATGGGGATGGGCTGGCGTAAAACTTTTAAACCTATTTCTCCGACAGAATGAAACAGGTTGGTAATGGGAGCGTCTCCTAAGCCCAGACGATGGCGAAATAAAGCAGCTATTGCCTGAATACGCTTTTCGTTGCCTTCAACTTGGTAGCAAGGTGTACTTTCTGGAGTGTAGGTTGGTAAGCCAACAGCTTGTTCTAAGGCGTTATAAGTTTGCAGCATTCGTAGCACTTGGGCAGCAAACTGGGCATTTGTGTTAAAAGAAACATGAGCACGGAATCGGAAGTTAGGTAGTCCTTCACCTTGTGAGCGTAGCAAGTCATCAAGTGTAATGCCCAAAGTAGTCGCCAGAGCAGAAAGGATTTTACTATCTGGTAAAGTTTTGGCGTTCTCGTAGTTATTGATACTCTGGCGAGTTACTCCAGCTTGTTCTGCAAGTTGTTCTTGAGACAAGCCTAGACTTTTACGGTAGCGGATCAGATTTGCAGCAATGATCTCTTTCATGGCTGATTTTGTCCTGCAATCGCTTGAGTGGTCCAAAAAATGTCAAATTTATTGACATTATTTTTTCTGATTATATCCAAAAATGTAAAAGAACTTTTACATTTACCAAAATCCGCCGAATGCCCCATCCTTCTAAAAGGTGAGGATGTAAGGTAGGTCAAACCCTCCACGTTACAGGCAGATAGTGCTTCTCAATGTTCAATGCAGTATATTTTGTATATCTTATATTTAAGTAACTCCTCACTTCACCAAGATGCGCATCCTGCAAATAGTGCCTTCAATTTCACTCATTTATGGTGGTCCTAGTCAGATGGTGTTGGGTCTATCAGCAGCACTAGCACGGTCAGGAGTGGCAGTTACAATTCTTACAACTAACAGTAATGGTGATACTGGTCAAAAACCCCTTGATGTTCCATTGAATGTAAGAGTGGAACAAGATGGCTATCAAATCATTTACTTCCGTTGTGCTCCCTTTCGTCGCTACAAATTCTCTGTTGATTTGCTCACATGGCTCAATCGTCATGCTCAGGAGTTTGACTTAGCCCATATTCATGCTTTATTTTCTCCCGTCAGTAGTGCAGCTGCGACTGTGTGTCGTTGGCAAAAGCTGCCATATATTTTGCGTCCTTTGGGAACTCTTGATCCCGCTGATCTACGTAAAAAAAAGCAACTTAAACAGCTTTATGCTGCAGTTTGGGAACGTTCAAATTTAGCAGGTGCATCAGCAGTTCACTTTACTAGTTTTCAGGAAGCAAAAATCTCAGAAAGATTTGGTGTCGCTACCCGCGATTTAGTCATTCCCTTGGGAGTTCAACAACAAAAGGAGAGACAAGAAGACGAGGAGAGTTTGGGAAGGAGACGGTTTGGGATGCCTGCAGATGTACCTGTGGTGCTATTTATGTCACGGATTGATCCGAAAAAGGGGTTAGATTTGCTGATTCCAGCTTTAGAAAAGCTGTTAACTATTGGGTTAAATTTTCATTTTGTCTTGGCAGGAACAAATCCTCAAGACCCAAAATATGAAGAAAAGATACAATCTCAAATTCAGTCTTCATTGCTGCGATCGCACACAACCATCACTGGTTTTGTCACGGGTGAATTAAAGACGGTTTTACTAAAAGCTGCCGACTTATTTGTCTTGCCATCCTACTATGAAAACTTTGGGATTGCTGTCGCTGAGGCAATGGCAGCAGGAATACCCGTATTAGTTTCAGACCAGGTACATATTTGTCAAGAGATACGGGATAGCGAGTCAGGGTGGGTGAGTCAATTAGATGTAGCCGAAATCACCGATTTACTGCGCCTCGCCTTGCAAAATCCTTCAGAAAGACAACGGCGTGGAGCACTTGCTCAGCAGTATGCATTGAAACATTACAGTTGGGATGCGATCGCTCATCAAACAATTCAGGCGTATAATCAAATTCTGTCTTGAAAATTTGTATCAAACTGCTAAAGCCCAATCGATGAACCGGGGTTTATGCAATCATGGCAAGATAGAATACATAGGATATTTTAGCTACAGGGAATTTCACATGGTTCTCCATCTAGGTGACACAGTACCCAACTTTACTCAAGCCTCCACACATGGCGACATCAATTTTTATGATTGGGCTGGCGATAGCTGGGTAGTGCTATTCTCCCACCCAGCAGACTTTACTCCTGTTTGTACAACTGAACTAGGGCAAGTTGCCAAACTTAAGCCAGAATTTGACAAGCGTAATGTTAAAGTCATAGCCCTGAGTGTTGATGATGTTGACTCTCACAAAGGATGGGTAGGAGATATCGAGGAAACTCAAAATACCACCCTCAACTACCCAATTTTGGCTGATGCAGATCGTAAAGTTTCTGACCTTTACGACATGATCCATCCCAACGCCAACGCGGCGCTAACAGTGCGCACAGTCTTCGTTATCGATCCCAACAGAAAACTGCGTCTGACTTTAACTTATCCTCCCAGCACCGGACGCAACTTTGATGAAATTCTCCGGGTGATTGATTCGCTGCAATTAACAGATGATTACAGCGTAGCAACACCAGTGGATTGGAAAGATGGTGATGATTGCGTGATTGTCCCCTCACTTAAAGATCCAGAAGTACTCAAGGAAAAATTCCCCAAAGGATACAAAGAAGTTAAGCCTTATCTGCGGCTGACTCCTCAACCCAATAAGTAAATCTGGCAAAGTTATCAATAAACCCCTTTAGGGTAGGGAAGAGGGAACGGGTGCTGGTCTCACCTGTTTCCTCTTCCCTGTTGCCTAAAAAAGTATAATTAAGTTTTATCAAACTACTTGCAAACAATATTGGTCGATTACCTGTTGTCAGTAGAAAAGACCCGCGTCATCTTGTTGGTTATCTGGGACGCTCAGGTATTCTGGCTACTTGGATGCGTCGGCTTGAGGAAGAACAAATTCTTGAGCCTGGCTGGTTATCTCGTCGATGAGTTATGTAGAGAACCCTCTATCTGTAATTCACTAGACAAAAAGGGTTGTTTGCTATATACTTAAGGGTACTAATAAAATATTAAGCATGCTTAACAACCTAAAGTTTTTTTATTATCATTTGATATATCAGTCTGATATATCAGAATGTTAAGACTAGCATCATTAGGTTTTTTATCTCAGGAGCCGTTGAATGGCTACCGACTCAAGCAACAGCTTGAGACATATATGGGTAGCTGTATCTGCGCTAACTATGGAGCAATTTACCCGTTACTGAAGCGAATGGAGGAGCATGGGGAGATTACGCTGCTTTCTGAAGAAATGGTTGAGGGAGGGCAAAGTAAAAAAGTCTACGGTATAACGGCCTTAGGGCGTGAGCGCTGGCGAGAAGAAATGCTGGCAAATCCACATGAAAGTTGGGTGAATGCTCGCTCCCGATTCGTCATCAAGTTTTTCTTCTTCAGCCTTTTGCAACCTGCGGAAAGGTTGCAATTAATAGAGCATCGCTTAATGATTTGTCGCTTGCGTTTAGCTAGTAAGCAAGCAGAAAAGCCCGCAACAGATGTCTATCAAGTCACTGTACAACAGCGAGCACTTGAGATGATCCAATCGGAAATTGAGTGGCTGACAAAGCAACTTGCTAGGGAGCAACAAGAGTTAGCCCAAAAAATTCCAGAGCAATAGATAGACAGTGAAGCCATCGTTGCTCAAAACAGACTATCCCTTACCGCGGATCTACTAATTATGATGTGGATTGTTAGAATTGCCTTGCGTCTCCCTTACACTTTTGTGGTTGGCGCGTTGTTGATTCTGATTTTGGGTGTAGTAACTATTAACCGGATGACCACAGATATCTTCCCGGAAATCAATATTCCGGTGGTTAGTGTCATTTGGTCCTATAACGGCGTTTCACCTGATGAGATGGAGAAACGCATTGTGACAGTCAGTGAACGTGCATTCACGACGACTGTCAATGACATCGAACACATGGAATCACAATCCATGAAAGGTGTCAGTGTGATCAAAGTCTTTTTTCAGCCAGGAGCAAAGATAGAAGCTGCTGTGGCACAGTTAACGGCTACATCCCAAACAGTGCTGCGGGTTATGCCACCAGGAATTGTACCGCCACTCATTCTGAGATATAGCGCTTCCAACGTGCCGATTTTGCAGATGGGGGTAGGTTCCAAATCGCTTTCTGAGCAAGAGCTTTATGACTTGGGACTCAATTTTATTCGTACCCAATTGGCAACAGTGCAAGGTGCTTCTGTACCATTGCCTTATGGTGGTAAAGCTCGGCAAATCATGGTTGATCTTGACACTCAAGCTCTGTTAAGTAAAGGGCTGGCAGCAACAGATGTGGTGTCGGCAATCAATGCCCAAAATTTGATATTGCCAGCCGGCAGTGCCAAGATTGGCGATCGCGACTACAACGTGAGCCTCAATAGTAGCCCAGAGGCAGTGGAAGCGTTGAACAATCTGCCGATCAAAGAAGTGAACGGCGCAATGGTCTATATCCGCGATGTAGCACAAGTTCACGATGGATTTGCAGTACAGACTAATATCGTACGTCAAGATGGGCAGAGGTCTAGCTTATTGACCATCCTCAAAAGTGGCGGTGCTTCCACCTTGGATGTTGTGAATCGGATTAAACAAGTTCTCCCTAGGATTCAATCCACTTTACCCCCCGAGTTGGATTTGAAATTACTCTTCGACCAGTCCTTATTTGTTCGGGCTTCACTAGAAGGTGTTGTAAAAGAAGCAGTCATTGCTGCATGTTTAACGGCAACGATGATTCTGCTATTTCTGGGCAGTTGGCGCAGCACTATTATCGTTGCTATTTCCATCCCGCTGTCGATTTTGTGTTCCATTATCGTCATGAGTTTGTTAGGGCAAACGCTCAATATCATGACCTTGGGTGGACTTGCTTTAGCAGTAGGAATTCTCGTGGATGATGCGACGGTGGAAATTGAAAATATCCATCGGAATCTAGGTCAGGGAAAACCTATTAAGCAAGCAATTCTGGATGGGGCTCAGCAAATTGCTACTCCTGCTTTGGTGGCAACGTTTGCCATATGTATTGTGTTTACACCTGTTGTTTTTCTAACGGGAGTTTCGCAGTCATTATTTACACCATTGGCAATGGCAGTGGTGTTTGCGATGCTGTCTTCTTACCTACTATCGCGCACACTGGTGCCCACAATGGCACAGTATTTGCTCAAGAGTGAGGTACATCTCTACCAAGATGAAAACTCACACGCCACGGCTGGTTGGATTTGGCGAATACATCACCAATTTAATCAGGGGTTTGATTGGATGCGCGATCGCTATCGCAGTGCACTGGCTTGGGGATTGAGCAATCGGATCTGGGTATTATTTTTGGTGATTGCCTTTTGTAGTAGTGCTGTTGCGCTACTGCCTTTTGTTGGACAAAATTTCTTCCCACAGGTAGATGCAGGTCAATTTCGTCTCCATGTGCGTGCTCCAGCTGCCACCCGAATTGAAGAAACCGAGCGACTTTTTGGTCAAGTAGAGAACAAAATTCGGCAAGTGATTCCCGCCGAAGAAATCACAACGATTTTGGACAATATCGGCTTGCCAGTGGGAGGAATTAACCTAGCATTTAGTGACAGCGCCACCATTGGTTCTGCAGATGGAGAAATTTTAGTGGCGCTCAATCAAGAACATCATGGTCCAACTTGGGGATATGTGAAGCGACTTCGTCAAGAACTGCGATCTGAGTTTCCGCAGTTAAGCTTCTTTTTCCAGCCTGCTGATATCGTCAGCCAGATCCTTAACTTTGGTTTGCCTGCTCCGATAGATATTCAGGTGTTGGGGCGAAAAGACGTAGAAAAGAACTACCAAATTGCTAAGCAAATTCAAGCACGAGTTGCACAAATTCCTGGTGCTGTGGACGTGCATTTGCACCAAGTGGTCAACGAGCCAGAATTACATATTGACATTGACCGCACACAAGCAGAACAGGCTGGGCTGTCTCAACGAGATGTAGCAAACAATATTCTCACATCTCTTAGTTCTAGTGGTCAGGCATCACCCAACTACTGGCTGAATCCTAAGAATGGAGTGAACTACCTAGTTGCAGTACAAACACCTACAGACAAATTAGATACGGTGGATGCACTAGAAACGACTCCAGTAACGGGCGGTTCTAATTCATCACTGTTATTGAGCAATTTGGCTACTCTCAAACGTCGCACCACAACATCTGTAGTCAATCACTATAATGTGCAACCTGTATTTGATATTTACGCTAATGTTCAAGACCGTGACCTTGGGAGCGTATCCCAGGAAATTTACAAAATTGTAGCTGAGCTCAAGTCGAAGTTACCTAAAGGTAGCTTTATTGAAGTGCGTGGTCAGGTAGGAACAATGAACTCCTCCTTTATAAGTTTGGGAATAGGGCTATTGTTTGCAATTATGCTGGTTTACTTCCTCATGGTTGTGAACTTTCAGTCTTGGCTAGATCCGTTCATCATCATGATGGCACTGCCCTGTGCTTTAGCAGGTATTGTTTGGATGCTGTATGTCACTCAGACAACCTTAAGTGTTCCCTCATTAATGGGAGCAATTATGAGTATTGGTGTAGCAACTGCCAATAGTATTTTGCTAGTCACCTTTGCTAACGACCAGCGCCCACTGGGTAAGAGAGCACATGAAGCAGCACTCTTGGCTGGTTATACTCGCTTACGTCCAGTCTTGATGACAGCACTGGCAATGATTATTGGTATGGTGCCAATGGCACTAGGGTTAGGGGAAGGTGGTGAACAAAATGCTCCCCTGGGACGAGCAGTGATTGGTGGGTTATCTGCAGCTACCTTTGCAACCCTATTTTTTGTACCTGTTGTTTATAGCAAGCTACGGTATAAACAACCTCAAAATCTAGATCACTCTGGTGTTGAGTGGAACGAGCAACCAACCGTTGTCTCAAATTCAGCGAAGACGTTGTAAATATCCAAGGAAGCGATCGCAAAAGGAGCCATTTTATGGATTCTCTCGAACCTCAAACCTCAAATGGAAAATCTTCCTCCTCCTTGCCTTTAGAACTAGTCGAAGCTAATAGAAAGGGGATGGCAAAGTTCAGCCTTGTCGCGTTGGGTCTGTTCTCAGTTTTAACAGGACTGTTGGTTGTGGGTTTATTGCCTCGGTTACAGCGACAAGCTGAGTTACAAGTGTCTGCAAAAGAAGCAAAGACAAATCTTTTGACAGTGAATACTGTAACAGCCCATCGAGCTCCTACAACTTCTGAGCTCATGCTTCCTGGGAATATTCAAGGACAACAGGAAACAACGATCTACGCTCGTACTAATGGCTATTTGAGTAAACGATTGGTAGATATTGGCGATCGGGTCAAAGCTGGACAACTTTTAGCTCAAATTGAATCACCAGAAACTGACCGAGAATTAGAGCAAGCGCATGCCAACCTTGCTCAATCTCGTGCTGCTTACATGCAAGCGCGTGCCAATTTCCTGCAAGCCCAGTCATCTTTGTTGCAGGTACAAACAAATTCTGACTTGGCACATGTCAGTTCTCAACGCTGGGAAACACTTGAAAAACAAGGTGCTGTTTCTCATCAAGATTTTGATGAAAAATATAGCGCTTACAAAGCAAGTACGGCAAATGTTAAAGCAGCTGAAGCTACGGTTAAGGCTAATCAGTCAAGTATTGAGTCGGCAATGGCAAACGTCAGCGCCAACACAGCCAATGTTCGCCGTTTAGAGGCAACGCAATCTTTTAAACAAATTATCGCTCCTTTCGACGGAGTCATTACTGCTCGCAATATTGACACAGGCTCACTGATCACTGCAGGAAGTAGTGGTGCTAATGCTGTGTGGCTATATAAGATAGCCCAACCTAAGATGTTGCGTATCTTTGTGAATGTACCACAAACTTATATTCAGTCTATTCACCCAGGCGAAACCACTGCCAACATTTTGGTAAGGGAACTTCCTAACCAAGTATTTACAGGTAAGGTAGTGCGTAGCGCTAAAGCTTTGGATCAAACTTCCCATACCTTGCTCACTGAAGTGCAGGTTCCGAACCCAGATTTGAAGCTCTTACCAGGAATGTTTGCACAGGTCAAGTTTATACTCAATCAAGCTTCGGCACCGTTAATGATCCCAGCGAATGTTCTTGTAGTTCGTGCCAATGGACCTCAAGTGGCTTTGGTAGGGGAAGATCAGACAGTGCATTATCAGAAAGTTGCACTTGGAAGAGACTACGGAAGCGAAATAGAAATCACTTCTGGTCTTTCTGGCAATGAGTCACTTATTGTTAATCCCACAGACGATATTGTTGAGGGAATAAAGGTGCGTGGTGTTGCAGCTAAACAGAAATTAAATCATTAGCATCACTGACATCTTGTACTTGTTTAAAAATCTGCCTCCCTTCTCTAGGTGGCAAATTTTTACCTACTTCAGCAATTCATCTGGTGTTATGGGTTCTTTGTTTTCACATGGGTGAACGATATTGTATTGCGTAGTGCGTCCGCGAAGCGTGTGCTTTGCACTCACATCTTACTCGCTTTGGAATAAATGAGGGAGCAAGATGCTCCCTCTACCATCTGTTTTACAAAATTGGGATGCTCTTTGATGAAGATATAGAAATCTGTGTAGAAGTTGTAAAAATTAAAAGTCTCAGAATCCCGGTTCCTCAGAGAAATCGGGATTCTCGTTTTTCCGAATGATTTAGGTGTTTAATGAAAAAGGCCTTATCACTTTTTCAACAACAACAGCATCAAATTGGCGCTATTTAACATTGAAAATCACTACGATGTATCCTTACTAGTTTAGGACTACCTACCTTTTTTAAATAAGTTATTCATATATTAGAGTACAGTTGTGATAAAGTTTTTCATAGATAACATTTGCCCTACTCTGGCAAGAGACAACAATCTAATCTCTCGCTTAAACATAATAGTGAGATTTTTATTGCCGAAAGATGCACCTTGCATAATATTATGAGTGAGATTCACAAACGTCAAATCAAGTCCTACCTTCAAAAAACATTTAATAGGTTTATTGATTTATCAGATTATCAAGACAAATCCGATAAAAAAAGAGAGTCGATTTTTTTAACAAGAAGTTTAGCTGCATTTGCATTAATGGTTTTAGCAGATCTTTCCCCTCAAGAAGCATCAGAATCAATAGTGACTGGTAGACAAGACAATGGCATCAGTTCTATTTATTTTGACGAAAGAGAAAAGATAATGTATGTATTACAGTCAATTTGGAAACAGAATAGCAAAGGCAATATAAAAGAAGTCCGGAAATTTAGTAGAGATTTTAAAAAATTGGTTAATCCTAAATACACCAAACTTGTCTCAAAAATAATTAATAAAAATCAAGATATTGAAGAGGCTTTAAATGATGCAGCAACTAGGTTCGAAATAATTTTAGTCTATTCAGATCAAACTCGATTAGCAGATGAAACGAAAAGAGAATTTGATAATTTGCTAAGTGAGATGAATGACTCAATAGATATTGTTAATATGAGGCTTCTTAATCAAGAAAATATATATCAGATAATTCAAGTCTACTCATTGGCAGAAACAGTCAAGTATGGAGTAGGGATTTTTAGCTCTTAGCTTTGCTATGCTACTTCAAAAAGAATAAATATAGTAATTATATTTAATCCAGAAAATTCTGACAGACTCACCATAATTAGTAACTTTTATAAAATCTTGCTTCTCTTTTCACGAATCATTTGGAAGTGCTATATCACCAAAACAAAGCAAACTTACTCCAAAAAATTAACCCTTGTCTTAGGATTTTATAGTTTCTAAACTGATCAACAAAGACTTAGAAAAAGTCATTAGCATTACCAGCTAATAATTTAGTACCCCTAAGGAAGTTTAACTAACTATGATACCTAGATCCCTTGGTGGGAAGAAAATCGCAGTTCTTGTTGAAAGTGAGTTCATCCCTGAAGAAATTGAAGCGTATCAAAAGCGTTTCTCACAACTCAAAGCAACTGTACATTTGATGTCTAGGCTTTGGAATCAGCCAAGTGTTCGCTTCTTCAGCGATGAAGATACTGGCAATACACCTCGCACAATTGAGGTGAACATTGATTTTCAAAACGTAGATGTTAACGAGTATGCGGCTGTGATTATGTCTGCCAATTACACTAGTGTTCGTCTGCGTTACTTTGAACCTCAGCCAGGTCAGCCAGTAAGTGCTGAACAAGTCCGCACCTCACCAGCCGTGCAGTTTTTCGCCAAGGCAATGGCAAATCCCAAAATTGTCAAGGGAGCGCTGTGTCATGGGCTGTGGATACTAACACCAATGCCAGAGTTGCTCAAGGATCGAAAAGTTATCTGCCATGAGGTAGTTCTTGCAGACATCCTTAATGCTGGGGGAGTTTACGTACCTTCATCCTCAGGGGTTGTGGTTGACGGCGATCTTGTTACTGGTCGATCAAGACACGAGGTCGAGCCATTTATTGATGCCATTACTGAACAGATTCAACAAATATCCACTGCCACCAATCTCTTCTCAACCAGAAGAACTAACACTTCTGTCTCCAGAGTAAAAGTTGCAAGCTAATTCTCGCAAAAATAAATTTATAACTGGGATACAGTGACATGAGAAAGATTTTGACAATTCTATCAGAGTACGGCTATTGGGGTGAGGAACTCATAGGTCCTTTAGAAACCCTAGATGCTGCTGGGTATCAAGTTGACTTTGCAACTCCAACCGGAAAAAGACCAGTTGCACTCCCTCCCAGTATGGACCCGACTTTTGTTGATCCACCATTGGGTCGGACAGTGGTATCAGAGGAGATGGCGCAGAAAGTCAAACTATTGGACGATCCTAAAAATCCAAGGCTAGACAATCCCATTATCCTATCAGAGTGGTTGCCTGATCGACCTTACTGGAGTGAGGAGAAATTCCTTCGGGCAATGGAGGCTTACAACAATGCAGTTGATGCAGTTCAAAAGGATATAGAACAATATGATGCTCTTCTGATAGTAGGTGGTAGTGGTCCTATTGTGGATTTAGCAAACAACCATCGAGTTCATGACCTCATCCTCAGCTTTTATAAGCTCGGCAAGCCCATTGCCGCAGAATGCTACGGTGTGACTTGTCTCGCCTTTGCTCGCGACTTGGCAGACCGCAAGAGCATTATTTGGGGTAAGCACGTCACAGGTCATTGTAAAGAATATGATTACAAAGATGGAACTGGATTTGTCGGTTCTGACCTGAATATGGGCCCACCTCCCTATCCTCTAGAGTACATACTCCGCGATGCAACAGGTCCAGAAGGTGGCTACCATGGCAATTTTGGTAGAGAAATCTCTGTCATTGTTGACTATCCATTCATTACAGGTCGGTCTACAGCAGACTCTTATACAACTGGCCAGAAGTTAGTGGAAGTTTTAGAGAGAGGGCTGAAGCGTTACGGTTGGTAAGTTTAATCAAATTGACTGAAACTACTTCATGAATGTCCCAACAAAACAGGTTATGCCCAAGGAAGCGGAAGTTATGCCTGAGAGAAATGGCCGCTTTGCAATTATTGAACAACTTCTCGCAGATGACATACACTACATGTTTGGGAACCCTGGTACAGTTGAGCAAGGGTTTCTAGATGTCTTAAAGGATTATTATCCAGAATTCAAATATATCTTCGCACTGCAAGAAACAATTGCAGTCGGCGCAGCCGATGGCTATGCCCGTGCTACGAAGAAGCCCACTGTTGTACAACTCCATAGCGGAGTTGGTTTGGGCAACGGGGTGGGAATGATTTATCAGGCTATGCGCGGTCACGCACCGTTGGTGGTCATTGCTGGTGAAGCTGGTATTCAATATGATGCCATGGACGCTCAAATGGCTGCTGACCTTGTGAGCATAGCTAAGCCTGTCACTAAATGGGCAACTCGGGTTGTTCATCCCTCCTCTTTATTACGCGTGTTACGTCGAGCCATCAAAATAGCTGCCACACCACCTATGGGACCGGTGTTTGTCAGTTTACCGATGGATATCCTCGACGCTCCCAATGATGAAGAAGTGGTTCCCACATCTTTTCCAGTGACACGGGTGACTCCTGAACCAGAGGAACTCGCAAAAGCTGCAGAACTCTTAGCTACAGCTAAAAAGCCTTTGATCATTGTCGGTGATGGGGTAGCTTTTTCTGATGCACAGGCTGAATTGACGCGTGTGGCTGAACTCGTAGGGGCTCAAGTTTGGGGAGCAGACTCATCTGAACCTAACATGAGTGCTACCCATCCTTTGTTTGGAGGGTTGCTAGGTCATATGTTTGGGGATGATAGCCGCCGTATCACATCACAGGCAGATGTGGTGTTGATCGTCGGAACTTATGTTTTCCCCGAGGTATTTCCTGCACTATCCGGTGCTTTTGCCCCGGAAGTGAAAGTGATTCACATTGACCTGAATGCTTATGAAATAGCAAAGAACTTTCCTGTGACTCTCGGTATAGTCAGCGACCCAAAAACCACTCTCGATACGCTGACATCTGTACTTGAAACAACCACGACACCTGAACAGAAGAAAGCAGCTATTGAGAGAGCCATTCAAATAGCTGAAGATAAGAAGCGGAAATTAGCTACTCAACTTGATGCTGACAAGGCAGTTCGCGACTCAGTGCCTTTGCATATGAGCCGTTTTGCCGAGGAGCTAGCTGCTCATCTACCGTCAGATGCCATCATTTTTGATGAAGCAATTACGAATTCTCCAGAACTGTGTCGTTACATACCACCAACAACAGTGGGATATTATTATCAAACACGAGGTGGTTCCCTAGGTGTTGGAATTCCTGGTGCGATCGGAGCTAAACTGGCTCATCCAGATAAAACTGTGATTGGTTTCACAGGTGATGGAGGTAGTATGTACACTATCCAGGCACTCTGGACTGCCGCACACCACAATATCGATGCCAAATTTGTCATCTGCAATAATCATAGCTATCAAATACTAAAGCTCAACATTTTGCAGTATTGGCGCGAGCGTCAAATACCAGAACATGACTACCCATCTTCTTTCAACCTGCGTAACCCAGATATAGATTTCACGGAATTAGCACGGGCTTTGGGAGTTCAGGCTATTCGGGTTGAGAAGCCAGACCAAATTGACTCAGCAATCCAAAAAGCATTGAATCACAATGGACCTTTTTTGATTGACTTAGTACTCACAAACGAAGTTGTGGGAGCCAAGATTGGGGTTAAGTGCGGTCAGTGATAGACAAAAATGTTCACTATTAAACAGAGACAACAGCCATGACAGTAGCAAATTTGAAGACCTTGACTGAAGCTGAAATACAACAGCTAGCAAAAGACTGGTATTTGAAACTAGATGTTCATGCTCCCCTTGAGGATTATGTTCCCTTTTTAGCACAAGAGGGTCTAGAAATGCGTTTTCCTGAAGCCACAGTTTATGGTTTCGAGGGATTTAAAGGCTGGTATGAGCGCGTGATTGGTATTTTCTTTGATGAAGTACACACCGTAAAACAAGTCAAAGTTTCGCCTTCAGGGGATAAGGCGAATGTTGAGGTTATTGTCAAATGGGAAGCGAGTGTTTGGAAGGCACCAGCGGCTAAAAGTGAAAGAATTGTGTTGGATGCTTATCAAACATGGGTGGTGAAGCGATCGCCTAATACTGGCTTACCAGTTATAGAGATATATATTGTTGATTCCTTAGATTACTATGAAGGTTCTGCCAAACTCTAATATTGCAGGCATTTTCTAAGTAATAAAGTTGTGGTAAGCACATGACCACTCAAAAGAGCAATAAAGTTTTCATGACTAAGTGGTCTGTGCATTTCTGAAGTTTGCTAATTTAGCACAATCTCAGTTAGGAAGAACACTCAAATTTACCTGACTATCACAGGAGATAAAGGAATGACAATTTCAACAGTTACACCAGGACGTCAATTTTTCGATACCCATGTCGAGACAATTATGGCAGGAAAAATTGATGAAATGGTAGATAGAGATTATACAGAAGATGCTGTATTGATAACCTTTTTCAATGGGTTTCAAACACCTCCACCTCTTACAATCAAAGGTCGTGAAAATATCAAGAAGTTTTTTCATGATTACCTAAAAACAATTGGATATATTGATATCAAGTCTCTCGACTTTACTGAAACTGAAGGTGCAATTTTTTTTCAAGCAAAATTTAACTGTAATCTTGGTCTAGTAACAGTTGGAGATGCGTGGACTATGCGTGATGGTCAAATTGCTTATCACTATGGTTTTTGGGTCTAGCAATATTTTGTCTGCCATCACTAGAACTTACCTATGCCCCATCCCCGACCTTAACGAATAATCATTTCTTCTCGCCGATCTACTTATCTTGCACAGAGGATTATTATGAAAACCCCAATGGAACAACTCGTAGTTTCTCCAATGAGCCAGCTCTATAAAGAGCACATTGGTTTCATCAAAGCCAAAAATATTGAAGGTCTTTTAAATCAATATGCTGACGACCTTCTACTGGTTAGTACCTTGACTGAAGATCGGCAGCCACTGTATATCAAAGGAAAGCAAGCACTCAAAGAGTTCTTTGAAAGTCGCATTTTCAGTTTAGAAGATCTTGAAAGTACTCTAAATCAGTGGGCTGAGACAGAAAATACTCTAATGATGGTTGAGGAGATCCAAACCAAAAGCAAGACTGGTGAGGTAGGCAATGTTGAGTTCTACGACAACTGGTTTTTGCAAAATGGAAAAATTGCCATCCACTTTGCTGGAGTCATTCGTTATCCAGATGGAACCTATGCCAATGGAGGAGCAGTAAAAGGAGAAGCACCTACATCTCCACTAGGCAAGTTCTATAAAGAGCATATTGGCTTTATCAAAGCCAAAAATGTTGAAGGATTACTCAACCAATATACTGAAGACCTCTTGCTCATCAGCACACTCACTGAAAATCGCAAGCCACTCTATGTACGTGGTCGTCAAGCACTCAAAGAGTTTTTTGAGAGCCGCATCTTCAGCCTTGAAGATTTTGAGGTCAAGCTTGATCAGTGGGCAGAAACAGAGAACACATTGATGATTGTGGAAAGCCTCAAAACCAAAACTGTCAATGGTGATGTTGGCGAAGTGAGTTTTTATGATAATTGGGTGCTACGTGATGGAAAAATTGCTGTTCACTTTGCAGGTGTAGTTCAGTATCCGGATGGCTCGTACGCATAACTACGTTGATTCTAGTTTTAGGAAGGCGCAAGGAGCGAATTCATGACTTTGCTAAAAGTTTCTCAGATGGCAATCAGTTGCAAAGATCAGGTTGAAACTGAAAAGTTTTACACAAAATATTTTGGTTTTAAAAGAGCACGAGTCGCACCAATTGGTAATAATGAGGAAATTATTTTTCTGAAGTTGGGTGACATGTACCTTGAATTGTTCCAAGGAAAGGGTGAAACTCCTGTGCCTGCAGTCAATCAAGATGGACCAACTTATCCAGCTTGGCGTCATTTTGGATTCCAAGTTGATAATGTTGATGCTAAGCTAGCTGAGATGGGCAAAGATGCAAAAATCACTCTTGGACCGCTCAACTTTGATAGCTATATTTCAGGGTGGCGCTCTGTCTGGATATCTGATCCCAATGGGAATATTATTGAGATTAGCCAAGGGTATGTTGACCAAGATAATCCACCACCTTTAGTAGAAAATTGAAGGTTATGTCAGCTTAAACGCTATAAAGATTGATTTCTAGCGTTAAGTTGACAACATCTTTTTTATTTCGATTTAAGAAATTTGAGAAATTCAAAAAAAGGTTAAGGCAAATTTTATCATAGATGTTCTAGTCGGCAGCTTTTTTTATGGTGGAACGGAGAAATTTTAAACTGACTAATCTTCATATTCATGAGTAAATCCCATTAGGGTTTGATGAAGATTACTTAAAATGTATGCTGTCAGGAACTGCCTCTTAATAGGCAGATTGTACATAAAGGTGATACAGCCTAGAACAAAAATGCGTTTCAAAGTCAGTATAAAAGCCAAAATAGTCAGTGTTGTGTTAGACAACTACTCACACCCCATAAATAACCGACGCATTCATTAACATCCCAAGTTGCTTGCTAGTTAAGGGTTAATGTACTTTCCTTGGGGTAGTGAGATGATGTCAACCCATACTGAGGTCAGCATATGCAACCTGAGTCAAAAGTAAATATCCTTATGGTGGATGATGAGCCGAGAAATTTGCTGGCTTTAGAGGCAGTACTGTACGATCTTGGTCAAAATCTAGTCAGAGCTCATTCGGGAGCAGAAGCTTTGAAGTGTCTGCATAATCAGGATTTTGCGTTGATTTTGCTAGACATCCAGATGTCAGAGATGGATGGCTTTGAGACAGCAAAGCTGATTCGCGAACAAGAGCGATCGCGCTACACGCCGATCATTTTCTTAACAGCGTTCAGCACCAATGACAATCTCATGTTTAAAAGTTATTCATTTGGTGCTGTAGACTACCTAATTAAGCCAATTTCAGCAGAAATCTTGAAGTCAAAAGTTATGGTGTTTGTTGATCTGTTTAAAAAAACAGAGGAGGTAAAGCGACAAGCAGCACAACTCCAAATGCAAGAACTGCAAATGTTATGTCAACAACATGAAAAACTTGTTGCCTTGGGTAAATTGGCAGCTGGACTTGCCCACGAACTAAATAATCCAGCGTCAGCAGCACGTCGAGCTGCAGAACATTTATGCTATAAAATACAAGTTTTACAGGCTCTGGCACTTAGAGATATTGAGCAGCAACTCACGCCAACTCAATTAGAATACATCTTAGAGATCAAGCGTGATGCTATTAAGCAGACCAGTACATCCAAATGCTTGGATGTTTTAGCTCAGATTGACTTGGAAGATGAACTAGTGGATTGGTTGAAGTTACATGGTATTGAGGATGCATGGAAGCTTGCTCCTACACTAGTTGCAGGTGGACTGACCACTCTCAAGTTAGAAACGATTAGTAAAAAGTTAGCGCTCAATACATTCAACGACGTACTAACTTGGCTAGAAGCAATATTAACTGTTGCAACTGTGGTAAGTGTGCTGGAGGAAAGCACTGACCGAATTTTTAAAATAGTCAATGCAGTAAAAGCCTATTCTTATATGGATCAGGCTCTCCTACAGGACATAAATGTACATGAAGGTCTTGATAACACACTTCTGATTTTAAACTATAAGTTAAAATCACGTGGTATCGTAGTTGTACGAGAGTACTCAGAAAACTTGCCATTGATTTGGGCTTACGGAAGTGCGCTTAATCAGGTATGGACAAATCTGATCGACAACGCCATTGATGCTTTAAAAGAGGGTGGAACGATTTGGGTACGTACCTCAACAAAGAAAGACTTCATTTTAGTCGAGATTGCAGATAACGGACCAGGTATTCCTGTTGAACATCAGTCTCGGATCTTTGAGCCGTTTTTTACAACAAAGGAAGTTGGTGCAGGGACAGGATTAGGTTTAGAAATTGCCTATCGGATCGTAGTCAGCCAGCACAAGGGAAACATCCACTGCTTTTCAAAGCCGGGAGATACCCGCTTTCAGGTTCTTTTACCATCCACATCATGGCGGTAACATTGATGTAAAGATTGATGCCGAAACAATGCAAACTTATTACAAAATATTAACCCTTGTGGCTGTACTTTGTGATTTCTAAACTTGTAAGCTAAGTCTTGAAAAAAATCTCGAGCATTGCCAGCAAAAATTTCACTTAACATTTCGCAGCAGTCAAGAAAGCTCCTAATCACGACTGGTGAGAACTGTAACTCGCGTGTGCGAGTGAGATGGGTGTTGTCGTTTCCATTTTCAGGTGTGGGTAAGCGATCAACGTATTCTTCGATATTCTCTGAGGATAGATCCGATGCAACAAATCAATGTCCCCTTCTCTGCAAAACTACTTGGTGCAGCACTTGTTGTCTCATGTATGACGAGTGCTTGTAGCAATCCTCCCAAAGCCGCTACTGCACGACCCTTAATTCCGGTGAAATTGCAAAAAGTGCAATATGGAACGGTTGAAGCAACTTCCGAGTATGTGGGTAGCTTAGAAGCAACCGAACGAGCAACATTAAAACCAGAAATTGAAGGTCGTATCACTCAAATCACCGATGTTAAAGGGAAGAGAGTCAACAAAGGTGATCTACTTGTAAAATTGCGTCCTGACAAGACCTATCCACAACTACAAGCTGCTACTGCCCAAGTCAAGGCTGCTGAAGCTGCTCTCAGTACAGCCAAAGCACAACTTCTATCCGCACAAGCAGATCGAAGCAATGCCATGACTAATGTCCGCTTGCAACAAGTGCAGTATCAGCGAACATCTGCTCTTGTGCAAGAAGGCGCTCAAGCCAAACAGCAACTGGATATTCAAATCCAACAACGTGACTCAGCACTTGCAACACTCCACGCCAGTGAGGAGAAAGTCAAAGCAGCTGCAGCCAGCGTTGAGCAAGCCAATTCCAATCTTGCTCAAGCCAAGGCACAAGTGGCAGTGAGCAGTGTGGATTTGCAGTACAAGCAATTAAATGCACCAATTACAGGAATTGTAGGAGATTTCTTAGTCAAGGTTGGCGATTATGTGAGGTCTGGTGATACTCTCACCACCATCACTAGTAATGATGCTCTGTACCTCAACATTTCTGTTAACTCTCCACAATTGCGCCTAGGATTGCCAGTAAAGCTCTTTGACGCTACAGGTAGTCAGCAAATTGCCACTGGGCAAATTTCTTTTATTTCTCCTCAAGTCGATAGTCAAGCTCAAACAGTCCTAACTAAGGCTAAATTCCCTAATACCAATCGCAACTTACGAGATGGACAGTTTGTGCGTGCCAAAATCGTCTGGAAGAGTAACCAAGGTCTTGTCATCCCTACAGAGGCGGTCACTAAAATTGGCGATCAGAATTTTATTTACGTAGCTGAAAAAGTAAACTCATCTGCAACTGGAGATGCACAACAACTTGTAGCTCGAAAAAAGGTTGTTAAATTAGGTGAAATTGTTGGACAAATGTACCCCGTCATCGATGGCGTCAAACCTGGAGAGCAAATTATCGTATCGGGTATTCTTAGCTTGAGCGATGGTGCTGCGGTAAAACCCTTATCATGAATTATTATCTATGAATTTTGTTAACAATTTCATTAAACGACCCGTTTTAACAACGGTTTGCACCATCGTCATTTTACTGGCGGGGGGTCTTTCTATTCCCCAGCTGCCTATTGCTAAGTTACCACAAATTGCTCCATCACAAATTAGTGTCGCGGCTAGTTATATTGGTGCTGATGCCAAAACAGCAGAAGACAACGTCACTACTGTGATCGAACGGCAAATTAACGGTGTTGAGGCTATGAAATATATGACCTCAAACACAGGTAATGACGGTGTCACAAATATTTCTGTTTACTTTCCTACAGAATATAACAGCGATATTGCTCAGGTTAATGTCCAAAATCGTGTATCTCAAGCCCAACCAAATCTACCACAGGCAATTTTACAAACTGGCGTCACAACCCTGAAGGCATCTCCAAATATTCTCTTAGCAATATCTTTTTATTCAGAAAAAGGCAAGAACGGCAATTATTTGTACGATGATAAATTTTTAAGTAACTATGTTGACATGTTCATCATAGATGAAGTAAACCGCACCACTGGTGTTGGTCAAGCCAGAATTGCTGGAGAACGTAAATATGCGATGCGTATTTGGTTAGATCCCAACAAACTAGCAAGCCGGGGTTTGACAGCACAAGATGTGATTAACACCATCCAGGAACAAAATATTCAAGTAGGGGCCGGAAAAATTGGTCAAGAGCCGTCTCCACCAGACCAAAAGTATGAAATCGCTCTCCGATCAGTGGGTCGGTTCACCACTCCGGCTGAAGCTGAAGATATGGTCTTGAAAGTTGGTACTGACGGTACTCTCATTAAGATCAAAGATGTAGGTCGGGCGGAACTGGGAGCGGAAGATTACAGTACTTCTGCGATCTTTAACGGAGCTCCTGCGGTAGCTCTTTTGGTCTATCAGCTTCCTGGTAGTAATGCTCTTGATGTCGCTAATGCAGTCAAAGAAAAACTTGCTGATTTAGAAAAGAATTTTCCACCAGGAATGAAGGCTCAGGTCGCCTTTGACACAACTTTGTTTGTGAATGCTTCTATTGAAGATGTGATTGTCACTCTGGTTGAGGCGATCCTGCTGGTGATTTTAGTCATCTTTATCTTTTTACAGGATTGGCGCACTACCATCATTCCTGCCATTGCTGTTCCGGTTTCCCTGATTGGAACAATGGCTTTTCTGCTGTTGTTCAAATTTGAGATTAACCAGCTAACCACGTTTGCATTAGTTTTGGCTACTGGGTTGGTTGTGGATGATGGGATTTTAGTCGTAGAAGCAATTTCTAGCAAGATATTCCAAGGGATGACACCCATGCAGGCGGCGATCGCTGCGATGGAAGAACTGACTGGAGCTGTGATTGCCACTTCTGTTGTGTTGATGGCGGTATTTATCCCAGTGACCTTTTTCCCAGGCACCACTGGCATCGTCTACAAACAATTTGCTCTCACCATTGTTTTCTCGATCGCTATTTCCGCCTTTAATGCTCTGACTTTTTCTCCTAGTATGTCAGCTATTCTCCTGCGTCCAGAACACGAAGCACGTGGTCCATTGAGCAGATTTTTTCGTTTGTTTAATCGTGGGTTTGATAGATTAAAAGCGGGATATGGGGGGTTACTCGGGTTTTTCAACCGAATTAGATTTATTATCATTGCAATTTTTGTTGCTGGGTTGTTAACAACAGGCTGGATTTATCAGCTTGTTCCTCAAGGATTTATTCCTGAGGAAGATCAAGGGTATTTCCTTGTCATTGTTCAAGCGCCAGGAGGAGTTTCTCTAAAGTACACCCAAAATGTTTTAGAGCAAGTTAGCAAGGAAGTGTTAGCCACTCCAGGAATTGAAACGAGTTTCGGTATTTCTGGCTTTGGGTTTACAGGTAACAGTTCCAACCAAGGACTTATGTTTGCCAAGCTCAAAGACTGGAAGGAGCGAAATAAAGACTCTGAGTCTGTGTTCGGAATTATGCAACAGTTGAACGGGGTGTTTCGCCAAAAAATTACAGATGCCCAAGTTATCGCGGTTAATGCTCCTCCAGTTGATGGTTTAAGCAATTTTGGTGGTGTTGAGTTTCAGCTCCAAAATCGCGGTGCTTTACCGATGGACAATCTGATTGCAAATGCCAACAAACTCATGGATGCAGCCCGTAAGAGACCTGAATTAGGGCGTGTATTTACCCAATTCACACCTTATGTGCCTCAGATGTCGCTCTCTATTGACCGCAACCAGGCTAAAGCTCAAAATGTGCGTATCAACGACGTTTTTAATACGTTGCAGACCTATCTGGGTTCTGACTATGTGAACCAATTCGTTCTCGGACCTCGCCTGTATCGGGTGTATGCCCAAGCAGAAGGGAAGTTTCGCTCCAGTCCTGAGGATATTGGTCAGTTGTATGTTCGCTCTCAGGATAATAAGCTGGTTCAACTAAGTAACCTTGTAAAAGTTGAACGATTTACTTATCCGCCAATCATCACTCACTATAACGTGTATCAAGCGATTGATATCATTGCTAGCCCTGCACCTGGCTACAGTACTGGACAAGCTATCCAAGTTATGGAAGAACTGGCAAACCAGGTTTTAGATCCAGGATTTAAGGGAGTATGGACAGGGACTGCTTTGGAGCAAACATCATCAGGTAATAGTGCTGTCATTATTTTTGGCTTGGCATTTGTGATGATCTTTTTGGTACTGGCAGCTCAATACGAAAGCTACATTGACCCCATGATCATCTTGCTCACTGTTCCCCTAGCCGTATTGGGTGCTCTTGGCACAATTTGGTTACGGGCAAATGTGTTTATGGTTGGTGGTATTTGGCCTGCTGTTAGCAATGATATCTACTGCCAAGTTGCTTTGGTGATGCTAATTGGTCTGGCAAGTAAGAATGCAATTCTCATTGTGGAATTTGCAAATGAGGCACACCACAAAGAAGGGATGAGCATTAGTAAGGCAGCTGTACATGCAGCACAACAGCGATTGCGACCGATCCTGATGACAGCGATCGCTGCATTGGTGGGTTTTTGGCCTCTGGTAATTGCAAGTGGTGCCGGCGCAATGAGCCGTTGGTCTTTGGGAACGGCAATCTTTGGAGGTTTGCTGTTAGCAACAATAATGAGTTTGTTGTTGGTACCTACCCTTTACATTGTGATTAAGAATTTGGAGATCAGCCTTCTCAAAGGTGGTAAGCCAAAGCCACCTTCGTCCCCAACACCTCCAACACCCCCTACATCCTCAATAGTACCTGAAGTATCATCGACACCTGAGGTAACTGGAGTGCGAAATCAACAAGTGTAAAGCCTTGAAACTCTGTAGTTGTGCAGAGAACGAGTCAAAGCAACAAAAGCTTAACTTTTTCAAGAGGTTAAACTAGATGAACTACAGAAAAATTCTGTTTTCAGCAATTATAACGGCAATGGTTGGTGCGGTTATCAGCCTTGCTGCTCTCCAAATTGGGAACAAGGACTTTAACCAACCTAAATACCAAAGTCAAGCCTATAAAGAGTTGCGAGAACACTATATTCACATTGGTACAATCTTGGGATTCATCTTAGGTGCTGGGCAGGAGTGTGTAAGACAGTTAAAGTCGAAAAGAGAATCCAATAGGTAGATGGGCGAGATTGAACGATTATTTGTGAAGGTTGGGCGTGAGGCATAGGAGGAAAATAAGTAATTTAGGATTTCTGTAACAATCCCACTTCTCAATTTTTATTGAAGAGGTGGGAGGTTGACTTTTTAAGGTAGTTGGAGGGACAAGGAGGACAAGGAGGACAAGGAGGACAAGGAGGACAAGGAGGACAAGGAGGACAAGGAGGACAAGGAG
>JAJPJF010000280.1 GCA_021324415.1 Nostocales cyanobacterium Centralia_MAG_434
AGCCAAATAAAGTTGTTGCTAATATTCCTTACAACATTACTGGACCAATTCTAGAAAAGCTACTAGGCACCATTGCTAACCCAAACACGAAACCATACGACTTATTGGTGCTGTTAGTACAAAAAGAAGTCGCACAAAGATTGGTTGCTCTACCAGGGTCAAGAACATTTGGCGCGTTGTCAGTACGAGTGCAATATCTAGCAAAGTGTGAATTAATTTGTCCAGTTCCCGCCGGAGCATTTCACCCACCACCAAAGGTAGACTCAGCAGTCGTCAGGCTTACTCCACACCAAATTGAGCCACCAGCTTCAAATACACGACAGTTGGAAACTTTGGTCAAGTTGGGCTTTGGTGCTAAGCGTAAAATGTTGCGAAATAATTTGCAATCAATTGTAGAACGTGATCGCTTGACACACTTACTGGAACAATTGAATATAAATCCACAAGCGCGAGCCGAAGACCTGGGTGTAGATCAGTGGGTAGCCTTAAGTAATCAGTTACAAGTGTCAGGAGAAACAGAAAGACAGAAAAATTAATTTTTTTTGACAGTTGTTGCGTCTTGTTTGAATTAGGAAGAGGAGGGAATATTTGTGAAGCCTATTATCCTTGAGGCTTTTGCCAAAATCAACTTATATCTAGAAATCATCGGCGATCGCCCTGATGGATATCATGAGTTGGTCATGATACTGCAAAGTATCGATCTTGCAGATCAAATTGAGATAACACCAAATAGTACTGATGACATCCGCATTGAATGTGCTCATCCGCAAGTTCCATTAGACAAAACTAACATTGCTTACCGTGCAGCAAAACTTATGGCTTCTGAATTTTCAGATGCTTTTGTTAAGCATGGCGGTCTAAACATTACAATCCACAAGCACATTCCTGTAGCAGCTGGGTTAGCTGGAGGGTCGGCAAATGCAGCAGCCGTATTGGTGGGAGTCAACCTGCTATGGAATTTAGGACTCACCCAAATAGAATTAGAGGAACTAGGAGCAACGCTGGGTTCAGATGTACCATTTTGTGTTGCGGGTGGAACAGTGATAGCCACAGGTAGAGGTGAGCAACTTTCTCCCCTACCCAGTTTAGATAACATATATATAGTATTAGGCAAATATCGTAGCTTGGCAGTTTCTACTGCTTGGGCATACACAACCTATCGCCAACAGTTTGGTAATTCTTATATCAAAGATACACAGGATTTGGCAGCACGTGCGGCAGCAGTACATTCTGGACCAATGGTCAAAGCTATTTCGCACAAAGATGCCCTGGAAATAGCCCAACAGTTGCATAATGATTTAGAGCGTGTGGTTTTGCCAACACATCCGCAAGTGTTACAACTGCGAGAATTATTTGCCAGTACAGGTGTTTTGGGAACAATGATGTCTGGTTCTGGACCAAGTGTATTTGCATTGTGTGAATCTAAACAGCAAGCAGAACACGTTAAACATCTTGTGAGAGAGACAATTTCTGATCAAGATTTAGAATTATTTGTGACCAGGACGCATACACATGGAATTCAGGTGGTATCTTCGAGTTGAGAGGATCTCAAGCCAAGCTCTCAATCTTGGCTTAACGGCTAAATCACATCTATTTTGAGAACCATAGTTTTAGACGTAGTGGGAGCATCTCGCTCCCTGTGCTTACTAGCAGGCAAGATGCCCACACTACACAGATTTCAAAATCGGCGAGGTTTAATCAATGAATGAGCCAAATGTAACGCAACAAACAGATAATCAAGTGCAGATTTCAACAAACCCCTTACGCAGTTTGATAGGATCGCTCATCTCAGGGGGACTAGGATACTTAGCTTACTCTCTCATGATTGCCATAGCTACAAGTTTTGCAACAAAACCCATTCATTCAGATAGTGTAGTGGTGATCAATATTGCCTCCGCTGTGCGTACTTTGGTTGTTGGTGTAGTGGCTTTGGCAAGTGGAGTATTTGGAATAGTAGCAGTAGGATTACTAGCATTAACAGTGCAGTTGTTCTTCCAGCAGTTGAGAAAGCAGAAGACTTAACTGCTTATGCTATCTACCCCGATCTCGTTCCAAGTCATGAATCACTTTTTCCATGTACCATTCTTCTGACATACCAGGATAATAATTCTTTGCTTGTTCAATCAGTCGTTGGGCGATTTCCCAATATCCACCTACCAGTCTTAATAATCGCTGGCGCAGTAAGTTATTCGTTGTCTTGCTGAACTCAGAATTGGGTTTGTGAACTTTTTTCAGACTATCTAAAACTTGTTGGTAATTTTCCCAATTTTCTTGTTCACAAAAGATACTCGCTGCACGCTGATAATCTTCAACAGCATGTTTCACTTCTTCGATACAAGTGTAAGCCATTCCCCGGTTGTAGTAAACTTGGGGATCATCAGGATTGATTTCCAATGCTTGGGTATAGTCTTTAATTGCCCCATAATAATTACCCATCGCTTGATAGACGTTTCCTCTTGCAACATAGAGAAGCGCATCCTGAGATTGGATCTGGAGTGCACAGTTAAAATCAGCAAGTGCACCTTGATGATCTCCCAACAGAAAACGTGCCTTACCTCGGTTGCGATAAACAATTGCATCTGAAAAGTTCAAGCGTAATGCTTGATTAAAATCCGAAATTGCATCCCGATAATTTCCTAACTTGTACCGCACAACCCCTCGACAACAGTAAGCTTGAGCATCTTGTGGATCGACTTTTAATGCCCAGTTTAAATCTTCCATTGCCTGCCGAGTCTCACCTTTTTCTGCTTTTTCTAGTAACTGAGTGAAATACTCCTTTTCAGATAGCATTGGCACTGGTTTAGAAGTTGGGGATTCACTAGTAATAACCGATTTTTCTTGCGGTTGTAGTTGTTTAATCTTTTCTAGACATAGACGACAATTTTCTTTGTCCCTTTGCTCTAGAAATAATTCTGCTGCTTTTTTAAAATTGGCGATCGCATCTTGAATAAAACCTTGTTTGCGCCGCACTGTTCCCCGTAAACTATAGGCAGGGGCATAATTGCTATTGAGGCGAATAGCTTTATCCACATCCTCTAACGCCCCTGGTAAATTTTTCAGTCCCACCCGTGCTAAAGCACGACAATAATATGCCTCTACACTTTGAGGATTCAGCTTCAAAACTTCTGTATAATCTGAAACAGCCTGAAGAATTTCTCCTGAGTCGTAGTATGCCAAACCTCTGCGCAAGTAGGCATCAGCAAAGTAGGGTGCGAGTTGCAAGGCACGGGTAAAATCCTCAATGGCTCCGGTATAGTCTTTTTGCTTAGACTTTTCTAATCCTTGATGGTAGAATTCGTCATTCATAATGTTAGTTTTAATGGACTTAGTGTATTGATTTTTAAGGTAGCGCGATTAATCACATACAGGCAGGCTACTTGCTCATATTAACTACTAACCACTAACAAAGCTGATGAATGACTACCTTTACCACTACCCACCGTTGTATTCCGGAATCTTATTAAAACGCTACAAGCGATTTTTTGCAGATGTTGAACTTGCTTCTGGGGAAATAGTTACAGCACACTGTCCGAATACAGGACCCATGACAGGGGTATCCACTCCTGGCAGTTTGGTGCAATTGTCTTTAAGTGATAACCCTAACCGCAAACTTGCCTACACCTGGGAACTGATACAAGTAAATGATAATGAGCCGACTTGGGTAGGGGTCAACACTTCCTTGCCTAATAGGATAATTAAGATAGCTTTGGAACAGCGTCTGTTCCCAGAATTGGGCGAGTATGACCAAATTCGCGGTGAAGTTCCCTACGGACACGAAAAAAAAAGTCGAATAGATTTTGTCTTATCTAAATCTCATTTAGTCTCAACAAATAGTGAATTGCCGCTCACTAAAAATATTCGTAACATTTATTTGGAAGTTAAAAATACAACTTGGGCTCAAGGACGGTTAGCATTATTTCCTGATACAGAAACAACACGGGGACAAAAACACTTACGAGATATGACTGAACTTCTGCCGGGTAGTCGTGCAGTCATGCTTTACTTTATCAATCGAGGTGATTGTACTGAGTTTGTCCCTGGTGATGGTCCAGACCCTATTTATGGCAAATTGTTAAGATCTGGCATGGCGTTGGGATTGGAAGTTTTACCCTGCCGTTTTGAGATCACTCCAGAAGGTATCCGTTATTTGGGTTTGGCAAAATGTAAGCTTTAAGAAGGGTGTGGGGTATAGGGTGTAGGGTGTAGGGTATCCCCATCAATGAATTGAGGAGATTTCATTCATGAATAAATTTTTTGTTTTCTCCATAAATAAATTTAGGGGCTTTAAACCAGCTTGGGTGTAGAGTAGGCTGTTCATTTTCTTCAAGAATTTCTTTTTACCCCTACACCCCACACCCTACCACCTACACCCATTTTTTCGGTGAAAAGTAGGAGCTTACTTCTCAGTGTTCTGAGGAGCGGCTTTCAGTACAGCTTCTACAGATACATTCAGTTGTTGAGCAATCTGCTCCACATTCATCCCCATTTTGAGCAACAGAGGTACAGTTAGTCTCAACATTTCTGCTTCCCGTTCTTCCCGACCTTCTGTGTGACCTTCTGTGCGACCTTCTTCTTTTGCTTCTTGATAAACCCTAGTTTGCTCTAAATTCAATCCCAACATAGCTTCCACTTCCTCTCTCGTTAAATTAGCAAACTTAACTTAAACTATACTCAGGAAAAATCTTTGCCTGCTTAGATTTCACATAGACAGGCTGAGCCTCCTCAATATTGAGATAATTGAACTGATCACGGCTCAAGGAAGCATTCAGGATCTCCCCAGACTTAAGAAGCAATTCCACCCGAATCTCCCAACCCAAGTTCACAATGCGATCAACTTTGGCAGGTGCAGTCTCATCATCAGGATAGGTCTGAATCACAATGTCATGGGGACGCAAAAAGATGCGATCGCCCTTTGCATTCACCACAACTTTGTCTGGTAAAATTCCCACGTTACGAGGTAGAACATTGACTGGACCAATAAAGCTCATCACAAACGGTGTTGCTGGTTGGTCATAAATCTCAGATGGACTACCAACTTGTTCCACCCGACCTTGATTCATCACCACAATTTGATCAGAAACTTCCATGGCTTCTTCTTGATCATGGGTCACAAAAACAGTTGTCACATGCACTTCTTGATGCAGTTGTCGTAACCAACTTCTCAATTCCTTTCGGACTTGAGCATCCAATGCACCAAAAGGTTCATCTAAAAGCAAAATACGTGGTTGAGCGGCTAGTGCTCTTGCTAACGCTACCCGTTGACGCTGACCCCCAGAAAGTTGGGAGGGGTAGCGATCGCCAAAACCTCCTAATTGCACCAACTCTAAAAGTTCTTCTACTCTCTGTTGACGCTTAGTTTTAGGAATCTTGCGGATTTCCAACGGAAAGGCAATGTTCTCTCTTACCGTCAAGTGCTTAAACAGTGCATAATGCTGAAACACAAAACCAATATTGCGTTCCTGTACTGATTTATAGGTAGCATTTTCTCCAGTCAACCAAATCTCTCCAGAATCAGGCACTTCCAACCCCGCAATCATCCTGAGCAAAGTTGATTTTCCTGAACCAGATGGACCCAATAGTGCCACCAGAGAGCCAGTTTTCACCTCTAGACTTACAGCATCAACCGCACGAAAAGAACCATATACTTTAGATACATTCTCAACTGCAATACCCATAATTCTTCTTTAAGAAAACTAAATTACAAAACCAAATATCTTAAGCAATATTTATGAAGAATGTTTTTATCTCCCATGCCCCATGCCCTATGCCCTCTTACTAGTTTTCCGTTCCAAAATTTCCTTCAACACCAAAGTGACCAACGCTAGCAGTGCCAGCAACACAGCAGCAGAGTAAGCGGCTTCTGTTTCATACTGTTTGTAAGCCTCTTCAACAAATAAAGGTAAGCTTTGGGTTTTGTTAGCAATATTTCCCGACACAACTGAGACTGCACCAAATTCACCCATTGCTCTTGCATTAGTTAAAATTAAGCCGTAAAGTAAACCCCAACGAATATTTGGCAAGGTAACACGCCAAAATATTTGCCAAGGCTTTGCACCTAAAGTTTTAGCTGCTTCTTCCTGATCTTTACCTACCTCTTCTAAAACAGGAATAACTTCACGAGCAACAAAAGGCATGCTAACAAAAGCTGTTGCTAGCAGCATACCTGGAAAAGCAAAGATAATTTTAAGATCATGTGATTCTAGAAAGCCGCCAAACCATCCTTGCCGTCCATAAAGTAACACAATCATTAACCCTGCAACTACCGGAGAGATCGAAAAGGGTAGATCGATAATACTGAGAACCAGAGCACGACCAGGAAATTTGTGGCGAGTAATTGCCCAGGCAGCACATAAACCAAAAACTGTATTTACAGGTACAGCAACCAAAGCTAGCAACAGTGTTAAGCGAGCTGCATTCTGAAAATCGGAGCGTGTCAGGTTCAACAGAAACGGACCTACCCCTTTTTTAAAAGCTTGGAAAAAGACGTTAAAGGCTGGAATGTAGAGTACCAAAAATAGGTAAGCTACTGCTATTGCGATTAAACCAATAACGCCCCAATTTCTCGGTTTGCTTTGATTTTGTTCAGGTTGCTTTGTTGTGCTTGAATGAAAGCGAGGTGGTTCAAATGAGCCATCATTTTGTGTCATATCTTTGTCCCCAAACTTGTAAGAAATTAATTGCTATCAGCACCACCAAAGAAATCACCAGTAGCACTATCCCGATAATTGTTGCACCAGAATAGTCGTACTGTTCTAATCGTTGGAAAATGAGTACAGGTGCAATCAAATCTTTAAAGGGCGTATTAGAAGATATAATGACTGTCGATCCATACTCACCAACTGCACGAGAGAATCCCAGCGCAATACCTGTCAAAATTGCGGGAAATAATGGTGGTAAGATGACTCTCCAAAAAGTTTGCCATTGCGATGCACCCAAACACCAGGCAGCTTCTTCAATTTCCTTTTCCATTTCTTGAAGCACAGGCTGCACTGTCCTCACTACAAAAGGGAGCGAGATAAATGTCATGGCTACCGCTACCCCACTAAGAGTGAAGGATATCTTTATGCCCAAGGGTGCAAGTAGCGAACCAATCCAACCGTTATCGCTGTACACTGTTGCCAGCGTTAACCCTGCAACCGAGGTTGGCAAAGCAAAAGGCAAATCCACAGAGGCATCAATGAACCTTTTGAGTGGGAAGTCATAACGTACTAAAACCCAAGCGATCAAAGTGCCAAACACCCCATTCATCAGGGCTGTTAGCAATGATGTCAAAAATGTAACTTGATACGTTGCCAAAGCAATGGGACTAGTAGCGATTTCCCAAAACTCAATAGGTGTTCTGGTGCTTGCTTTTAGGAACATCGCAACTATGGGGACAAATAACATCACTGTTAAATACCCCAGAGTGATGAGCCAAGCCACCGGAAGTTGCGATAACTGACTCAATAGCTTCCTTTTTGGAGGTTTCTTAGGAACTAGTTGCTGAGAGGGTAATGGAGAAGAGACAGCCATAGATTCATGGAGAGTGGTAATTTTTTACAACCAAGCAATAACTAAGCCATTACTGTTTTTTTGCTTGAATTTGGTCAAAAATAGCCCCATCTGCAAAGAACTTTTTATTGATGGCAGACCAACCACCGTACTCATCAACCGTACCCAGATTTTTTACTTTGGGATATTTGTCTGCTATTTCCTTTGTCTTGGCAACTGTTTCCTCTACAGGACGGAATCCGATTTTGGCAAACTCTTGTTGTGCTTCTGGAGTAAATAAGTATTTGACAAAGGCTTCCGCTACTTCACGAGTACCGTGTTTATCGACATTTTTATCCACGACTGCGATCGGATTGTCAATGGAGATATTCACATCAGGCACGACATAACTGAACTTCTCACCTTTTTGTTTTGCCAAGAGAATTTCATTTTCGTAGTTGATCAGAGCATCTCCTTGACCCTGTTTGAGAAATACGTCAGAAGCTTCGCGGGCATCCTTTGTTAGTACTGGAACATTCTTATAAACCTTAGTGACAAAATCTTGCGCTTTAGCGTCATCGCCTCCAGTTTTGATCACTGAATTCCAAAGTGCCAGAAAGTTCCAACGAGCAATACCCGAAGTTTTGGGATCAGCAGTAATGAGTTTGACGCTATCTTTTGCCAAATCTGACCAATTTTTGATACCTTTGGGGTTATTTAGACGAGTTACTAATGCAGCCACAGTTTTAGTGACAATAGCGTTATTTGGAACTTCCTTTTCCCATCCCGACTGAATCAATCCAGCCTTTTCAATTTTCTGAGTATCTCCAGCTAGTGATAAATGCACAATATCTGCTTCTAAACCATCAATTACAGCACGAGTTTGAGAACCAGATCCTCCATAGCTTTGTTTAAAAGTAACGTTTTGATTGTGTTCTTGTTTCCACTTATCTACAAATTTAGGAATGATCGCTTCATGAGCTGCTTTAGTAACAGCAAAAGACACAAGAGTTAACTCAACATCTTGCTTGTTAGCAGCAGCTGGACTACTACTAGGAGTGGCAGCAGAGTCCCCATTCGGAGAACGACTTGTATCTGCACCAGTACAGGCAGCAATCACCACACTCAAGCTTACGCCCACTAAAAAAAGTGCAACAAAGCCTTTCAAAGAATTCAGTTTTGACCGAATCTTGTTTTTTTCAATAAGTTGCTTTAACACTCCTAAGACACCCCACCAGGAATTCATAATGCTCCCCTTCTATAAAGTACCTTTTATAGCTAAAAATGCCGTACTTAATGTCATATCATATTACAGAAGAGTTGTTAAAAACTCAAGAAACACTCTCTACTTACTTAAAATTGGACTTTGGTCAGCCTACTGACAAGACTATACAAAAACTATAAATTTGCTAGTAGCTTCAAGAAGCTTGATATCATTGCAGCAGTAGCAATAGACTTACTTCCGATGAGGAAATTTACGCAAGTTTCAAGAAATTGTATACGGAAGCACTTGCTTTTGTTATTGAATCTATGGCAGTGTGCAGAATAAAGATCTGTAAATCTACCGAATTAACGTAGTTTTTATTCGTCAATATCTTGAACCATGCAAAATCCCCTCTTGAAAACTTGGAGATCTGTACTGCAACCATGGAAACGGTCTGCATCTAATACTCGCACATTGCTGTTGGCAACGGTTAGCATTGGCATGTTACCTGTTTATGCAGGGATTACCTGGCAATATTCATCTGCTAGTGCTAGTGCTCAGCGCATTAGTCAAAACCCTAAAACGCTGCAAGTGACTTTGGTTTCCTACGCTGTCACTAAAGAAGCTTACTCAAAAATTATTCCTTTGTTTACACAAAAGTGGAAGAAAGAACATAACCAAGATGTCGTTTTTCAGCAAAGTTATGGCGGTTCTGGTACCCAAGCAAGAGCAGTCATTGATGGTTTAGAGGCAGATGTAGTAGCACTGGCACTGGGATATGATGTAGAAAAAATCCAAAAAGTCGGTTTAATAAATTCTGGTTGGGAACAAAAAGCTCCTAATGGTGCGATCGTCACTCGCTCAGCAGTTGTATTAGTAACGCGTCCAGGCAATCCCAAGAAAATTAGTAGTTGGGCTGACTTGGCAAAACCAGGAGTTAGTGTAATTACTGCCAATCCCAAGACCTCTGGGGGTGCTCGTTGGAATTTCTTAGCGTTGTGGGGATCAGTCGTCAAAACAGGAGGCGATGAAGCCAAAGCCCGTGATTATGTGAGTAAGGTTTATAAAAATGTTGCTGTGTTGCCGAAGGATTCTCGGGAATCTAGTGATACTTTTTATAAGCGAAATCAAGGGGATGTGTTGTTGAACTATGAGAACGAGGAGATTTTGGCAAAGTTGAAAGGTGAATCTAACTATCCCACCATCCTTCCACAAGTTAACATTTCTATTGATAACCCAGTTGCTGTAGTAGATAAAGTTGTGGATAAGCACGGTACTCGGCAAGTCGCAGAAGCTTTTGTTAAGTTCCTCTTTACACCAGAAGCCCAGAGAGAATTTGCTAAGGTAGGATTCCGGCCTGTTAACTCTACAATAAATCAGGAAACGCAGAAGCAATTTTCCAAGATTAGTAACTTCTACACAGTGAAAGATTTTGGCGGTTGGAATACAGTCCAGAAGAAGTTCTTTGATGATGGAGGTATTTTCGACCAAATTCAAGGAAGCAGACGTTAGCTTGAAAGAAGCTTTTTGATTGGGGGACAAGGGGAGCCAGTGCGGTCTTGGGGTTTCCCCAAGTGGAGCAACTGGCGTGGACAAGGGGGACAAGGAGGACAAGGAGGACAAGGAGGACAGAATATTGGGTTCATACTTTCAGTTCTCCACAGAAAGTCGAATAGTATAATTAAATACATTTTGATTAAGTACGAAATAGAACCCCAGTATTTTGAAGAAACTGGGGTTCTTTCGCCTTAGGTAGTTCTTCGCTCTTAACTTAGGCTAGTACAATGATGAGTACTATTACTTTTTTCTCACCCTCGGCTTCTCTGTAGTTTTAGTCTTAAAGTATGCAACTTTGCAAAGTGGGACAATAACTCGTAGCTAGGAAGAGGCGTTTTTGGAAAATGTGACTCACTATGACAATCTCTAGCATAATCGCAGCATTACAGCAACAATTAGAAGAAAGAACAGCTCAGTTACAGAAGGCTTCTCAAGAGCTGCAGGAAATGCTGGAAGAAATAGAGATTCTTCAAGAAGAAAGGAGCTTACAAAGAGAAGAGCTGATCACCGTTCGTAAAACAGCAGAGTCAGAACGCCAACGTTATCAAGACTTGTTTGAGTTTGCCCCTGATGGCTACCTATTGACTGATGCGAAAGGCATTATCCAAGAAGCCAACTTTGCAGCAACATCTTTACTCTGCACACGCCAGCAACATCTGATAGGTAGATCACTACTCCTTTTTTTTACTGAACAAGATCGCAAGGCTTTTGACACACGCTTAATGAAGCTACGGCAAGTACAGAACTGGGAAGTTCACTTACAGCCACAAGAAGGACTGCCCTTGCCTGTATCCGTTACTATAGCTCCTGGGTATAACCTACAGGGTAAGATGGTTTGGCGACGCTGGTTGATTCAAGACATTAGCGATCGCAAGCAGGCAGAAAAATCCATCCAGTTTCAGGCAAATGTTCTGTCGCAAGTCAACGACGCAGTCATTGCTATTGATCACCAGCAGCGGATCACTTATTGGAATCCTGGGGCAGAGCGCTTGTATAATTTGAAAGCTGATGAAGTGCTTGGTCAACCATTAGAAACAGCGTATCAGATGCGCTGGCTTGAACCACAACAAAAGCAGGCTATCTGCGATTCTGTAACCCAGACAGGTTCATGGCGAGGCGAGACAATTCATCTTAAAAAGAGCGGAGAAGAAATTTACGTTGAGTCATCGCTCAGTGTACTCAAAGATGATAAAGGTGTCGCAATCGGTTTTTTAGCTGTTAACCGTGACATCACTGATCGTAAACAAGCAGAACAAATCATCTACGAACAAGCTGCACTACTTAACATTACAACAGATGCAATTATCGTGCGTGATCTCCAGGACAAAATTGTGTTTTGGAACAACGGTGCTGAGCGCCTATACGGTTGGCAACAAGCAGAAGCTCTTGGTAAGAATGCCAATCAACTTTTGTATAAAAATTTGAAAACTTCACCTCCAAAACTCAAGATCCAGCAAACCCTTGCTAAAAATGGCTCTTGGCAAGGTGAGTTGCAACATGTAACAAAAAACGGCAAGGTCATCCTTGTTGAAAGTCGCTGGACTTTAGTACGTGATGAACAAAAGCAGCCAAAATCAATTCTGATTGTTAATACTGACATCACAGAGAAAAAGCAACTAGAAATGCAACTTCTCCGTGCTCAGCGTTTAGAAAGTCTTGGCACTCTTGCCAGTGGCATTGCTCACGATCTCAACAACATCCTGACTCCTATTTTGGCAGTAGCTCAGCTGCTGCCTAGAAAGCTCACCAATCTAGAACAGCGCAATCAGCAACTGCTGAAGATACTAGAAGACAACTCCAAACGCGGAGCTGATTTAGTTAAGCAGATTCTGTCCTTTGCACGGGGGGCTGAAGGCAAACGTACAATTGTGCAAGTTGGATATGTGCTTAAAGAAGTTGCTCTAATTGCCAACAAGACATTTCCCAAATCTATCAAGATCCATATTGAAACTGTGTCGCCCAATCTTTGGACTGTTTTGGCAGATACTACACAATTACATCAAGTCATCCTAAATCTATGTGTTAATGCTCGTGATGCTATGCCAAAAGGTGGGGTCTTAAGTTTGGCTGCGGAAAATATATTTGTAGATGAAAACTTTACACGCATGCATCTAGATGCTCAAACAGGTCCCCATGTTGTTATTAAAGTCTCAGATACAGGAACAGGTATTCCCCCGGAAGTATTAGAGCGAATATTTGATCCTTTCTTCACAACAAAAGAGCCAGGCAAAGGTACAGGATTGGGTCTTGCGATGGTGATTGGGATTGTCAAAAATCACAAGGGTTTTTTGACTGTGGAGAGCGAGGTAGGCAAAGGCACTCAATTTCAGGTGTATTTCCCAGCAACAAGAGATGAGGAAACACCACTATCAGAAGATTTAGCAGTGCCTAAGGGATCTGGGGAATTGATTCTCATTGTTGATGATGAGATCTCAATCCAAAGGACCAGCAAAGCATCCTTGGAAGACCACCATTACAAAACTATCATTGCCAATGACGGAAAACAGGCGATCGCACTATATACACAGTACCAATCCCAAATTAGTATCGTGTTGATGGATATCATCATGCCGTCTATGGATGGGTTAGCTGTCATTCGTAGCCTACAAAAAATGAATCCTCAAATAAAGATTATTGCCACTAGTGGAATCGTATCTAACACCCGGATTACCGAAGCGACCGGCACAGGTGTCAAAGCATTTTTATCGAAGCCTTTTACCATACAAGAACTATTGAGCACTGTTTACCGGGTTTTGAAGATGCCAGTTAGTGGTTCGAATTAAGCAACTTTGCCCTTGTCCTTTGTTTTGAGTTCACTGTAACTAAAGACTAATGACTATTTTTACGCTTTTAACTTGATTTGTACCGATCTACTGATTAGCATAAATTTTATATGCAAAAGAGAGGAAAGTGAGCGCTATGGGCATGACCCTGACTGAAAAAATTTTAGCAAAAGCCTCTGGTCGATCAGTAGTAGAACCGGGGGAAAACATCTGGGTTAACGTTGATGTGCTAATGACACACGATGTCTGCGGACCTGGAACCATTGGTGTTTTCCAACGCGAGTTTGGTGCTGATGCTAAAGTCTGGGACCCAGAAAAAATTGTTTTAATTCCTGACCATTACATTTTTACTGCTGACGAACGAGCTAATCGCAATGTTGATATTTTGCGTGAATTTGCTCTACAGCAAGGTATCAAATATTTTTATGATATCACTGACAGATCTAACTTTAAAGTAAACCCAGACTACAAAGGTGTTTGCCACATCGCCCTAGCACAAGAAGGTCACACCCGCCCAGGTGAAGTTCTATTTGGCACAGACTCTCACACATGTAATGCAGGTGCCTTCGGGGAATTTGCCACTGGAATCGGCAACACTGATGCTGGGTTCATTATGGGTACTGGCAAGCTATTAATCAAAGTCCCTGCAACTATGCGCTTTGTATTAGATGGTGAAATGCCTCCTTACCTGTTGGCAAAAGACCTGATTTTGCAAATCATTGGAGATATTGGCGTTGCTGGTGCAACTTACCGGACAATGGAATTTGCAGGAACTGCCATTCAAAAAATGACCATGGAAGAACGGATGACTCTGTGCAACATGGTGATTGAAGCTGGTGGCAAGAATGGAGTTATTGCACCTGATGAAACCACATTAGAGTATCTCGATGGGCGTACTGACAAGTTATTTGAGCCAGTTTACACAGACCCAGATGCTCGGTTTTATAGCGATCGCCACTATGATGTCTCCCAATTAGAGCCAGTAGTCGCCAAACCTCACTCCCCCGATAACCGAGCTTTAGCACGAGAATGCCGCGATATTAAGATTGATCGCGTTTATATTGGTTCCTGCACAGGTGGGAAAACCACTGACTTTCTCAATGCTGCACAACTGCTCAAAGGGCACAAAGTTAAGGTTCCTACCTACTTAGTACCTGCTACCCAAAAAGTCTACGAAGACCTCTTTAAACTCAAGTATGAAGGGCAAACTCTCTCGGAAATTTTCTTAGAAGCAGGTTGTATAGAACCAGCAGCACCTTCTTGCGCCGCTTGTCTAGGCGGTCCAAAAGACACATTCGGACGCTTAAATGAGCCAGAAATTTGTGTTTCTACCACTAACCGCAACTTCCCCGGACGCATGGGCAACAAAGAAGCTGGAATTTATCTCGCTTCCGCCTACACCGCTGCGGCTTCCGCCCTCACTGGCTATGTGACCGATCCGCGGGAGTTTATGTAATGGGGCATGGGGCATAGGGCATGGGGCATAGGATAAGTGCTTGTCTCCTTGTCCTCCTTGTCCTCCTTGTCCCTCTTGTCCCCCTTCCCTTGTCCCCCATAGCTTCCTCTGTATATTCCAAGATTAGTTATAAAAGACCTACACCCATGATTATCCTAGTAATGGGCGTCTCTGGTTCTGGTAAGTCTACCGTTGGCAAACAGTTGGCAGACTCTTTAAACTGGGAGTTTATTGATGCTGACAGTTTCCACTCATCAGAGAATATTGAGAAAATGCATCATGGTATTCCCCTGACTGATGCCGACAGGACACCTTGGCTGCAAAGTTTGCAAGCAGCTATCAAGCAGTGGTTAGAAGAAAATAAAAATCTGGTGCTGGCGTGTTCGGCATTGAAAATCAGCTATCGCCAGATGCTTTTATTGGATGAGAAACGCACCAAACTAGTTTACCTTAAGGGAACTTTCCAGCAAATCGAGCAACGGCTGCGATCGCGTTCTCATCACTATATGCCACCAGAACTCCTCCAGAGTCAGTTCGACACTTTAGAGGAACCAACTGATGCGATTACGGTAGATATAGAAGACTCACCAGAAGTTATTGTGCAGCATATTAGAGCAAGTTTGGAAATTTAATTTTTAGGAAAAGGTTATATAAAATAAACTATTTCCTCACAAGTTTCTCACACTTTATTACTAAACTCTAAACAGCAGTCATAGAATGTGTTTAAAAAAATCTAATAGCTTGTTTACTCTAGTATTCAATTAGTGTGAAAGCTGTTGTAAATGTCTTTATTTACACTGGGTTACTTAAATTACTGAAACAATTGATAAATGTTGTAAATGTAAACAGTTTCTCGCGCTGATTCAAACACCTCAAGAACCCATAAATCCTAGTTTTGCTCTAAAAGATAATAGTAGCAGATGCTCAAAACAGACTGAATATTTATTTCTGTTTCTATAAGTGTCCCATAGTAGCAGTGTGGATTTTTGGAACATTTTCAAGCTGGGTAATCAGTCACTAATTCTTGGGGTATTTTCTCAACTAAAGAACGGCAAGAGAAATATGACTGCCGAGATGAAGGGATGACAAGATTGCCACAGGAGACGACTAGGATGGAGACTTTTGATTACGTGATTCTGGGAGCCGGATTAGGTGGACTTTCAGCAGCAGCCTGCTTGGCAAAACAAGGATATCGGGTTGCAGTGCTAGAGAAACACTATTTACCAGGTGGGTGTTGTCACACGTTTGATTATGGCGAATATAGCTTTTGTGCTGACGTGCATTATATCTCTCAATGTGCTCCTGGTAAGACCATTACTCAGTTTCTCAACTACATTGAACGGGATGTCCCCTTCAATAGCCTTGAGCCAGACTGCATAGACCGGGTGATTACACCAACAGCAGATTTCAAGATTCCCTTGGGATGGGAAAATCTACGTGCACGTCTGCTTGCAACCTTCCCACAACAAGCAAGTGCCATCAATGGCTACTGCAATGAGATCAAGCAACTGCATCAGGAAATGTATCATCTAGCACAAGATATTCACTGGTTTGATCTCAAGTGGTACGACTGGTTAAAGTTGCCGAATTATTGGAATTTGTTTTTAAAGCGAACTTGGACTCTGCAAGATTTGTATGATCATGTTGGTTTGTCACCTGAGTTACAAGCAGTGCTGGCAGGGCAAAGTGGTGATTACGCTCTACCACCTAAAGATATCGCATTGATAACCCATACTTCGTTAGTTTGGGACTATTCAGAAGGTGCTTACTATCCAAAACATCACTTCAAGCACCTTGTTGACACCATTGTTGAGGCAATTACAACAGGTGGAGGCGTCATTAAGTATTCAACGCCAGTTGACCATATTCAAGTTAGCAAAGGTACTATCCAAAATATAATTTCTGATCGCCAAGAATATCGCGCTAGCAAAGCTTACATCAGCGACCTCGACCCAAAATTAACTGTAGAGTTGATGCATGATTCAGAAGCTCTAAGTCATCGAGAGTTTCAACGTCTGACCAGCTATGAATACTCAGCCAGTGCCTTTAACATTTACCTGGGTTTGGATAACCGCTTTGATCCACAACGCTATGGTATTGGGAATTGGAATATCTGGTATTACCCAACAGGTGACCTGAATCAAGAATATCAAAAACAATTAGACGGAGACATGAGCCGTCCTTGGATTTTCCTATCATGTCCAACAATGAAATCCAGCGAACCGGGAATGGGACCTCCTGGACATCATGTCCTCGAAATTGCCACTGTCTGTCCTTATGAACTGTTTGAACACCTGCACAAAACTGACCCGAAGGCCTATAAAGCCAAAAAGCGGGAAATGTATCAGCAGATCATGAACAGTGTGCAGGATGTGATTCCAGATGTGAACAATTACGCACGGATGAAAGTTTATGGGACACCTACCACCAGTGAATATTACTTAGGACAACCACAGGGGAATATTTATGGTGCAAAATTGATACCAAAACAAGTTGGATTGAATCGCCTAGGATATACAACAGAGTTGCCTAACCTCTTCTTTGTAGGTGCAACTGCGGGGTATCCAAGTGTACCTGGTGTCATTGGTAATGGTATGGATGTGGTGGAATTGATGACAGGGCAATCTGTGTGGAGGAAGACTGAAAAGAAGCAACCCTTGGTAGCTACTGGGTGAGTCGATGATAACCTACAAGCATTGGAGCAAGCTCTTTGTTGTTATGCTCCAATGCTTCTTCGCTTAAGCTGATATTTCCTCACAACTTCCTCAAATTGTTTTTCTAATCTGAAAGTAGAGCCAACAAGGTAGTTTTCTTTACAAGTTGATTGGTTCTAACGAACAGTTGCAATAAGTCTTAATAGAGGAACCCGATATGTCTTTAATCCCTTGGCAACCTCTAAGAGAACTAGATCACCTACGTCAACAAATAAATCATCTGTTTGATGATATGGTTCACAGTAGGCGTACCGAAAGCCGATTCTCTAAAAAAGAAAATATTACCTGGATGCCAACTATCGAACTGCAAGAAACTGACGCAGACATCATTGTCAAAGCCGAAGTTCCAGGAATAGATGCAAAAGACTTAGACGTTCACATCAGCAAAGATGCTGTTTCAATTGCTGGAGAACATCAGGAAGAAAAACATACCGAGAACAAAGCCTTTGTCCATTCTGAGTTTCGCTATGGACAGTTCCAACGCATAGTACCTTTACCTGTAAGTGTTAAACACGAGCAAGTCAAAGCTGAATTTAAGGATGGAATTCTGACACTAATCTTACCTAAAGCAGAAGAAGTCGATTCTGATGTGGTCAAGGTTGATCTGACTCTGCAAGAAAGAGCACGAGAAGCAATGACTCAACAGCGCCAGCACGAGGAACACATACAACAAACAATGCATACTCGCACAATGGCAGAGTTAAAAAACCAAACTAGGAGATGATATTATGTCAAAGCCAACAGCCATACAACAATTTTTGCAATCAATCCAAGAAGCCACTCAACGCATAATCAGCTATGTATTAAGTGCAGGTGCTAGAATTTTTGGACCTAGTGATGATAACTATCCGAAAACAGGAGTTCAACCCTTTGAGGGTGATCCTGACGATGAGAAAAGATTTTAAGTTATTCAAGGGCGAACAGATTTACAGTTCGCTCATTTTTTTTGGATATTAAAGTTATGCTTAATTATGCTTATTGACACTGATAAAATTCAAGCAATAACAAAAGCATGACCAGCCTTTCAACCAAACCAGCACTTCCGCTACCTCCTGGTCGCTTTGGATTACCTATCATTGGCGAATCCATCCTCTATTTACGTGATCCACAAAGTTTCATAGCAAAGCGACAACATCTGTATGGAAATATCTTTAAAACCCATCTGTTTGGTCGTCCAACAGTTGCTTTGATTGGAGCAGAGGCGGTTCGATTTTTATTTGCCAATGAAAGTCAGCATTTTGAAATGACAAATACGCTTAGTTTTGAAGTGCTACTAGGTGATAAATCAATTGGTGTGCAGACAGGAAACGCTCACCAAATGCTGCGTCGTCAACTGTTTCAGGCTTTCCAGCCAAGGGCTTTAGCAAATTATGCTGTAACAATGGAAGAAATTACCCAACGTTATTTAAAAAAGTGGGAGCAAAGGGAAACGCTAACTTGGTATGACGAGTTGAAAAAATATACCCTCGACATTGCCTGTCGGTTATTTGTGGGTGTTAGTACTGCAGCAGACGAAAACTTAAAACAGGTTTATGAAACCTGGAGTGATGGGCTTCTGTCGCTTCCTATTCGGGTTCCTGGTAGCAAATTTGATCGTGCAGTACGTGCACGGGAGAGGCTTCTAGCTCAGATTGATGCAATCATCGACCAACGCCAACAACAGATCTCAGGTAAAGAAGATGTTTTGAGTATTTTGTTGCAGGCAAAAGACGAAGCAGGAAATTCGCTCAGCCGAGTAGACATCAAAGATAACGTACTTGCAATGCTGGTTGCAGGACATGAAACCTTAACGTCTGCGCTGACTTCTCTTTGCTTGTTGCTAGCCCAACATCCAAAAGTGTTAGAAACCCTTCGTACAGAACAAGCACAACTCGGATTGTCAACCCCATTAACACAAGAAATCCTCAAACAAATGACTTACCTAGACCAAGTACTCAAGGAGGTTTTACGGATATTACCCCCAGTGGTTCGTAGTGGCTCACGCAAAGTGCTACAGTCTTGTGAGTTGAGTGGGTATTGTATTCCACAAGGTTGGGATGTGTTTTACCAAATTCAAGAGACGCATCAAGATCAAAGTATCTACACTCAACCAGAGCAATTTGACCCAGAAAGGTTTTCACCGGAACGGTCTGAGGATAAACAAAAAGTTTTTAGTAACATTCCCTTTGGTGGTGGAATGCGGGAATGTTTAGGCAAAGAGTTTGCCAGATTAGAAATGAAGATATTTACAGCTTTACTAGTTCGTGAGTATGAGTGGGAAATCCTTGGTGGACAGAATCTAGAGCGTGTCGTGCTACCTTTCTCGCGTCCTCAAGATGGTTTGAAGGCCCGATTTTGGCGGCGTCTGCGTTAAGAGATTATAGTGTCTCGTGGCTGATGTTGGACTCACAGGCGATCGCTGTCTTTTGCTCGCCAGCACTTGTCCGCCGCAGATTCTCTACCTGATCAGGAAACAGAGTTTTCTTGCAACCACGGTATGCGCCGCGCTGTTTGGCAAAGGCGATGTCTTTACGCTGCCGCTGTTGAGCTTATGATTGTTCTGGATTGATACGGTAACCCCAGCAATGGATCAAACTCAAGTAAAGTACAGTATCAGCTTTAATGTACATTCGAGTTTCATTGCTACTCATTGGTATTGCAACCTCGCTGTTTCCTTGATGTCTTACTCTCGATCTCAAAAATATCTAAGGAATCCCTGCTTGTTGAAAAATTTGTTGGGGCGTAATTTGTAAGCCTTCTAAAAGAGAATCTTCTAAACTATCTGCACCACTTTTTGTTTGTGGTCGAGTATCAGGATAGAAAATAGTGACTGTTTTAGATCTAGCATCCACAACCCAAACTCTCATGACACCTGCATCAAGATAATCTGTGGCTTTAGCACTCATTGCTCCAAAACTTTGGTCGGGAGAGATAATTTCAATCACTAATTCTGGGGGTATGGGATAAGCTTCATCTTCAATGACGTTACTGGGAAGACGAGAGTAGGAGACGTAAAGCAAGTCTGGTACTGGTACCCAGTCTCGGTTCTTACGTTTTAAGGTCACTGCCCACTCAATACCAACCTCTCCACGATTTTGCGACCATGGGGCTAGAAGTTGACTCAGCGCAAGGGTTAATCGTGAGTGGAACCTTTTTGGTGACATCTTGGGTTTAGCTTCGCCATCGACTAATTCGTAAGTGATATCCCCTTCCGGAAGGGCAAGAAACTCTTGTAGCGTGAGCTGAGGTTTGACTGGAACCATAGCTAGATTTCATGATTTGCCATGATTTTATTGTGAACGAGTTTTGTTGGATTCAAAAGACAAACAGCGATCGCACTCCATTCATACCTATTCTCTAAAATTCAGCACTAGATTCAATATCAGAAATCCTTGTTATGTCTAGCTTCCTTAATTTTGAATTTTGTATCTTCCAAAGGAACTGCGCCAACGCATAATATGCTTGACAGGCAGATTTTAAATTTATATTAAGCTGTTTAACGCATAAGAAAAATCACTTGGTGATTACTGAAGCATATTTTCTGTAGAAATAGAAAAATAAGATTAAATCTATTTTTTGACAGTAAAAAAATGAAACGCTTGACTTCAGTGATCTTAGCGGCTCTCCTGGGGACAGGGCTTAGCATGACTGTAACTCCAAGTGCTTTTGCCCAACCTGAACGTTATTATCGTACATCTCACCCATACCGCTACAGATACTATGGTGGGAACTATCGTCCGTATCACTACAGATACTATCGTAGATATCGTCCATACCGCTACAGATACTATGGTGGGAACTATCGTCCGTATCGCTATAGATACTATCGTGGCTACCATCGACCTTATCGCTATGGATACTAGGAGCAGTTGAGAGATTAAAATAAGTGTCCAGAGAAATGGTAGAAGTAGTAAAAGCCCTATGGTGAGCAGCCAAGGGCTTTGCTATATGTTTTGCTATATGTATTGAGCTTCAAAAGTGAGTCACTGGTACACTAATCGATCCACGGACAAAGGAATCGAGTGGAGGAACTTTGGAAACACCCAACGGATCAACTGGCTGGGGTTTTGGATTGGGCTTTTCCTGTAAGAATTGCTTTAAGGTAGTAGAAGGATGTTTTAAAATATCGAACGGGTTCAGGGATACGGATGGTTGATCGTGTACTGATGGAATTGAGTTAGTAATTTGCTTTAGTCTTTCAGCTTGATTGATGCTATGGTCAGCCTCACCATTAATTGAGGCTGGTTGAGTAACTAGAGTAGCAGCCTTACCAGGAGCAGTTTCATCAGGGGAAGCATTGACTTCGTTGGCAAAAGCTGGATAAGTAGCGGTAATTGTGCTTAGCACAACGACTAAGGCTGTAAGTGAGCGTTTCATAACTAAATTTGAATCATAATTTCTGACAAAGGACAGAGGATTTGTAGCAAGAATTTTGTGAATGGGATCAGACATTTTAGAGCAACTATAACCTGAATATCAAAAACCCGCACCAATACAAATTTATCTACTTTTTAGAAGCGTAGTATCAAATGTGGCAAATTCGAGCAAAGCAAGCGACAATAGAAAATTATCAAAATGCGGTTTGCTGCTAAACAAGTGCCATGACACTCATTCAACGTACAACCCTGCACTATCAGGAAGGAACTTCTAATAAAATCTACGAAGTCGATCTATGCCAGATAGACGAGGGGTATTACGTAGTCAATTTTCGATACGGACGATCTGGCACTAAGTTGAAAGAAGGCACAAAAACGACGGAAGCTGTACCTTTAGCCCAAGCACAGCAAATCTTCAAAAAACTTGTTGGTGAAAAGACGAAAAAGGGATATCGTGATGTGACGATACCAGATCTCATTGAACCTCAACCCATAGCCACAGACGATCCGCGAAAACAGGCTATCCTTAACCGCCTTGCCAACAATAAACCTAGTCAATGGAAGCTAGAAAGAGCAATTTGGCGTGCTGGAGAACTTAAAATCAGTGAAGCAACACCACTCATTCTTAAGCTTATAGGCACAGGTGAACCCCTAAGAGATTATTGCATTGCTTGGGCTTTGGGTTGGTGTGGCACAAAAGAAGCTATTGCGGCTCTCATTAACTTACATCAAAACGCCTCAACTCCAAATTTTGTAAGTCGCATCGCTTTTGAAGCACGACTGAAACTCTCGGATGCAGAAACCAAAGCAAGTTTACAGGCGGAAATGATTAAATTTTTGCCACCAGAATTACGCTCATTAGCACACAATGGTTCACAAGAAGCGTTTGCCACAGCTTTACAAAGTCATTTAAAGCACAGCACCTATAAGCATTTTGCCGTACTCGATACAATTTATCAAATCGATAACCAGTATGTTCGCCCAGCACTGCTGAATATTTTATCCAACGCGCCTTTTCAACCAAACTACTTTCAAAGACTGCGTCATATCTTCAAAATGGCTGAATATCGCCATGATGCAGAAGTCTTTGGGATTTTAACTTACCGCCTAGAAAAAGAGCAGGCAAGTTTTAACAGCAACAGTTATTATGTCAAGCTGCCTAACAATGAATATCTTCGCAAAATAGTTTATGAGAATGGCAACAGATCTAATAGAAATGAAATAGAAGAAGAGTTAAAACATCCACAATCGAGAATTGCCTATAGCAGTAAGACTCGTGAATACTTGCTTCGGCGTGTGTGGCGCACCCTTAAAAAACTAGGTGAACAAGGAGATCCTGAATATATCAAAATAGCTGCTGGTGTTCTCCTGCAGTATTCTGATCAAGATGCTGAACAAGTGATGGAGTCGGTTTTCTACCGTTGGAATCGTTCCAACTGGACTCGTATTCAGTTTAAGCGTAACTGGGATGCATTTGCTGGATATTTAACCTTTAACCACATTCTCTATGAAAATAGTCCTCGCTATGAGTTAAAACCCAATTCTCACGCTTGGCGCTGTCGGGAAGGTTATAAGCCAGGAGATCCTGAACCTCAAGTACGGGAAGAGGCTTTTCCCCAACTGTGGGAGCAAAACCCACAAGCACTGCTACAGTTACTTTTACAGAGTCATTGTCTTTTAGTACATCATTTTGCTGTCAAAGCTTTAAGAGTTTGTCATCATTTCTGTGCTTCCTTAGATACGGATACAATCATCCAATTAGTAACAAAACCTTACGAGGTAACAGCACAATTTGGTACAGAATTAGCACTTGTAAAATACAACCCCACTCAACCAAACACGGAATTGATTCTTGCTCTTGTTAACAGCTTATCTGAACAAGGTCGTGCCCAAGCTTACCTCTGGATTGAGGAACAACGTGAATATTTCCTAGAAGACAGCAACTTCATCACTGCTTTGATCACCAGTCCACAGACTGAGACTCGTACCTTTGCTCGTAGGCTATTGGCTGGATCGATTTTAAGCGATCGCACTGCTCAAGTTCTTGCCGGACGTATCATTGCTGAATTGCTGACATTGAAGCCAGCACTCCACGAAACCTCTTTGATTGAGAAGGGAATTAGAGAGTTAGCAAAAGAAATTGGTGAAACCCTACTGTTATGCTTTCCACTTCAGTTGCGTACTTTAGGTTTGAGTATAATTGATGACTTTTTAGCTCATTCTCTGCTAGAAATCCAAGAACTAGGAGCTCGTATTCTACTAAACCACGAAATCAGCTCAGAGAACTTACCGCCTCAGATCATTGAATCGCTACTTGCATCACAAAATCAATCATTAAGAGTTCTTGGTATCAGACTATTTGGACAGTTACCTGATGAGAAACTCATCTCTGAAGAGAGAACTCTGATGGTAGGCATGGCAGTGAACGCCAAAGAGGATATCCGCAATGCCATCAAACCCATTATCCATCGTTTAGGAAAAGCTCATCCAACATTTGCGATCGCCCTAGCATCCGATTTTATAGAAGTCCTGCTTACCCCCGAAAAATACGAAGGCGTTCACAGCTATTTAGCACGTCTGTTGCGGGAAGACTTACAAGGGTGGATCTCAAGCATCAACAAAGAGACAGCTTACAGGCTCATTCAAGCTAAGTCTTCAACTTCACAAGAATTAGGGGGTTTAATACTAGGTGCAAATTACCAAACCTGGGTTGAAGAATTTACAACCAGCGAAATCGTTAGACTTGCTAATCACGAAATTCTATCAGTACGAGAAGCTGCACGGCAGATATTTGTGCAGATTTTAGACCGTTTACGCACAGATGCACAAGAAATGTTGACCGCAGTCCGAATGCTAGAAGCAAAGTGGGAAGACTCACGTGAATTTGCCTTCAAAATATTCACAACAGAGTTTAGCAGTGCAGAATTTACACCCAGCGTTTTAGTAAGCATTTGCGATAGTGTACGAGAAGATGCAAGAAAACTGGGTCGTGATTTATTGACTCGTAATTTTCAAGCAATAGATGGGCAAGAATATCTCCTAAAGTTTAGTGAACATCCATCGCAAGATATGCAGTTATTTGCCACAAATTATCTAGAAAAATATGCTGAGAATTATCCAAAAAGATTACGTGAATTGAGCCCATATTTTGTGACTGTTCTTTCAAATGTTAACCGTGGTCGTGTTGCGAAACAGCGAATTTTTAATTTTCTGAACGCGGAAGCACAAAAAAGTGAGGAAGCCGCGAAAATCGTTGCAGAAATCATGACTCGACAGTCGTTAACGATGGCGATTGGTGATAAAGCGACAGCAATACAAATTATGTTACAAATTTACAAAAACTATCCTCATTTATCATTGCCAATTCAATTAAAAGCCGTTTCTGAAGTGAGAAGTTAAGAGACGAACAAACACAATAAAACCAAGCAATTCAGGGAAACAAAAATCCAGCCTTGGCAATTCATTCAAAAAAAACTTAATAAAACAAGTAAATTATGGAATTTAACTACACTTATAAAGGAAGCACTGAAGTTTTAGAGCGCAGCAACAGCACCCAAATGTCCTTTTCTCCAGACACAAAGCGTCCACCCACTTACTTTATTGGAGAATTACGACAAAACGTTGCTTTTCGTGAAGCCATTAGCGCTTTACATGATGTCGTTATTTCCGATATGCAGTTTAAACCAAAAGACAAAACTGCTTATAAAGAATGGCGTGCCAAACAAGAGGATATTGACTGGGAAATTGTCGCGGCTATGCGTCAAGACACGGCTGATAAAATTAAGCAGTTACAAGAAGAGTTAACTGAGTTAAAGAAATCTAGTTATGAACGCTGGCGTCCTTATTATCAAGCACAACGTCACTATTTTGATTACCTTTATGAAAAAGACCGTGATGCTTGGTTTGTACTTGATCCAGTGATTACGGTTCACCCTGATGAAGTATTTTTTGAATGTTTTAGTGTAGATGAGTCGAGTTATGGACGTCTAGGTGCAAGTTATGAAGTCTTCAAAAATATTCATGAATTTGCCTGCGGTACAACCAATATAGATTACTCAGCAGCACTCTATGATGAGTTTCAAAAAATCCGCAGCTATAAGAGTACCCACTTACAAGTTGATCCTTCCGGTTTTGAAGTTCAAACGACTAACGAAGCAGCTTATAAAGAAGTCAAAATTGACTTGCCAGATAGCTGGGTGAGAGGCTTTTTGCAGGTCAGTTCGGCAATGTCTTTACCAGCCGTCAGGTTTGATTTACACCCGATGGACATCCACAACATTTGTTTTGTGTTGCGTCGTCACAAAGAGACAAAGGGTCCACGCAGCATGCGGTATCATCTTCAGCCTGGTGAACCAGTACGCGTGGTATTTGAACCATGGGAGAAAGAGGTTGTGTGTCCGCGATCGCGTTACCTGGGAAATGAACCACAAATCATTCGGGTTTGGGGACGTCGCCGTCTCCATATTCTCGAACGCCTCATTCCTGTTGCCAACAAATTTACTGTTCATCTGTTGGGAACAGGTATGCCTTCCTTTTATGTTGCTGACTTGGGTGATATGTCCTTTACATTAGGTTTATCGGGATGGACTGCGAATGATTGGTCCCAATCTGGTAATTTTGACTTAATGGCACCCCGTGCTGATGTGGACGAATGGACACAAAAAATCATTTTTGATGCATTGCAAGAGAATTGGCTAGAAACGGCTGATAGCCTTGCACAACGCTTGAAATTCAGCCGAACAGCTGTGCTAGGGGCGTTAAGTGCTTATACACAGGCAGGGCGTATTATTTACGATTTAAATAAACAAGTCTATCGTGTGCGGGAACTCAGCCGTGAACCATTACCTATGGAAAGATTACGCTTTGCCAATGAACGCGAAGAAAATGCAAAGCGATTTTTAAATCAGAATGCCGCACAAGTGACATCGGTGAATGATCGAGATGGTGTATTGGTTTTACAAGGTAATATTCGAGACAACGAGAAAACTTACAATCCATCTTTGACGATTGATCAAGACGAGCGTATAATCGAGGCAGAGTGTACTTGCAACTGGCATCAGCAAAACAAGCTGTACAAAGGTCCTTGCGAGCATATTCTGGCACTACGGATGCAATACGTTCGTCAGTGTCGTTAGTCACGCGTCTGAGAGTTGGTAAGCAATCCTTGCAATTCGGGCGGTGCGATCGCCGTCCTTGCGTTTAGCCGTAAAGCAGCATCACTAGCCCACTCTTGACTGTGCGGTCTTACGGGTACTGTCGTTATTCCGGACTGAATTCGGTAAATTGAATGAACGACAGTACCCGTGACCGCTGGAGTTGAGTGGTCTAGTCCAGAGGGATTTACGAAGGGAAAGCCAACAAAAAACAGCGCGTGATTTTTTTCAACCAAAAATCGCCTGCTACATGACAGACCAACCTCGTACTCGTCAAGAACTGTATGATCGTATCCGCCAGACCAGTAAAGAGGAATTTATCCTCGAAGAAATGATTCGTTATGGTTTCTGGTCTGCGCAAGGTGAAGCCCCCCAAGATCCAGCAGATGAAATTCGGCGTATTGGGGAAATTCGGCGAGAACTAGAACAACTACGGCAAGAAGCTAGTCGTCTCCGTAATGAAAAAGAATTGCGGAAGCAGATGTTAAAGCAACGACTAGAAGAGTCGCGGCGCAAGCGTCAAGAAACCAAAGAACGGCGAGAACAAGAAAGACAACAACGTGCTCAAGTTTGGAATCAGAAAAAGCAGCAAGCAATTGTCTATCTTGGTGAGGATGTGTCTGCTGGGTTAAATCAGACCCAAAGTAACGAGGAACGATTGCAAAGTTATGGGCTACCCTTATGTAACACCCCTGAACAAATTGCCACTGCAATGGGAATCAGTGTGGGAACACTGCGATTTTTAGCATTTAACCGCAAAACTTCAACTGTCTCCCATTACATCCGCTTCAAAATGCCCAAAAAAACGGGGGGAGAACGGATCATTTCAGCGCCCATGCCAAGATTAAAGCAAGCCCAGCACTGGATTTTAGAGAATATTTTGCAAAAGCTAGAAGTTCATGACGCTGCACATGGTTTTCGGCGCGATCGCTCAATTGTCACTAACGCGACACCCCACGTTGGTGCTGAAGTCATTATCAACTTCGACCTCAAAGACTTTTTCCCCTCCATTTCCTACAAACGTGTCAAAGGGCTTTTCGAGTCCTTCGGTTATTCTGAAACTGCGGCGACGATATTTGGTTTACTATCTACGGCTGCAGAAGTGGAAGCACTAGAATTGGATGGTCGGACTTACTATGTCGCATTGGATGAAAGACACCTCCCTCAAGGTTCACCAGCAAGTCCAGCCATTACCAACCTTCTATGTCGGCGCTTAGATCGGCGTTTAACAGCAATGGCAGAAGCCTTAGGTTTTACATATACCCGCTACGCCGATGACCTCACCTTTTCTGCTTCTGGTGATAGCCTACGTCATATCTGCAATATTCTTAGGCGCACAGAGTCAATCGTGACACATGAAGGTTTTACCATTAACCCAGAGAAAACCAGAATACTACGGAAATCTCGCCAGCAAGAAGTGACTGGAGTTATTGTTAATGATAAACCTAATGTTTCCAAGAAAACTTTGAAGCAGTTCCGCGCTACCTTATATCAGATCGAAAAAGATGGACCAGAAGGCAAATTCTGGGGAAACTCTCCGGACATCATTGCAGCTATTAAGGGATTCGCTAATTTTGTTGCAATGGTCAATCCACAGAAAGGTGCTGAGTTTCAGCAGCAAGTCCAGCGGATTCAAAAGAAATATTGTTCCAATGTACCAAGCAAGTTATAGACACTTGCTTGATACTTAATAAATTATGAGCGCTGACAGAAGATAGACTCAACCAATAGACACGGAACGGACTCACTCTCGAAATTCAACGACTTAGGAAACATACCAATCGAGGGAAACTTTTGAAGTAGAAGCCCCACTAGAAGTTGTATCATTGATGAACCAAAGAGAGTCATCACCCGTTTGAGAGTTACGCCAGAACACATCTGACTTACCATCGCCGTTGTAATCACCAATACTTGGCTTCCAAGAGGGATCAGTTTTTGGTAGAAAAGCAGCTGTGGAGATTTTTGTGCCATCCATTAGCCAGGCAGTATTCTCACCTGTCGTATTATTGTGCCAGAAGATATCAGTCTTACCATCACCGTTGAAATCACCAACGGTAGGTTGCCACGCTAGATCTTCCTTCTGTAAAGAAGCTGAGTTAACGATAGTGCCATTCATCAACCAAACAGTATTCTCACCTGTTTTTGAATTGCGCCAGAGAATGTCAGTCTTACCATCACCGTTAAAATCGCCAATATTACTCAAATTCCAGGATGAGTCAAGTTTGGGTAAAGCAAATGTATTGGAATTAGTTCCATCCATAAACCAAACATTGTTTTCACCTGTTGTCTGATTACGCCAGAGGATATCGGTCTTACCATCACCGTTGAAGTCAACAATGGTAGGTGTCCAAGATGCGTCAGTTTTTGAAATATAAGCAGCAGTTGTGACTGTTGTACCATCCATCTGCCAAACGGCATTTTCACCCGTTTTCGCATTACGCCAAAAGATATCGGTCTTGCCATCACCATTAAAATCGGCAGTGCTAAATGTCCAGGAAGGGTCAATTGACTGTAAAGAAGCTTGAGAGCCAATTTTATTACCATCCATCAGCCAAATTGTGTTATCTCCGGTTTTCGTATTGCGCCAGAAGATATCAGTCTTCCCATCGTGGTTAAAGTCAGCAAACCGATAATCCCAGTCTGAGCTCATTTTTTGCAGAGAAAATGAACTAGGCTGATTGCCATTCATCAACCAAATGGTAACGTCACCCGTTTTCGTATTACGCCATAATTTATCGTTCTTGCCATCACCGTTAAAATCGGCAGAACTTGCAGGACCATTGAAAAAAGAATTTTGATTCGGTTTTTGTGTTGCTTGTACTGATAGTGAGGACTTCCCAAGACTCAATTCAGAAGTTAAATCAGACGACATAGCTGAAAAGCTATTTGAGACGTTGAGAGATTGCAATGCACTAGTATACGTAGAAACGTTTAGTGGATTATTAGATGCCAACATGATGCTTTTTATCACTAGTGTCCATTATTTTTTTAACTATTTTTTTTCGTTTTTTCTGTTAAAGAATAACATCGGCTAATTTTTATTATTTCTAATAAGCATCATTTGTTTGATATATATATGTATGATTACAAACATTCAAATATTGAGAGTATGACGAAAATCTATCTGAAAAATATTACTTTCTAGATTCCTATATTTGTATAAAAAAATATTCTGAAAGTAGCAAAAATAAAATTCAAGAGATGAAAAATCACCTAAGTAGAGTTTCTATTTTTAACTAATTAAAAATTACTTGTCATGTACTTATGTTCATTTGTACTCAATGACTTCTATGGCACATAAAAAAATGGAATGGGCGTCTTGCCCATCCCCAAAGAAAAATTAATAAGAGTGTGGGGTAGGTGTCTTACCCATCCTGTCTTCATGTGCAAGATTGCATTCTGTATTCTCCTAATATTTAAGAGAACTAAAGAGGGTGTCAAATAAGTATAACTTTCTCAAGAATTGGTATGAGTTTTAGAAGGTATACCATTCTTTAGAAAGTGTTGCTTCAGAAGTCGTAGTCGCTACCTTTGTACCATCCATTGTCCAAATGGTGTTCTCACCTGTGCCGTAATTGCGCCAGAAGATGTCAGTCTTGCCGTCGCCGTTGAAATCACCAATGCTAGGTTGCCATCCTGAACCAAGTGTCGGGAGAGTAGATGCAGTCGCTGTTGCACCATTCATTGTCCAAAGAGTATTTGTTCCCGTTGAACTATCACGCCAGAGGATATCAGTCTTGCCATCGCCGTTAAAATCACCAATGCTGGCTTGTGAATTAGCGCTAGTCTTCGCTAGAACGGTTTCAGATGGTGTAGCACCATTCATCAGCCAAACTTTGTTCTCACCTGTTTTAGTGTTGTGCCAAAGAAGATCACTTGCATAATCACTATTAAAATCACCAACGCTAAGCGTCCAGTCTGAACTCACTGTTGGCAGTGTAGAAGCCGTTGCAGTCGTACCATTCATGAGCCAAACTTGGTTTTGACCTGTTTGAGTGTTACGCCAGACGATATCTGTTTTGCCATCGCGGTTGAAATCAGCAATGGTAGGTGTCCAAGAAGGGTCAAGCTTCTGCAGTGCAGTACTTGCTGCTACAGTTGTGCCATTCATTGTCCAGGCAGTGTTCTCACCTGTTTGAGTGTTGTGCCAGAGAATGTCAGTCTTACCATCACCGTTAAAATCAGTAATGCTGGGTGTCCAGGCAGAACTCAATGTTTGTAGCGAAGCTTGAGAAGCAATTTGTGTACCATTCATCAACCAAACCTGGTTTTCTCCTGTTTGAGAGTTATGCCAGAGAAGGTCGGTTTTGCTGTCACCATTGAAATCAGCGATTTGATAAGTCCATTGCGCACCAAGTGTTGGCAGCGAAACTTGAGATGTTACTTTGGAACCATCCATCAACCAAACCTGGTTCTCACCTGTTTGCGAGTTGCGCCAGAATCTGTCAGTCTTACCATCGCCATTAAAATCCACCAAAATCGCTGCACTACTAAATATAGGATTAGGATTGGGGTTTTTTGTTGCTAGTAGAGACTTGCTCGAGGCTTGCTGTTGTGTTGAAGAGCTACCAGAACTCAAAATATCTTCTAATGATGGTGAAGAGCTTCCTATGTTCGAAAAAGAACCTAAAGTATTTTGTAGGTCTCCAATGTTTGAAATGCTATTTAAACCAAGTGAGCCTAGAAGACTATCTGAAGGTAGCAGAGATTGTAATGCATTGGAACTTGTAGAATTCAAAGAATTTTGAGATGACAACATGATTTTTATTTTGCCTTCATCGTCATAAACCTTTTAACTTTTTTTTCAAAAGCATTTCAAGTGTTATATAAGAACATCTATAGTGGTTTAATTATTTTTTTATAAATAAAAGTGTTATACAATAACATCTCATATGTTCTAATTATTTTGTTTAAAAAAACAAGTCTTATTAGATATTTTTTGCAAATTTAAAAGTTATTCAATAACATTTTCAAAGCTATTTTTAACCAAAAAATTTTCTATTAATTAAAAAAATATCTCATTTTTTTATGTTAAAATACGATACGTTTCAGTTAACACAAATTCTTAGTAGCAATGAGCTTAATTAATGACCCTCGCTTCTTTGATGGTCTATTAACTTGACTGTTTGTCTTATTCAGTATTGTGCTATTACGCTACAGATAGCACTGTGGAAAGTTGTGTTGCTAGAGAAGACCCAGTCAAACTCTTGCCGTTCGTCAGCCAAATCGTGTTCTGTCCCGTTTCTGTATTGTGCCAAAAGATATCTGTTGTCTTGCTACCATCACCTTTGAAACTCCCAACGTATGGTATCCAAGCGGTTGGAAGTGTTGGCAACGAAACCCCAGTGGCATTTGTGCCATCCATCAGCCAAACAACGTTCTCTCCAGTGAGCCTATTACGCCAAAAGATATCGTTTTTGCTGTTGCTTTTGAAACTAGCAATACTCAAATCCCAGTTTGAATCTAGTGATGGTAGAACAGATGTGGCAATAATTTTCGTGCCATTCATCAGCCAAACAATGTTCTCTCCAGTTCGTTTGTTACGCCAGAAAATGTCGCTATTATGATCGCCGTTGAAATCACCAATCAAAAAATCCCAGTCAGAAGTGGGTGCCAATAAAAAATTCTCTACAAAAGCTTGCTCGGTAACTACCGTACCATGCATCAGCCAAACAACATTCTCACCAGTTTGCTGATTGTGCCAGAAGATATCACTGTTGCGATCGCCGTTAAAATCACCAAGTTTGTAATTCCAGTCAGCAGCAAACATCTCTAAAGTAGACTCGGTGGCACTTGTGACCGGAAACCCTGTGGCATTCGTGCCATTCATTAGCCAGACGACATTCTCTCCGGTCCATCTATTGTGCCAGAAAATGTCGTGATTTAAATCTTCATTGAAACTACCAATACTGAGGTCCCAGTCTGAATTCAGAGAAAAAAGATTTTTGACAGCGACAACATTCGTCCCATCCATCAGCCAAAGTTGACTCTCACCAGTTTGCTGATTGCGCCAGAAGAAGTCACTCCTTCCATCACCATTAAAATCACCAGTCGCAAACTTCCAGTCAAAATCAAATTGTGGTAAAAAAGCCTCCGTAGTGTTTAAATCATTTACGCGCCAAAGCGCACACTCACCAGTTTCAGGATTATGCCAAACAATATCACACTTCGCATCGGCGTAGAAATCCTCGAAAATGACTGTTTGGTTTAATGGAGGGTTGGTATCTACTGTCATAAGTATCTATGTATAAGTCATGACAGTAAATTATTGTTCTAGTTATATCGAAAAAGTCAAGCATAAATCTTCCACCTAGAAGCAGGAATTTCGATGAGGTAGTATGTCACAGTCGCAAGTGCAGTCGATAAAACTAGCGTTACTACAACTCTGGTATAAAAAGCTTCGAAAGGAATATCCGAGGTAAAGACAGTAAGAATTTTGTAAATGATCGGTATATGCCAAATATATATCCCGTAAGATAAAGTTCCAAGCACTTCTAAAATTCTTAAGGGATTTCTTAAAATAGCTGCAAATGATAATTTTTCATTTCTGGTGAAATCATGATAGCTCTCTGATTCAAAGGCCAAGATAAAAAACGATACAATAATTGCTGTTAATGGCTGGAAAACAAAAATTGTCATGGATGTTCTCCAACCACCAGGACGATTAGCTAGGCCCCATAGTTCTTGGCTATATAAATGATAGGCAGAGAATAGATAAAGTAAAATTAACAAGATGACAGCAATATATTTTGCTAAAATCATCGAAATATTAAGTTTAGTAAAAGGTATAATAATATCTGAATCTTTAAGCTTTGGCGTTTTGTATTTAATAAAGATATTTACAAGAAACCCACATAAAAATACATCTAAATTATTGATTAGCGGACTATACCAATATTTAACCGCATACGACATTTGCTGATAAATGTGATGATATAAGCTTAACCAGATTATACCCTTAAAAGTAGAAGTGAGAAGAATAATTAATCCAAATACAATAATGGCTTGTTGGAGTTTGATTAAACGAGGGCGTAAAATATTAAAGATGAAAGGAATCAAAAGATAAAATTGGATTTCTGTTGAGAGAGACCATAAAGCTTCATTGAAAAGTACAGGGTGTGAGCCAATGTAAGGATGATAAGTGAAAGTACAAATTCTAACTAAATATCCCCAATTTTCTATTTTTAATATCTCCGGATAAACAAATATAGACAAAATCAATACAGAGAAATAGTAAAGTGGAAATATTCTAATAGCACGGTTTTTCCAAAAGTTTTTCACTCCAGCAACATCAGAATTATAACGTTCAGTATAAAAGGCTTTTCCCATTAAATAGCCAGATAAACAAAAGAAAATCCAAACAGCTACCGCTCCATGGCTAAAAGTCAACCAACTTAGATCAAATCCTTTATAAATAATAGAGGCTCTCGGTGGACTACAATGAATAATTACCACCATTAAACAAGCTAATCCTCGTAGGGCAAGTAGAGCATCTAAATGATTATGATGTGCTGTTTTTTCTTGGCTATTGGAATATATTATTTTATGCATTATTTAGTTATAATTAACGTCGAAAATATTTGAGATTATTTCAACATTGTTTTTAACAAAAATAATGCCAAATTGCCAACCAATATTATAATTACTTTATTTGCTTTATTCCTAATTTTGAATTATTCTTCTCTTAATTTTATAAAATAAAAAACAATCAAGTAACTGCAGCAAAATGATAGAAAGCTAATAAGAATTCACTTATTTATTAGAGCCTACTTCCTTAGTATACAGCACAAGTATACTATAGCATAAGTACTTAAATGAAAGTAATTATAAGAACCGAACCATTACGCGCTAACAGCCGACAGTATAATAATCTAAACCGAACAGAGTAGAAAGTATTTTAAATTTTCTGTGAAGATTAAAAAAACACCAGTTTTGCGGAGAAGTTTATTTTTTGTAAAAATAGGTGAGAACACAACAGTAGAGAATTATGCAAGCAGAATATCGGCAGCGTCGTGAACAGTTGATGTCAAAGATTGGTAATGGGACTGCAATCTTTCGCAGTGCACCAATGGCAGTGATGCACAACGATGTCGAGTACAATTTCCGCCAAGACAGCGATTTCTTCTACCTCACTGGGTTTAACGAACCGCAAGCAGTTGCTATTTTAGCACCGCATCATCCAGAACATCGGTTTGTGTTGTTTGTGCAACCCAAAGATCGCGAGAAGGAAGTCTGGAGTGGTTATCGTTGTGGTACAGAAGCAGCGAAGCAACAGTACGGTGCTGACGAAGCTTACCCTATCACAGAATTGGATGAAAAGTTACCGCAGTATTTGGAAAAAGCGGATCGCATTTACTACCATCTGGGACGCGATCGCGCTTTTAATAACCAAATCCTCAATCATTGGCAAAGCTTAATGCGAACCTATCCCAAACGTGGGACAGGACCAATTGCGATAGAAGACACTGGTCCAATCTTGCACTCTATAAGACTTGTAAAAAGTCAAGCAGAATTAGAATTGATGCGAAAAGCCGCTGATATTGCAGTTGAGGCCCATAAGCATGCCATGGAATTTACACAACCAGGGTGTTATGAGTATGAAGTTCAAGCGGAAATAGAATACATCTTTCGCCGCCGAGGTGCAATGGGGCCAGCGTATCCATCAATAGTTGCTTCTGGTGTGAATTCTTGTGTATTGCACTACATAGAAAATACTCGACAAATGCAGGACAAAGACTTACTGCTTGTTGATGCTGGTTGTGCTTACGATTATTATAACTCTGATATTACCCGAACCTGGCCAGTCAATGGTAAGTTTACGCCTGAACAAAAACTCCTGTATGAGATTGTTTTGGAAGCCCAGAAGCAGGCGATCGCTCAAGTACAACCAGGCAATCCCCACAAGCAAGTTCATGATACAGCAGTACGTGTATTAACAGAAGGCTTAGTCGAACTGGGTATCCTCAAAGGTGAAATTGACAACTTAATTCAGGAAGAAAAATATAAGCCATATTATATGCACCGCACCAGCCACTGGTTAGGCTTGGATGTCCATGATGTTGGCGTTTACCAACATGGTGATGATAAACCACAGATATTACAACCAGGTCAGGTGCTAACGGTAGAACCAGGACTTTATATTGTGCCAGACACAAAGTTAGCGGAAGATCAACCAGAGACTGATCCCCGTTGGATTGGTATTGGTATTCGTATTGAAGATGATGTATTAGTAACATCTACAGGGCACGAGGTGTTGACGGCTGGTGTTCTCAAAGAAGTGGCAGACGTGGAACGAAGTTAGATACCAATACCCACTGACAAAATTATACAACAGTTGGGCGAAAACTAGCTAGTAGGTTAGGAGGCTAGTTATGGTACGTGTTTCGTGCCTCCACCTAGCCTACAATACTCAACTTTGTCACAAATACTACGAATAGATACTCGAGATTGAAAAGCTTTAGAAACAAATGTTTAAACAATTCAAGTAACATTCCTCTCAATCTGATTTATCATTTAGTTTTAGTCTTAAGATTCACAGTTGACTGTATATTGTTTTTTATTTCTTAAATTTAATTCCAATCCTACTTGTTTAGAATAGTTAAGTGTATTGAACACACCAAAAAAGTTAATCAAATTACTTTTTTGCGTTCAACAAGCACATTTGAATACAATGTAATACTTGTGAGCCAAATGATGCGGCAAAATAAGATTTCCTGACATTGCCCAGAGGTCAAATCTAGGCAGTGAATAGCTTATTAATATCACTAAATCCAGAGATTAACTCTCTTTATTAACGAGACTAATCTTTTAATAAAGTATAAAAAACAGCTTTTATGATTGATAGTAGTATGCTTATAATGGGAAAAACCATTAACCCACTCAAATTTATAAGGAATAGGTGATATCGGAACTTCAATAGAAAAAATTTATAGAATCTTTCTATTACCTATTTTTGATTTGACTGCTTTAAACCACTGAGTGCAAATAGATTTAACTATTTTGATTGTTGTTTGTCCTTTGTCTTTTATAACTATTGACTAACCAATGACCAATGACTAGTGACTGTTGAAGACTTACAAGCTTTTCATTGTATTTCTATCGACTTATTCATCACTTATTTAACAAAGATAATCAACAAAAAAAATTGCCAACATATGTCTAAGACCGAAGATATGAATGCTAATGAACTTCTAAGACGCTATGCTGAGGGAGAACGAGATTTTCAGGGAGCTAACTTAAGTGGGGTAGATTTAAGTTGGAAAGTCCTACCAGGAATCAACTTGCACTCAGCAAATCTCAGTGGAGCTAAACTGATCGCTACAGACCTAAGTCGGTCAAACCTCAGTCAAGCCAATTTGGATTTAACTAATATGCGAGGTGCAGATCTCAGTGGGGCATACTTACGTAATGCGAGTCTCATTGGAGCAGACCTACGTGGAGCTTACTTAAGTTTGTTCAACCTTTCCGCTTTCATGGTAGGAGCAAACTTAAGTCAGGCAGACTTAAGTGGTTCATACATGCGTGGAGTATACCTGCGTAAGACCAATCTGAGCCATGCCTCTTTGCGTGGAGCAACAATGCCAAATGGAACCATTCATGATTAATAATATCCGCTGCTTTGATTGCTATTAACCGTTAATGTCAACAGTCTTAATAGATGACAAGAGTAACTATTAAGCGCGATTGCGTAAAACTTTGTATGCTGAGTCTAATAGGTCTGAAACGTTTTTGAGAAAGTTGTGCAAGAAGATTTTCGGCTCATAGTGGATTTAGTGTCAGTTTTCGCAGTGGCAGCCTGCGGAGGACTGTTGGCAGCACTCTTGCGACAACCCGTTTTACTGGGATATTTGATTGGTGGCATGGTTGTTGGACCAACCGGACTGGGACTGATTAAAGAATTGATTCAGGTAGAAACCTTGGCTCAGTTCGGTGTTGCCTTTTTGCTGTTTGCTTTGGGAGTTGAGTTTTCCTTCAATGAACTTAGAAAAGTCCAAGCGATCGCTTTAGGAGGAGGGGCAGCTCAGATCACCTTGACGATTTTGGCCACAGTTGGAGTGTGCGGGCTAATCGGAGCCTGGGAAGTTCTACCAGCTAAGGGTGTGTTTTTAGGAGGAATATTGTCTTTATCTTCCACAGCAGTTGTCCTTAAGTCTTTGATGGAGCGTAATGAAACAGAAACGCCCCATGGACAAGTCATGCTGGGAATTTTGGTAGTGCAGGATTTAGCGCTAGGACTCATGCTAGCAGTCTTGCCTGCTCTCCATGCACCTGGGGAAGCAATTGCCATTGCTGTGTTAACAGCATTGGTGCGGATTGGGTTATTTGCCGCTGGTGCAGTTATAGCGGGGATTTGGCTCATACCACCGTTATTACGACTGCTAGCACGCACTGAAAGTCAAGAACTCTTTTTATTGGGCGTTGTAGCACTGTGTTTAGGCATAGCCTTACTAACAGAGTATTTGGGACTCTCAATTGAAATGGGGGCGTTTGTCGCCGGCTTAATGATTTCGGAGGTGGAGTATGCTGACCAAACCCTGACTTATGTGGAGTCATTGCGAGATATATTTGCGTGTTTGTTCTTTGTCTCCATTGGGATGTTAATTGACCCAGTCTTTTTGTGGAACAACATAGACATCATCTTAGGGTTAGTAGGACTAGTCTTTGTCAGCAAGTTTTTGATTGTCACACCACTCGTAAAATTATTTCGCTACCCGTTGAAAACAGCATTGATCGCTGGGTTGGGACTAGCGCAAATTGGTGAATTTTCCTTTGTTCTTGCTAGTGAAGGGCAAGCACTAGGACTAGTTTCACGCCAAGTCTATCTACTAATTTTAGGAACAACAGCAGTAACACTAGTACTAACCCCCTTCATTCTGCGAGGAGTGCCTATTGTCTTTGATTGGGCAGAATCTATGCCTTGGTTGAAGCCTTATTTGAATGGAGAGGGTAAGCCTCTGGAAGTCGCTGATGAACTACCAGTCAAAGATCACATAGTGGTTTGTGGTTATGGGCGAGTCGGACGAAATTTGGTCAAGTTGTTGCAACAAAATAACTTGTCTGTGGTGGTCATTGACCAATCAGAAAATAGAATTCAGCAGTTGCGGGAGGCTAAGATTCCTTATGTGTATGGCAATTGTGTAAGTTTCCATGTTTTGGAAACGGCTGGGATAAACAATGCACGCGCGATCGCGATCGCACTTCCTGACCCTATGAGTACCCGTCTTTGTATCAAACGCGCTTTAGAATTAATTCCTGAGTTGAACGTAGTTGTTCGCGCCACCAATGACAAAAGTATTGAGGTGCTTTACCAACTAGGCGCGCGGGAAGTCGTGCAACCAGAGTTTGAGGCAAGTCTGGAAATGGCAACATACATATTAACTGACTTTGGTTTGTCACCCGCCTTCGTCCAACAAGAAATGCAAGAAATTCGGAATCGTCATTATTTAGATCTCCGACCGGAACAATCAGCGTCTGAAGTTTCCCGTGATTTACGGCAAGCAACACAAGAGATGAATAGCCGTTGGTATCCCCTTCCTTCTGGTTCGCCTTTAATTGGTATGACACTAGAAGAAGCAGATATGCGCTACTTAACGGGCGTGAGTTTGATGGCAATTCGCCGTAAAGGAGGCGAGGAAATAGATTATCCTAACGCCAGTACCAGATTGGAAGAAGGCGATCGGCTACTGGTAGTCGGATCAAATGCAGAACTAGCAGCTTTAGATGAATTTGCACTAGGTAAAGCAACTGTTCCTCGAGAAAATAGCGCTTGCCAGTGGGTACAAGTGAGTGCTGAATCTCTCCTAGTTGGCAAAACTCTAGCAGAATTGGATCTTCGTAACAAAAATGAAGTACTGATACAGGCAATTCGACGAGATGGCAAGTTTATCCGTCTCCCTGATGACACTATGGATTTAAAAGTGCATGACCAAGTTTTGTTGTGTGGCAGTTTGTATTGCCTGAATCAACTACAACAATTATTGGCTGTCAAAACTGGAATACCCCTATCTATCCCAATTGTGAAAGCTGCTGAGGCTGAATCCCTTAAAGAGTTTCTCCCAATGGATAATCAATTGGATTAGTTAGGCGTAATGGGCTTAATATAAGCTAGAGCTTGTTTCCACACAGTCATTTGTTGGCTCTTTTCATCCACAAGACACACACAGTACTGATCTTGCCATATCACTCTCCCAGTCAAAACATCGCCGGTTAGCAGTTTGAACTCTGTTGGTGCTGATTTTTTAATCAGGTTTTGCACTTGTCGTATGCTAGGCAATGACATATCAAATTCATCTGTATGCATCTTTGGTAATGATGTGTGTAATTGATAAGTAGGGTGCTCGTGGGTTTTGCCCAACGCCTGTACAGTAGTTGGTGTATTTTTACAATGAACACCTAACAATTCCTTGATAATTCATTTTTGTAGAAATGGCAATTAAATTTACTAAGTATCACGGTCTCGGTAACGACTTTATCCTCATTGACAATCGCTCTTCTTCCCAACCAATCCTGACACCAGAACAAGCGGCGAAGTTGTGCGATCGCCACTTTGGTGTTGGTGCAGATGGTGTCATTTTTGCCCTACCTGGAGATAATAACACTGACTATACCATGCGGATTTATAATTCCGATGGCTCAGAACCAGAAATGTGCGGCAATGGGATTCGCTGTCTTGCTCAATTTTTGGCTGATTTAGAGGGAGTGGAGAAAAAAGAGGAATTGTCCTCATCTTCCGCCTCGCTGCCAATCACCTATCGTATTCAGACACTAGCAGGGGTGATTACACCTCAACTTATGCCAGATGGTCAAGTTAAGGTAGATATGGGCATTCCCCGGCTGCTTGCGTCTGAAATCCCTACCACTATATGTTCTGCTGAGGAAAAAGTGATCAATCGACCACTAGAAGTAGCAGGGCAACAGTGGAGTGTAACCTGTGTGAGCATGGGCAATCCCCACTGTATTACCTTTGTGGAAGATGTTACCTCAATTCCTCTAGAAGTGATAGGTCCACAGTTTGAGCATCACCCAGTTTTTCCCCAACGGACAAATACTGAATTTATTCAAGTTGTGCGTCGCAACTATTTAAAAATGCGTGTATGGGAACGTGGTGCTGGTATTACTTTAGCTTGTGGTACTGGTGCTTGTGCTTCATTAGTAGCGGGGGTATTGACAGGAAAATGTGATCATTCTGCTACTGTGGAACTCCCTGGTGGTTGTCTACAAATTGAATGGTCAGCAATCAATGATCATGTTTATATGACTGGACCCGCCGAGCAAGTTTTTACAGGTTATATTGAATAAGATAAACCCCACACAAGCAACGTCTAAACTTGGTGGGGAGAACTTGTAACTGTCAGCAAAATTAGCTAAAAATTCTAAGCAAAATCTGTGGATAATGAGAGATTAATCATTCATCCATATTGATTTTTTTAATCAAAATCGGTTGGTAATTCTGGATGTCGGTAATGCTCAAAAACACGGCTAATTTGGGCTGGTGTCACACGCCCAAGTGACAGTTCTGGTATTCCATCTTCAGGAAAAAACCCCACTTCTTCAGTCTCTATACTAGGAGAGGGAGAACCACCTAAAAGCTCACATAGAAAAAAGAGTTTATAGACAGAGTGTGGAAAAGGTGGATGTCCTTGCATGTCTCGATCATAGACAGCTATCAGTTTAACAGCACGTGTACGATAGCCTGATTCTTCATACACTTCTTTAACAGCAACCTCACTAGGTGTTTCACCAACATCAGCCCATCCACCCGGTAAAGTCCAGCAGCCATCAACTCGTTCCTTCACCAGCAAGATAGTATTGTCGCGAAACACTGCTCCCCGCACGTCCACTTTGGGAGTTGCATAACCTACCTCACGGGTAAACAAATCGAGAATATAGCTTTGTTCCACATTGGTGTGGGTTGCCATGATTTCAGCAGAAATTGTCTGTAGCGCTTTGAAGCGTTCTATGTCAAAAGGATTTTCAGAATACGTCAGACCATTTTGAGCGATCGCTTGCAACTTTTGTACCCATTCCAGCCACTTGGAATCCACAGCTTTCTCCACAGTAGTAATTTTAAGGGTGAGTTGTTCACCCTCAAAATATAGTTCAAAAAGTGCGATTAAGCGTCATTTAAAGCCGCAATTCCAGGCAACACCTTGCCTTCAAGCAACTCTAAGCTAGCACCACCGCCAGTAGAGATGTGGCTCATTTGATCAGCTAAACCGACCTTTTCCACAGCAGCAACAGAGTCACCACCACCAATGATGGTAGTAGCGCCTTGTTTGCTTAAATCGGCTAAGGTACGGGCGATCGCTTCAGTACCGACAGCAAATTTATCAAACTCAAACACACCCATTGGACCATTCCAAATGACTGTTTTGCATTCAGTAAGGGCTTGTTGGAATGTTTTTACTGAGTCTGGACCAATATCCAATCCCATCCAACCATCAGGGATATTGTCAATGCTGACCGTTTGGGAATTGGCATCAGCGGCAAATTTATCTGCCACCACCACATCTGTAGGTAGCAGCAAGTCAACGCCACGTTCTTTTGCCTTTGCTTCCAGAGATTTTGCTAGTTCTAGCTTGTCTTCTTCCACGAGTGACTTACCAACATTCAAACCACGGGCTTTGTAGAAGGTGAAAATCATTCCACCACCAAGCAGGAGTTTGTCGCATTTCTCTAGTAGGGTTTCAATCACGCCAATTTTGCTGGACACTTTGGAACCACCGATAATTGCTGCCAAAGGACGCTGGGGATTTTCAATTGCGTTTTGCAGATACTGTAGTTCCTTCTCAATCAAATATCCAGCCACAGAGGGGCTTAGATAGTGAGTCACCCCTTCGGTAGAAGCATGAGCACGGTGTGCAGTACCAAACGCATCATTTACGTATAAATCAGCATTAGCCGCTAATTTTTTAGCGAATTCTGGATCGTTTTTTTCCTCTTCTTTATAAAAACGGACATTTTCCAGTAACAGCACTTGCCCATTTTGCAACGCCCCTACTTTAGCTGAAACTTCATCGCCAATAGAGTCGTCAGTCTTAATGACTTCTTGCCCTAATAACTCAGAAAGACGTTTAGCTACTGGGGTAAGGCGCAATTTGTCATCTACACCCTTAGGACGGCCAAAATGGCTAACAAGAATCACCTTAGCTCCCTTCTGCCTTAGATCTTGAATTGTTGGGAGAGCCGCGCGGATACGAGTATCATCTGTAATGTTGCCAGCCTCATCCAGAGGTACGTTAAAATCTACACGTACCAGGGCGCGCTTACCAGACAGATCTGCTGCAGATAAATTTGCTAAAGTTTTCTTTGGCACAACCCAAACCTCCTGATTACCTTTTTGTTATGTTTTTTAAGTAGACCCATCCAGATTTTACCGGAGTCGGGGGTGCGGAGGCGAAACCTATGTTCAAGACAGTTCTATTTCCAATTGATCACAGCCGAGAAGCACGGGAAGCAGCTGACGTAGTTGTTGATATCGTGCAGAAATACGGCAGTCGCCTAGTAGTGCTGAGTGTGGTCGAGAAATCTACCACCGATGCGCAAGGTGAAGATGTTATGTCTTCAGCTGATACAGTTGCCCAACTGCTAGAGAATGCCAAATCTCTGTTTTCGGCACAAGGAATTGCAGCCGAAACTATTGAACGAGAAGGCAAGCCGGCTTTTACCATCTGCGATGTTGCAGATGAGATAGGAGCAAATTTAATCATTATGGGTTGTCGGGGACTAGGGCTCACGGAAGAGGGATCACAAGATAGTGTTACCAACCGAGTGATTAATCTTTCCCCTTGCCCAGTACTGATTGTTCCCTAGTTCTTAAAGGTGCATCAACGGGGAATTGATTCCCCGTCAGATTTTTACAGGCTCTTAATTGGGTTTTGCAAATAAATTCTGCCCTTTGAGAGCTGCTGCAACTCTAGCAACATTTGCACCATGGTGAAATGCTGCTTCCAGCCGTTCCTCAGGCAGTCCTGTAGGTGTGCCATCTTCTGCATGGGCACGTCCGTATGGTGCCCACTGTAACCCACCCAAAGCATAACCAGGTGTATTTTTAGGCAGTGGTATAATAATCATTCCCAACTCAGCAAAGTTGTTGAGTAAGGACAATATTGTCAGTTCACAACCTCCACCAGCATTGCCAAATCCTCCACCAGTGGCAAAAACTGCGCCTACTTTACCAATCAGGCTGTCTTTCACCCATAACTTGCCGCACACAGTATCAATAAACTTTTTCACACGCCAATCTGGGCTTCCCATATGGACTGGAGAACCTACTAAAACAGCATCACTACTAGTCATGTCATCAGCAGTTACTTCCTCTGCTGTTTTCAATTCAACAACAACGTTAGGAACAGAGTGAGCACCAGATGCGATCGCCTCTGCCATTCTCTTAGTACTACCGTAATCAGTTGCGTAGACAATCAGAACTTTCGTCACTTGAGTTTCTCCAATGAGCAGTAATTTGACTTTTAAAGCACTCAAAAACCCGGTAATTTTTACAAAACCGGGTTTTTTTGATTCCAACAATTATTTAGGCGTATTATAGCTGTGCTATTAATCTTAACTTTTATTTTTGTTCAGTTTTCTATGGCTTCGTCTGGGATTCTCCCAAGGTAGCCTGTAGGCCCTACAATATCCTTCCACATCAATTCAACACTGGTTTGTGGCCACACAGTGGTTCAATTTTTTCTAGAGGATTATAAAAGTCTAGCTTTTTCCCAGTTGTCCATCAATTCGGCTTTATGTAGGTTCGCCCATATTTAGAATCATCTAAGATCGGCTGTAGACCATCTTAGGTAAAGTTATGACTTCTGTAGGCGTATCAGGTGAGGATTTAGTGCTAGTCGCTGGTGCTACAGGTGGAGTGGGACAACTCGTAGTAAGCAATTTATTAGAGAAGGGCTTCAAAGTTCGCATTCTGACTCGTAATGCCGCAAAAGCTCAAAAGATGTTCGATGACAGAGTAGACATTGCGATCGCGGACATACGTGACCCAGCAACACTCCCAGCCGTAACACAGAATGTAACCTACATCATATGTACTACCGGGACGACAGCTTTTCCTTCTGCGCGATGGGAGTTTGATCCAACCCCCAGTTTGTTTGAATGGGTACGGTTGTTTATTGACCCTAAATACAGTGAGGCAAGGGCAAAGAATAGTCCTGTTAAAATTGATGCGCAGGGTGTAATTAACCTAGTAGCAGCAACACCCAGAAATCTCAAGAGGTTCGTTTTCATCTCGTCATCGGGAGTTCTTCGCAAGAATCAGTTTCCCTTCAAAATTCTCAATGCGTTTGGTGTACTTGATGCCAAATATCAGGGTGAGCAGGCTATTCAAAGTTCGGGATTACCCTACACCATCATCCGTCCAGGACGCCTCATTGATGGTCCTTACACCTCATACGACCTTAACACTTTGCTATCAGCAAAAACTGGGGGTAAGCTTGGTGTTGTTGTAAGTAAGGGCGATACACTGTTGGGTGATGCTAGTCGAATTGACGTGGCAGCAGCAGCGGTGGAATGTCTTTTTCATCCATCCAGTCAAGGTCTAGTTTTTGAACTAGTCAACTCCGGACCCAGACCACCTGTGATTGATTGGGAAAGGCTTTTCTCCAATTTATCCCAGACTTAAATATTCTGTAATATTCTGTATTTGTAGAGGTCAGTCCAGCTTAATTAGAGGTTGAGCAGTAAGAAGAAACTCCTGAATAAGGAATAGTTTCAGGATGCACGCAGGGCAATCTCTTAGGATCTACTGCTCGATAGTTAATTTTGTTCTCGTCCAGACGAATTTGTAGTCCTATCCAATTGTTATTGCTAATAAATATCGGTGAATTAAGTTTGGAAACCCTAGATATAAATGCCCACATTTGATGGGTTGTAGTCAGGTTGGCTTCAGTATAAACAGATCCTATAGCAAAGATATTAAGCAGGGCGATGAAAATGATAGCTTTGGCTAAGACAAGTAATACTCTTCTATAAGAACTCGTCAAGACAAAGACGGTAGGCAGTATAGGAAATAACCATAATTGAGGAACGTACCTTGCCCACCAAGAAGCTGGGTTTACTATAACTGTGAGCCATAAAATAGTCATTGCAGCTAAAAAATCCCGCTTGTTAGGTATTCTAGTTATTAGTAGAAGCGAAGTTAACAAAGTGCTTAAGAGAAATAATAAACTAAAAAATATACCAAAGCCGCCTATTCTAGTATCTGTGCTTCTGTATGTTCTATTTTGTTCTTTTAAGTCAAAGGAAGTCTGTAGGGGAATTTTATTATATTTATATACAATTGGAAGATAATTTCCAGGTTTTGAAAAGATAGAAATAAATAGTTTATGAAATTCATTTTTACCAGTTAATGCTATAGGTTCGTTAGATGTTATAATATCTACGGAACCCTTGCCTGCTAATGGATAAAATGGATGACCATGAACTTGAGTATTAATTACATATGGGTTATATCCTATAAAGAGTATACCAATAATTAATGAGAATACTGAGCTTATTATAAATTGATAAAAATATTTCTTTTCACGATATAAAAGTAGATACATAGTGAATAAAAATATAATGATTACAGAGTAAATCAACGCAGTAAATTTTATATTAATCAAAAGAACAATGATAGGAATAAGTAATAAGACATACAATTTTTTTTGATTAATAGTAAATAAACATAGGATTGATGTCAAAGTCACTAGAAGTGATGAGAGTTGCCCATCTACGTAAAAACTTAGGCTTTGATAAACTGATACTGGGTTAAATGCTGCGATGAAACTGATGATGTAAGCATAGGTAGGTTTTATTCTTCTAATTGAAATTAATGCAGCACTAGAGATCATGAAAGATCCTAATATAAAGGCGATGTTAAAAGTTTTTCCAACTTCGATATGTCCAATTAACTTATAAATAGAGGCAGCATATATCCAAGAATCTTTGGCATAGTGATCTACCCAAATATCACCAACTTTGTCCTTAAATGGATTCCAGTTATTTGCAAGATAATAAACAGCTTTTTGATGATATATCTGACCATCATAAGAGAGATCATAGAAAGCACTCGATATCCAGGCTGACATCAGCATTGTAAAAACAAAAAGCGCTACAATCCATAACCTATGATAAAAGCTTGATTTAGGAAGCAATATCCTTGACAATATTAAGCAGTATGTTATGGAGGCTAAAAAACTGATTATAAAAATAGAAGTTGAAATAGTGTAGTTACAAATAAAAAATATTGAGCTAAAAAAAACAATTAAGAAAGCTAATACGAAAATAGCTGTTCCTATAATTAGGAGTAAATGACTTATCTTATTTCTGCTCATAGAATTTCTAACTCTTCTACCTCTTGGAGTGAAACTATAGTTCTTGTCGCTGTCATTGACATAATGAGGTCAATAAAAAATAGCATTTTATCCTTAAATATTATTTGAATTTATTCTGAATAGAGGCAAAATTTGTTATTAATTATTAATTATTAAGTCAATGTTCTTTTGTAAAAAAAACAGTTAGAAAAAACTTTCATAGCCAACACCAGGCTCAAAGTTCCACAGATCTGCTTCATCTGGATAAGGTATTTGTACCCATCTACCTGCAAGTTTTTCCCACCATCGGGGCGGATGGGGCAAACTAGCAACTTGGATGAAGTGGCACCCACACAGCCATGCTCCTATAAAATCAGTATGCAAACTATCGCCAATGACAACTACGTGTTTGGCATTTAGCCGCATATGAGCCATTGCATGACGAAATGCAGGGGGAAATGGCTTTTCGGCTGGGCTGAGACCTGGAATATCGAGACGATGAGACCAAAATTTGACGCGATAGCGACGTTTTCCATTTGAAAGAATAAAAAATTGCAATCCAGCTAACTTTGCTTGTATGATCCAGTCTTCTGCCCAAGGTGATAAGTAGCGGTCGTCTTCCGAAATAATTGTGTTGTCCAAATCAAGAATAATTCCTTTAACACCACAAGTCTTGATTTGGTCAATTTCGATCTGAGCCAATGTGTGCGATTGTCGTGGCAGTCTATGAGGGTTTCTTCTAAAACCTGATGGATTGTTTGCCTGAATCAGTAAACTTAACCAGGAGGTAGAAATGCTGAATAGTTTTCTGAAAATAGTTGTGGGATTTCTCATGTACAAATTTCTTCCAATCACACCTTAAGGCACTATTGCCACAATTTGAAAGTGTGGATACCAAAGAGTCCAACGGAGTATTGGTTGGCTCACTGTGGCTCCAGCCGATTGCAAAACCTTAACAATATCCTTACTTCGACGTTGGTGAACCCATTCTTTCGCTAGCAACAGGTCATGAAGCTGATTCATCAAGGAGCCAAGAGTTTTAGATGCCTCAATGTCTTTAATAATTAGCCTTGCTCCTGAATCCATACTTGTAATTATTTTACGAAGAAAATTGTCTTGCAGTTTTGCTGGAATGTGGTGTAGAACATCAACCATAGTTACAGTGTCATATCCATGCAAATCTGGTGTTTCTTCTGGATGCAAATGGATAACCCGAAATATTTCAGGTCTCATTGCAAAAGCTGCTGCAGCTTTCACTGCTTCACGAGAAATATCATGACCATGAGCTATTTTTAATGAACGCAACTTTAAAGCTAAATAAAGTAACGCTCCTGTCCCACAACCAATATCATAAAGACTTGCGCCTTGAGGAATCTGCGCAAGAACCATATCAAGAGGACAGATAAATGGACGATAGCGCGTTTTTAGTGCAGTAAGGCCAGACATTTTTTGACAAGGTAATTTCAACTCGTGGGCAAGGCTAAAACTATTCATATTAAGTTGTTGGATTAAACAGCTACAAATTTCATGAGCCAGGTAAACTCATTTTTTCTATCCTCCGCTGCAAGATTTATTCAATCATTCCTTGGTTTTTCAGCCAAAGAATTGCAAAGCAGGTAATAATCCAACCAATAACAGTGATGAGAATCGGTAAGTCTTGCAATAATACTTCTTCGGGTCGCTCACTGCATCCACCTTGCTCAAGGTTATCGCTCTGATTGGCAACAATCTCTTGAGGATCACTCAGTAGTTGATAGCGAAAAATGCCATACAAGACAAACGGTAAGGTGACCAGCATCCAGGAGGTAGATGCCCCATGCAAGTAGGGACCTGCACTCCAGAGAGCATAGGTGACAACTATACCAGCAGTAACGACATTTTCCATGCGATTTAGTAAGGGTAGGGAGTAGCGTTTGAGTACAGCACGGAGTTTGCTACCTTTGATTTGTGCCAACCGCAGTTCTGCTTTACGCTTCTCTATCCCCAAAAACAGCGCTAACATTGCCGTACAGAGTATAAACCAAGTTGATAAAACAATGTTAGTAGCAGTAGCACCGGCCAAAGCACGCAGGACAAATCCGGTAGCGATCGCCCCAATGTCCAAAATCACCATGCGTTTGAGTCTCAGATTGTAAGCGATTTGCAATACGGTGTATGCAGTGATCGTTGCACCAAACTGAGGCGAGTGCAACCATCCGATAGTCAGAGCGCTACCTAACAACACCACTGCCATAGCGGTTGCAACAGGGATTTTGACTAATCCGGCGGCAATTGGTCGCTGACATTTGATAGGATGCTGACGATCAGATTCAACATCTGCAATGTCGTTGATTAAGTAAAATCCACTTGATGCACAACAAAATAATGTAAACGCTAGTAGGCTGCCTAAGAGTGATTTTAAGGTAATGCTAAAGGCAAACAACGGTGCTGCAAACACCACCAGATTTTTCGTCCATTGTCGGGGTCGCAGAGCAGATACATGATGTGTTAACTTTTTGGACTTATTTACTGTGACAACTAAGGATTTTTCGACAGGTGGAACATGACGAGATCCCATAAATACTAGTTCCCTTGACAAGCAATTAAAGTAGAAATTTACTTAGGCTTAGTTCGTGAATAAGTAAAAATAATGTGTATAAACTACTTTTGTAAGAATACCTTTCTATGTAATATTTCGGTCATCAAGAAAGCAACTTCATCTAATCTTTATAGAATTTGGTTGTAAGAATTGAGCATTCCAATTAAAATTGGAAAGTATTAATAAATACTAATGAGCTAAGTACTTATTAATACTTTTTATTGTTTCAGTTGGGAAACCAAAACTGAGTAATGTGAATTTTTTAAGGTGAAAAACTTGAGGCAAAGAGTACTTTATTAAAGTAATAAGTTTTAAAACACAATTCTTAGTATAAAAAAATACTTGATATAACAAAAAAAATAAAAATCTTTTTTTAATTTCAAAACATAGCTACTATCTTTATTTTGCTAGATCGCCTTACGGCAATTCTTACTGGAAGATAGTTCTTCATATTTGCTTTATATTTTATCTGCTCGTACGACAAACTTATCAGTAATTCACTATGTGTCATTCTTATGCGGGACTACGAAAAAGGATGAAGATGGGAATTGGCACAAGAAACCTGAGTAGTCTCTGTGTACGGTGAAGTTGATATTTGTTCACATCTCGATGACTAGATAACGTGCTATTATCCTTAAAAGTGGTGAAAAAATGCTTTTTTTGTTTAATAGCTGAATATCTTCTAAGGCAGAACACAATTCTTTACGTTCGGCTTTAAATCCATGTTGCATCGTTTATCAAAACAGGGACTGATTTGCATAGCTCAACACAGCCATGCTTGGCTTTCTGGTCAGATAGCTCAAGCGTGGGGTAATGAACACTTTGGTGAGTTTGCCCCACTAAAAGAAGTCTGTCTTAGTGCCCAAGAACATGACATAGGTTGGCTTTCGTGGGAACAAGCACCCACACTCAATCCACAAACTGGCTATCCTCATAAATTCTCCGAGCTGCCAACGCGACTACACGTAGACATATGGTCACGGGCAAGAGGGTTAGCAATGCCTTTAGGGGAATATGTTGCTTTACTTGTCTCACTTCATGGGACAGGATTATATGAAAGATTCAGAAGCTGGCAGAATTCAAAAACGTCTGCTCAAATTGTGGAAGATTTTTTAAAGTGCGAGTATGCCTTTCAAGCAGATCTCATGAATACTTTGCAAAGAGATAAGTATTATGCGCCTTATGTGACCTTGGATGTAATCAAACGTAATATAAAACTGATAGCAACATGGGATGCACTTTCAATAATTGCTTGTCAAGGATTTACTGGTCAAGAACAAGTTGCTCAGGTGCCCACTATTGATGGTGAAACCACACTGAAATTAACTTTAAAAGAAAGTAAAAATAATTATCAATTAGTGACCGTGTCTCCTTGGCCGTTCCAAGACAAAAAAGTCGATTTAATATGTGAAGGACGCCTTCTGCAACAGACTTTTAGCGATGAAAAAGCAATGCAAGAAGCTCTTATGAGCGATCACGGAGTGTCTCTGGGCACTACTTTGATACCCGATTAACAAGCAATATTGCTCTGTTTTCCAGAGTCAACTGTAATTGGTCACTTGTTTAAAAATTACAACTTGAGTGCAATAGTACTGGCAATGCATGTTTAAGTAAATGAGGAACACGCAACTCATTGCATACCACCAATGGCACGAACAACAGATACTAATTCTCATAGGATTTTGTGGCTGCAAGTTGGGGGTTTAGCTACAATACAAGGCACAATCACCCTTTGTTGGGTGATTTATAACGTCTACTTGCCCCAGCTTCTAGTAGAAATCGGTTTTCCACGAGATTTAGCAATTGGGTTAGTGGTTTTTGAAAATGCCTTGGCTGTGGTGATGGAACCTTTAATGGGTGGACTTTCAGATAGAGTCAAGTATTGGACTGCGAGCCGTTTTCCATTTATCTTTGCAGGCGTGATTCTCTCATCGACGTTATTTATTGTGATTCCATCGATAGTAACGTTTCTCCCACTGTCGGAAGCCAAACGAGTGATTTTTTTGTTTATAGTAGTGAGCTGGGCTTTGGCTATGACAGTGTTTCGTAGTCCGGCGATCGCATTATTAGGAATATATGCAGCAAAACCAGAATTACCATTAGCCGCAAGTTTGCTAACTTTGGCAGCAGGCATAGTAAATGCATTTCGGCCAATGAGTAATCATTTTCTCCTCAGTTTAGGAGCAGTTTTTACCTTTAGTGTTGGTTCCTTTGTTTTGTTGAGTGCTGCATTTGTTTTGCGATTTGTCAATCCACCAGACAAACTTATCAATACAACAGTTGAAACATCAAATCAAGCAGAAAAATTACTACAGGCATTAGCCTTATTGTTGGGAACCGGGTTCGGTATCGCTTGGGCTTCCCGGTTGCTCATGGACGTTTTAGGAAAGCTACTCAAAATCGAGATCAATACCGATCATATTGATACCATAATGTTTGTTATCAACATTGCATTAGCATTTGCAGCACTACCAGCCGGAGTATTTGCTAGTAAAATTGGCAACCGCAAAGCGATGCTTGGGGGTATTTGTGCCATCTCGATATTGATAGTTTGTATGTTATTTGCTGGGGCAAAGTTGCCTTTAGTTGTCATGAGCGTTGCTGCATTTAGCTTGATAATTAACGGTGTCATTCCTTTTGCACTATCACTCGTGTCTTCTAAGAGGGCTGGTTTAGCAATTGGAATGTATTTCGGTGGTGCCGCCTTAGCTGGGTGTTTACTACCAACGTTGTTACCAGGATTAGCCAATATCCCACCTATATTTGAAGTATTTTTAAGTACCATAGCATTTTTAATAGCAGGTGGGTGTGTGACTGCTAGTCGCAGTCTTACTACAGTCCAATAATGATGCCTTAAACTCAAAAAACCTGGTTTCTGGAATTATTAAATCGGTGTTCTAGAAAAAATAAGTATAATAACACACTTGAATTCTGTGGACAAATCCGGTTAGAACAACTTTTTTAAGAAAAAGTCTATGGTGCTTAATATTTCACCTGAGGGGAAGCCATAGCATGATCGGGAGATTACTAGACCAACGTTACCAGGTAGTTAAACTTTTAGCGAAAGGTGGATTTGGTCATACTTACATAGCGCGAGATACCCGTCGTCCTGGAAACCCTCTATGTGTCGTCAAACATCTTAAACCTGCTACGAATGACCCCAACTTTTTACCAACAGCTAGACGCTTGTTTCACAGGGAAGCCGAAGCCTTAGAAAAACTGGGTCACTACGACCACATTCCCCGATTATTAGCATACTTTGAGGAAAACGAAGAGTTCTACTTAGTGCAGGAATTTATCGACGGACACCTGCTTTCCTCGGAAATGCCTCCCGGAGCAAAGTGGAGCGAAAACCAAGTTATTGAAATGTTACAAGAAGTCTTATCTATTTTAGACTTTGTCCATACTCATGAGGTGATCCATCGCGATCTCAAGCCCCAGAATTTAATCCGTCGCAGTTCAGACAACAAGCTGGTTTTGGTTGACTTTGGCGCTGTTAAGCAAGTGAAGATGTACTCACTCATGCCATCAGAACAGTTCAAAAACGAAACAATTCCCATTGGTACCCCAGGCTATATGCCAAGTGAACAAGCTCAAGGAAGACCACGCCCCAACAGTGATATTTATGCTCTTGGCATGATTGGTATCCAAGCACTAACTGGCTTGAGTCCTAAACAGTTAACTGAAGACCCTGTCAGCGGTGAAACTCTCTGGCGACATCACACCCAAGTCAGTGACCAGTTAGCGGCTATTTTGAGTAAGATGATACACCCTCACTACAAATATCGTTACCACTCAGCCCTTGAAGTCTTGGAGACATTAGCTTCTATCAACAATCCCAACACACCTACTGCGTTAGCTGCTATTGTCAGCAAAATGCTACGTAAGTACTGGCAATCGGGCTATATGTCTGTAACTAAGGTCATTAGTTCACTCCAAGAACGAACAAAGCCTCACTACATTCTGCCAGAAAAGACAAATATACCTGATTCTACACTGCCGCCAGTCACTTCAATTCCCAAAACATTACAGTACATACATAAGAATTTGACAATTGAGCATGCAAACACATTACTAAGCAGTTCCCGAACTGGCCTAAATTCTATTTTTAAATCCCACCTCAGGTTGACATTGTTTGTGGCAACTGGCAGTTCTATTGTGATGATTGTGTTCCATGCAATTTTTTCTCCTCGCTTACCACAAACCTCTCCTGTCACTGAAGAAAATCAAGTCTCCACCACAATTCCCTCCCCAATTCCCGAAAGAACTCAACAAATAACTGACCAAAATAAAACTGAAGAAAAACACAATTGTGTTGTTGTTTTTGCATCATCAAATTTGCACTCCTCTGCTGGACACAGAAGAACTGGAAAAGTTATTAAAGCTGGAACCAAAGTGACAGTGACTGGGAAAGTAGAAGGTGGTTGGATTGAAATTAGCGCTCCAGAATCAGGTTGGATTTGGAAGAGTCGGACAAAAAATAGCTGTTAAAAAATATGATTGCCATCGCTTGCTGAACGTTTATCCGTCCTCAGAAACACGACATAATGTTCTCTCTCCCATCAGTGCGTGCCTTGGATGATCAACTAGTCCTGTGTCTAGCAGCATGACACCAAAAAGTATTGCCCAGCCCTTGGCGCGTTGCAGAGTTGCCTCAGAAATATTTGCATATTCTGCGATCGCTTGTTGGCGTACATTTTGATCAAAGAAGAGCATCCATATAGAGGCAAGGTCTGTAGCTATATCGCCTGCGGTCATGTCACCCCAATCAATAATGCCTGTGATCACACCGTTCTGAACAAGGACGTTGCGTGCGTGAAGATCACCATGTAGCCATTTTGCCGGCACATCAACAGGCGTGTTCAAAGCTATATTCCAAGTATTTCTAATCTGTGGAGTCATCAAATTAGTTTTTATCTTAAGTCGTTGCATTCGTTCTTCCACAGAAACTGCTCGATGACTCAACGGCACACCGCGTACCGGACTTTTTGGCGCATTGCATGGTGCAGGTACATGCAATGACCGCAGGAATGAAGCAAAGAGTTTGGCCTGCGTTGCATTGGGTTCCTCTTGGTCAGCAGTTTGACCAGGTAACCACGGCAATACACTCCATCGCCAAGGATACTCTTGAGTTGGGTTGCCTAGTCTGTAAGGATTTGGAACAGGTATAGGAAGCTGATTTGCCAGTAATGGAAGCCAGGTTTGCTCATTTTCAATAAGTGTGGCTGCTACTTTTCGACGTGGGAGTCTCACAGACAATTGATCTCCTAGTCGAAACATTGCATTGTCCCAACCAGCATCAATAAGATGTATCGGCAAGTGTGCCAGATCTGGATGCTGATCTTTTAACAACCTGTGGACGAGAGTTGCATCTATTTCAAGTTCGGAGATTGGTGTTCCGTTTGAACTCGATTTTCCCTCTGACCCCATATTTGCCTCCTTAACGGGACAGTCACCTTCCTGTATGGTTAAGAAGACTGCAAAGCGTTGTTGTGTCGGTTATAACAGCATCACCTGCAAACTTTAAACTCTCAATGGAACGTTGAGCAGCCTCTTCATCACCACCTTCACAAGCATCGCTCACGATGATGGGAATATAGCTCAAATCGGCAGAATGGCGAACGGTTGGTTCAATACCAATCTCTGTTGCAACACCGACAATAATAACAGCATTAATGCCGCAGTCTCGGAGTGCAATATTGAGAAAGGTTCCCTCAAATGCTGACATTGTGATTTTATCAAAGATAACCTCTGACGTTCGGGGTGCAAGTTCTGGAATCAATTGAAACCCTGGTGCATCTCGTAGGAACCAGGGTTTGACCTCGCTAACATGGCTCACCCGTTGCCATGCCATTGCCATGCGTAGTTGAAAGACTCCGGCTGCTTCAACAGGTAAAGATAGATGACGGCTAAAGAAAACTCGAACTCCTGCATCTCGCGCAGCTTGGAGTACTTTGAGAACTTGATCAGTGATGTGCTGTGCGCGTTCTGGTGGTAGTTGGCTAAGAATGCCAACTTGCATATCGTACACAAGTAAGGCGATACGATGCGGTTGACAGATTTCAGATAAGGTTTGAGGGATTTCCAGCCCAAATGCCTGTTCCATAATGGTTGCTCCTGGTTTCTACAGCAGTATAAGCAAATTAAGATTGAGGTTCTCCTCACAAACCAGTTCGTTGATCTTGTTACTGATGGTGTTGACATTACGTTTTCCTGGCAACGTCAACCCTTCACTAATCCACAACCCAATACACAGACACTCCATCAAGTGTTTTATTGGGTGTGTGCCAACCCAAATTACTTACAGCAGTATGGAGAACCCCAAACTCCACAAGAACTGGCTCAACACCGATGTATTGTGGTTTGCGGTCAACCCTTCGCTGGTCAAACAACTTGGCAACTGATGGATTCTACTGGAATCATTGAAACAGTGAATGTGACGGGTATTTTAGTCACAAATGATTTGATGCTCGCAAGACAGGCGGCGATCGCAGGTTCAGGCATCACTTACTTGCCCAGTTCAATTTTAAGCGAACCGATTGCTAACCGACAACTCCAAAGAGTTTTACCAAATTGGACGTTTCGGGAAGGAACGTTGTACATGCGATGTTTCCATCAATTCCCCCTTCCTGCCAAAGTTCGTGCGTTTTGTGACTTCATAACTAAGAAATATTCAGAAATTAACGCATAATTGGTTGAGGGAGCACGATGCATATTCAACTCATCAAACAGTGTACATTAACTCGTTTATTCTCACCGACCTACTCAAGCTATTGCACAACAATCACAGGTGTTCCGATACTGACCGTTTTTATATAGAAATCAGATCTAATATTCCAACTCATTTGTTTATTGTATTAAGAAGCAATCTGCCATACTTTTAATATTTGGGTCACTTTGGTTTAGACCAAATAGGCAGTTGATTAACTTTTTGTAGTGTTAACTGAACATAGGTAGTGTTGCTTTCTTTTACAAGTGTTGTACCAAAATAGCCTTGGGGACCAGTGTGAGTGTGCGGTCCGCTCCCTAGAACGGTATAACGTCCCTGTTGACGAGCTTGATTAAAGGGGGAGCCAACTGTCCAAGGCCAACGCGAGGGAAATACAATGCGGCTAATGTCCTCAATCCAATCTCTCTGACCATGTAGATGATAGACATGGTCAACTTCCTCAAAGCCAGTATTACCGTCAAAGTCCCCACCGATGGAAACGACTATCAACTCTGGCTTCAGCCACTGATCCAGATAAGAAGCAGCACCAAGAGCTACTTGTACTCCACCACTAGTGCCAATTAAAATAAGTTTTATGGGCTGGTGTGTCATTGTCTTGAGAGGATATGCAGCATTCATGCGACGGATGACTGTTGTTGCAATTCCCCGATTGTAAATCGGACCGTAGCGAGCGTCGGCAGAAATTGCAAACCGCCAAAGATTACGAATCTTGATCAAGACATCTGCATTATCCAGCCAACCGTCTGCATTCTCAGCCGCGCGCCACAAGGGAGCGAGTAATCTTTGCCCACCTAAACTTTTATCAGTAACTGAATAGGGAAAAACATCCGAAACCTGTACACAGTTAGGGTGAAGTTGAACCAAGCGATTTAGAAAAAATTCCTCACCTTTCGTCAACTGATTGGCGGAGAAATCTCCCACTCCGGGCAAAAAGACAATGTAGCAATCAATATTGCCAGCTTGGACAACTTTCGTAGAGCGATCATTTGTTAGTAAATGTTGAAGATAGCTTTTCTTAAAACCCAAAGTCTCGGCACTTTGATTCATCCACCATACCAGAGTGCCCACAGGTGCAAAAGTTCCCCATATCAGCAGCAATACTCCCGCCAGAGTGAGCAGCTTTAAGGTGTCACTGCGCAATTGTAACAGTACCCACTGAATAAATTTAAGCATTTCCACTTACAAAAGAAACAAAGTACTCTTTAAGATGGATGAGATGGTTGCCCTGAACCTGTTGTATATAAAATCAGAACCTGTGACATTTTGCATCCATCGTGAGCTGTAGTCAAAATAGTGCAAGTAACAACACTAAATCAAAGCAGAGAAAGCAGAGTGTTTGTGAGACACTGAGAAAAGCTCTTGCCTTGAATACCAACTTCTATGAAAATGCCCGTGATACACCACAAACTCGAAGATTAGCTCTAACTGTCGTGATTTTGGCAGCTTTATCCCATGTTTTGGGTAGTGCTGTTATTTTGTTGATCAGTCTTGCTACACCTCCTGTATTGCTGGTGTCGCTTTTAATGAATGTATTAAGTGTGATTGCTGGATACTATTTTTGGACTTTCACTATCTGGAAAATTGGGCAGTGGTTGAAGCCAATTGACCCAACATATGGTGATTTGTTAAGTCCAATTGGCTTTGCCTATGCACCACAAATACTGAACTTTTTAACTTTGATTCCTTTATTAGGAAGACCTATAGAATTGGTGTTGGCGGTATGGAGCCTACTAGCGGTGATTGTGGCAGTCCGTCAAGGTTTAGATATCAGTACACGACAGGCAGCGTTAATTTGTTTAGTGGGTTGGCCACTCATTCAAATTGCTATTGGTTTTGTACAAGTTGTGGAGCAACAACTGGTGAATTTAACCAGTTAATATAGTACTTTTCCCTTTGCACTATACTAAGAGTGATTGCATGAGCAATTCTGACAAAAAATAGATTGTGCGATCGCAAGATGGGAGAAGTTTCGGTTCACTCCCCCACCCTCTTGCCAGCAATTGGAGTCATGGGCTAAGGTTCTGGGGGTTGATGCCGATAGGTTAGCGCAAATGCTACCACCTGCTGGGGTGGGGATGAAATATGGAACTCATTCGGTTATTCAGCCAAATCTAACAAGTCTATAAGATGCGAACAATATATAAGATTTTTATCAAAAATTAATGTATATAATTGCTCATATAGTACAATTGTACTGAACAGCAATGGGGAGTGAGTCAACCACTCGTCAAGTATTGGATCAAAAACTACACTTAACTTATATAAATTTTGACAACAACTCTAAAAATTTTTTAATAAAAATCATTATGAGTACTTATAAACAGCTATATTTTTTAATCAATTTACGCTATTTTGTTACTAGTAGAGAGAAGAGTTATGGTGGATAAACTTATCAAATATTTTGTCTACGCGACAAAAGGATATATTACAAAAACACAGCTAATCAAATTCTTATACTTAGCTGATCTTTACTCTGTTAAGTGGACGGGAAAACAACTGACTGATCTAGATTGGTGCTATTACCACTTTGGCCCTTGGAATGAGGGTATAAACACTGCTTTGAATGAAATGAATGGGAAAGAGATTATCCAAGAATCGCAAGGTAATGTAACATACATTAGACCTGAAAATGAAGCTGCTCAGGTAGATAATTTACAAATACCTCTCAGTATTAAGTTTGTGTTAGATAATATTCGCAGAGAGTGGGCTGGTGCAGATAAACTAGATCAGCTACTGGATTACGTCTATGATACTGCTCCAATGGTGGAAGTAAAAAATACTCATAAGCCAGAAGAAAAAGTTAAACTTAATTTACAGGCAGAAAGAGAGAGATTAGTTGGGGAATTAGGATTGTAAGGTGGCTGGACAAAAACCTAGACAAGGTTGGATTTATTTCATAAATCCCTACAGAGTATCTCTTCGTTGCAGGTGGGGTCATGTTCATATTTATAATTTAGATGAGCCAGATGAAATAGGATGTCAAACTTGTAGTGAGACTATCAACTCAAGCAGGGTTTTTAGAGGGATACATCCTTACATCTTGTGGACAAGTGATCAGTTTCAAGATGAATCTGGATATATAGCAACGTTTTCCGTTATTCCTATGACTTCACAAACAACATTTAACGGTTTACCAACCACATATCCAATTAACCCTACAAGTAGAAATAGTCTTGATAAAAATTCTTACGCTTTAGTTCATCAAATATGTACTGTTGATGCTAATTGCTTTAAAGACTCATCAGCTAATTGGTTAGATAGAATTGGACAATTAGATAAACCTGATAAAGAATCTATAGAAGAACGTTTAAAGTATTTTTTGAATATTAAAGAGAATCCTAGTGCAGACTGGTTTGCTCAAAATGCGTCTCCAGAACTTCTAAAAAAAGTCTTTGATTATCTACCTGAAGATACCAAGAGTTTAGCAGTAGAAGAATTAATTAACAATTTAGGTTTCTAGTACTGATATATTGGGTGGCGTTCAATTTTCTTGAGCCAGCTTATCTATTTTCTCAAGTTTCGTTATCAGATCAATAAGCTAAACTAAAGAATTTATTTACATAAAGATATAGCTTTTTAATAAAAGTAAAACTATAGAAACCTTAGCTCTTATTCAGATATTGTTAAATCTACGTTGTTTTAGTCCAAGTATTGCGTATATAAATACTCACACTTGCTAGATACTCAGTTAAGAGATAATTCAAACAAACCGCAAATCACAAAAAGTTTTTAAGTGGGTTGCAAGGATATAGCAACAGATTCTTTTATTTGGAAAGATTGACTTTTGATATTAAATACTGAATAGTTGCTACCTAAAAAGAGTGCTGCCATACTTGAGTATACGGCAGAAAATTGGTGTTACACACAATTTGGCAAGATGGACAACAATTTGTCAACGCGGACAAACAATTTGGCAATCGACATAACGAGCGCGGAGGGATTTGAACCCCCGACCAACAGAACCGGAATCTGTTGCTCTATCCACTGAGCTACGCGCCCTCAATGTTTCATAGTATAGCACTTGATCAAGTGTTGCAGTCAACAGCAATATCATCAGCCAACGCCACCGCACCCCACAGTGGTGCATCATCACCCAAAGCCGCTGGCACAATTTCCAAATTCATCACCTCTGGTAACGCGGTCTCTCGGGCCACTTTCCTCACTATATCCCAAAAACTCTCCCCTGCTTTCGTCACACCACCACCCAACACAAACCGCTGGGGATTCATTAAATTCGCCACATTGCCAATACCCATACCTAGCGCCCAACCAGCCCGATACAAAAGCTCTCTAGCTAAATCATCTCCAGTTGCAGCCGCTTCACTCAATACCTTCCCTGTGATCAAATCTAAATTATCTCCTACCAAACCCCTCAATACCTCTCCTCTGACCTCTCTGCTTTCCTTGCGTCTTGGCGGTTCGTTTTCTAAAACCTCTCTCGCATCTCTTGCCATGTAAGGTCCCGAGGCCAACCGTTCCACACAACCCCGCTTCCCACACAAACAAACTGGTCCAGAAGGATCAACAACCATGTGCCCAATCTCACCAGCCATCCCTTCAGTACCTCGCCAAGGCTTACCATTGAGTATCCAACCTCCTCCCACACCAGTGCTAACAGTTACATAAAATAGGCTATCGTACCCCTGACCAGCACCAAAGCGATGCTCACCTAAAGCAGCAACATTAGCATCGTTATCAACACGAGTAGGAACACCAAAATCTTCCATCAATAAGTCTTGTAGAGGAACGTTTTCCCATCCAGGGACATGATGAGATAGCCTCACCTTCCCAGTCGTTGCATCTACTGGCCCACCAAAGCTGACACCAATAGCAGTTGGCTTTGCTCCTTGTAGTAGAGAGTGGATGAGCGATCGCATAATTTCCAGATCAGTATGAGCATTTGCATTCGCTGGAGATAAAGCACGCTCATAACCCAACCATTCCCTCGACCCTGCATTGACTATCCCAGCCGCCAGCTTAGTCCCACCAAAATCAAGCGCTAACAAGGTCATGGCTACGTTAAAAGTTAGGAGTTAGGAGTTAGGAATAAAGATTTATTTTAATATTTTAATTTTGTCTTGAGAATGGGGAGTGGCTGACAGTGTAGGTTTTTTACAGCAGATTTTGGAACAAGGCAAAGGGGGACAAGGGAAGGGGGACAAGGAGGACAAGGGGAACAAGGAGGACAAGGGGGACAAGGAGGACAAGGGGGACAAGGGGGACAAGGAG